>JAQTSI010000057.1 GCA_028711365.1 Methylococcaceae bacterium
GGGTGTCTGCGCTTTCACGATCCGCGCCGATTCGGCTGCCTGCTGTGGACCGATGAAGATCCGCTGAGCCATCCCCTGCTGGCGGATCTGGGTCCGGAGCCTTTCGATGAAAATTTTACCGGCGAATATCTGCATGCCAGCGCCAAGGACAAGAAAATCGCGGTAAAAACCTTCATCATGGATAGCCATCGGGTGGTGGGCGTGGGCAACATCTACGCCAACGAAGCCTTATTCCGAGCCCGCATCGATCCCCGCCGCGCGGCGGGCAGAATCGGATTGCGGCGCTATGGCGTCCTGGCAAAAACCCTACGCGAGGTGCTGGGCGAAGCGATCGTCCAGGGCGGGACCACCCTGCGGGATTTCGTCAACGCCAGCGGCAAACCCGGCTATTTTCAGCAAACGCTTGCCGTGTACGGGCGGGAAGGATCACCCTGCCTGCTGTGCGGCGAACCGGTCCGCTGCTTCAGGCTCGCCCAGCGCTCCACCTTCCATTGTCCCCGCTGCCAGCATTGAATCGGATCGAGATGCCAGCAGATCGAGACAGCTTCATTCATAACGCAACTCTTCCGCCGGCTTGATGCGGGACGCCTGCCAGGCAGGGTAGAGCGTCGCCAAAACGGATAACAAAAACGCCACACCAGTCACCTGGTAGACATCCGACCAGAGCAAGCGGGAGGGCAACTCGCTGATGTAATACACATCGGCCGCCAGAAAACGAACGCCGAACAGACGCTCGATGGCCGGCACCAGAGTTTCCACGTTCCAGGCCAATAACACCCCGCCGATGCCGCCCAACAGCGTTCCGGACATGCCGATGATGGTCCCGAGCACGATGAAGATGCCCATGACCCCGAACGGCGTCAGCCCCAAGGTGCGAAGGATGGCGATGTCGGCCCGCTTGTCGGTAACCACCATGACCAGGGTGGAGATCACGTTGAAGGCGGCCACGGCGACGATGAGCAATAGGATGAAGAACAGCATCCGTTTTTGGCTCTGTAGAACCTTGAAAAAATTCCCATGGGCCTGGGTCCAGTCGGTGATCATGTACTGGTCCGGCAGTTTCGACCCGATCTCCCGTGCCACCTGCCGGACATAAAGCGGGTCTTCCAGTTTGAGGCGGAGTCCGGAGACGGCGTCTTCCATGCGTAATAAACGGGAGGCATCATCCAGATGGATCAGGGCCAGATTCCGGTCGTATTCGTACATACCCACCCGAAATATTCCCACCACCGTAAAACGCTTGAGGCGTGGCAGGACACCGGCGGGCGTGGCGACGACTTCGGGAGTGATCACGGCGACCTTGTCTCCGGACTTCACGCCGAGAAATTTAGCCAGTTCCTGGCCCAGGATGATGCCGAATTCGCCGGCGCGCAACGCCTCCAGTTGGCCTTCCACCAGCCGGGAAGTGGCCTCGGATACTCGCGGTTCGTAACCGGGCAGGATGCCGCGCAGCATGGCGCCGCTCGCCTGATGGTCCGAGCTCAGCATGGTTTGCGCCTCGATATAGGGCGCCCAACCGATCACCTGCTTCTCCTGCTGCAATGGGCCGCTCAATGTCTGCCAATCGTGGAGTTGGCCATTCAGCCCGGTGATGGATGCGTGGGAGGTCATTCCCAGGATACGCTCGCGCAGTTCCGCCTCATACCCATTCATGACGGAAAGCACGGTAATCAAGGCGGCCACGCCCAAGCCGGTGCCCGATACCGAAGTCAGGGTGATGAACGAGATGAAACGAGTACGCCGTTTGGCCCGCGTGTAGCGCAGACCGATGAAGAAGATCAATGGCTTGAACATAAGGATACGGTCAACCGATTTCGGCATGGGGAAAGGGCTCGAAGACTGAACGCATCGAGCCGGACGAGTGGGGGGAGTTCGTTTGCTTCAAACGCCGCAAAAGGTCTTTGTCTTCAGGTTCGCCATAAGAATCTCCGCGCTTACCGGCGCAATGATGCCTTCAACGCTTTTCGCGGGAGAGCAGTTCGCGGTATTTGCGGAAAAACGAGATCGCGGAATAAATCAGCACGGCATATAAGATCCATTCCTGCAGGGAAACGCTATGCGGATCGTCATCGAGAAAGATGATGCCTAGCGTCGAAATCAGAGCCAGGGCGAAATAATTGTACATACGCAACCCTCGATGCCATTCAGCCGAAAACCGTAGTCAGGGTAGATTGCCCATGACCGATTGGCAAGCCCTCCTTATTGTGGCGGATTGACGACGGTGCTCCCCGCTGGGCTGGGCGATGGCCGCTGTTCATACAGTCCCGTCAACTTGCGGCGGAATTCGTTGGTGATCTGCTGAGAGCTTCGGGAGTTGTCCACCACCCGGGGAGTCAGCAATACCACCAACTCGGTGCGATCCAAACTTTTGTTGGTCTGGCCGAATAATGAGCCGAACCAGGGAATGCGCGACAGCAAGGGTATTCCGGTCAAGTTATTACTGACATTCTCCTTGATCAGCCCGCCCAACACGATGGTCTCGCCATTTTTCACGGCGACCGAACTTTTGATTTTTCGTTGGGCGATGGTGGGCGAGGTGATGCCTCCCGAGGAGGCTTGCGGCTTGACATTATCCACCGCCTGTTCGACATCCATGATCACCAGTCCCCCCGTATTGACCCGCGGACGCACATCGAGCAACACGCCGGTATCGCGATACTGGATCGACTGGGTACCCACCAGGTTGGTGGTTCCCGTGCTCGGAAGCGCCTGCGCGGTCAAGATCGGCACCTGGTCACCCACCTTGATGGTGGCCTGTTGATTGTTCAGCACCATCAGCGAGGGGGCCGACAAGACATTGATCTTGTTATTGGCGGCCAGGGCATCGAGTTCCATGCGTATATTATTGCCCATGCTGACCATGGAATAGGTAAATCCCCCCGAGGCCGCCTGTTGCAAAAGGCCCAATGCGTTGACGGAGGAACTGCTGGAAGACGAAGAACTGCTCGAAGAACTACTACTGCTACTGCTGCTACTCGTATTGCCAGCCAAGGGATTACCCAAAACGCCGGCGCCCGAGACATCCTTACCCCGATGTTCGAAGTACCACATGAGGCCGTATTGCAAAGTGTCGGTCAGCGATACTTCGACGATGGTGGCATCGATCAAAACCTGCAAGGGCATGACGTCCAACTCCTTGATGACCGCCTCGATCTCCCGATAATCCTGGGCCTTGGCCATGATGATCAAAGCGTTATTGGAAGGGTCGGCGACGATTTTCATGTTGTTGCCGAGATCCGCGACCGATGTGCCGCGGCTCTTGCCTTGGCCGGTAGCGCCCGATCCTCCCGCACCTCCCATACCGCCAAAAGCGCCACCGCCGGACGACCTTGTCGAGCCCGAGCCTAGCGAACTGGAGCCGCTAGTCCCGCCACTGCCGGAACCGACGATCGAACTCGATCCCCCACTGCCGCCCAATCCCGACGATGATGACGACGATGAAGATGATGAGGCTGAGGAATTGCCCAAGCCCGAAGAACCTGCCCCTCCACTCGAGTTCGAGGATATTCGATCGCCATCTCCATCGAGGGACCCGGAAGAAACTCCACTGCCGCTGATCGAAGCGCCGCTCAATCCGGGGGATAGTGAAGCGCCCGGCGTCCTGGAACGCCCGCCTTGACCGAAGATATGGCTCAGGGTGTTGGCCAGTTCTATCGCATCGACATTCTGCACGCGATAGACATGCATATTGCCGCTCTTGTTGGTGTTATAGCGATCCAGCCGCTCGATCCAGGTTTGCACCTCGTCCAGGTAGCGCGGCTGCGGGGTCACCGCCAGAATGGCATTGAGTCGCTCGATGGGCATCAGCCGAAACATCCCCCCCAATGGCCCCTTGCCGCTCACGGTCAGCAATTTGTCCAATTCCTCCGCGATAGTGGTGGGATCGACATTTTTCAGCGGAAATAAAGCCACCGACATGCCGCGCATGAAATCGACATCGAAGATGCGGACGGTCTCGATGGCGCTATCCAGTTCATCGGAAGTACCCGCCAGCAATAGCAGATTTCTCGTTTCGTCGGCGCGGATAATGGATTTCGGCGGCATCATGGGCTCCAGCACCTTTTGCATCTCCGCAACGCCGACGTAACGCAAGGGCACTACCCGCAATTGATAACCCGCGGGAATGTCCTGACCGGCCAGCCCCAGGCGAGCGGCGGGGGCATTGATCATGGCGTTGGTCTCCGGTTCGATGCGATACAGCGAATGTTCCTTGATCAGCGCCGCCCCATTGGTCTTGAGCAACATTTCCAGGGTCGGAATCAGCTCATCATCGGTCAAGGGATGCATGGTTTGCAAGCTGACCTTGCCGGTCACCTTGGGACTGATCACATAATTGACTTTCAAGGTATCACCGAGGATGACCTTAGCCACTTCGCCCAAATCGGCGTCTTCGAAATTGAGGGTATATTTGCCTTCCTTCGCGGGGCGTTGCTGGGCCGCAGGCTCCTTGGCGCCAGCCGGGGATCCGAACAGAGCGCCTGAAGGCGGATAGACCTCGATTTTGGTCGCACCGGGATTCTCGGTAGTCGCATTGACCGGCGCCGGCTCTTCCTTGATTTTCTTCTCCTGTACCACTAGCGCCGATGGAACTTGCAACTTTTTCGCTCCGGAAGGCCCCATATATTCGCACCCGGACAACCCCACCGACGCCAGCGCCAAAGCGACGCCAAACCGACTTCCGACCAGGCTTTTCGAGACGATGAAGGAAACTTTATTGGTCACTGCTTGCATCGGATTCGTCACTTTGATCTGCGCTGTCGCTTTCATTGCCTGTTTCATCGGTTGGTTCGGAATCAACGGATTCCTCGGTAGGGGTATCGGGATTATCAACATCTTCGGCGGGTGCGCTCCCCGGAACTTGCACCTCGGCTTTGCCGCCCGGAGGTTTCGACGGGGTGGTTTTCGGTTTGGGTTTGAGCAGTTTAAGCTCTTCCTTCGCATCCCCCTGTTCCATGATGACCTTGTCCGGCTGGATCTCGGCCACTTTCCATCCGCCGATCACGCCATTCTTGTGGGCCCGCTTGTACTTGCCCTGGGCATCGAGAAACAAACCCAGTTTATCCTGAGGCGTAAATATCACGCCCATGAGCTTGACCGTCAGGGGCGTCTTTTCCACGCTCACGCTTTCCGAGGCACTGCCTTCGTCCGTGGCCGGCCGCCTGCCTTCCATGAACAACGGACGTTCGACCAGGGCGGTATATTCATCCTGACCCGGAAGATCGTAGCTTTCCCCTTCCTGGGTGGATGTCTCCAGATGCACTTCCGGCTTGACGCTCAGCCGATTTCTCAAATCGGCCTGTTGATTGCGGTAATGCAACCATTGCATCAATAAAATCACCGTCAAGATCGCGCTGAAGCCGAGCATCAGCAAAGACGGCACATATTCCCGGTAGCGTTTGGACATGGCTTATCCTCCCCGCATATAGCCCACGACGTCGAAATCGACGCTGAGCTTGTCCGCCACCTTGGGCGCTTTGGCGCCTGGAAGCTGCGGCTGTATGATACGGATGGGTCGAATATTGAGATTTTCCACGAACAGGATAGGATTGCCGGATTCGAAAGCATGCAGCACATCGCGCAACATCGGAGTGCTGCCGGTCATGCGCAATTTCACGGCGATGCGGGTAAACTGCTCTTCCTTGCGCTCGGGAATCACCTGGGTGCTGATCAGTTCCCCACCGGCCTGGTTCACCGCCTCCTTGATGCGGGTCTGCAAATCGGCGGAAGCCAGCGCGGCGGTATCCCGGGAGATGAAACGACCTTCCGTTTCGCCTTGTTGCTTGATTTCTTCCAGCCGCTTCAGCCAGTGTTCTTTCTCGGCGGCGGTCTTGCGCATTTTTTGCAGTTTGAACTCCAACTCTTCGATGCGCTCGGAATAATCGCCGCCGATGGCCATCAATGGGTTCAACACCGCCACATAGGCCAGTATAAGCACGCCGATCAGCAGCCCCAGGGCGGAAAGTTGCGACTTACTCAGCCGGTTTTTCAGGTTTTTCAGAAGACCTCCCATTGATCACTTCGCTGGCGATCTGGAAACGTTCCTGCCCGTTGGAAACATCCTTGGTGACAGGCGAAACAAAACTGGTGTTTTTGAAATAGGGCGAAGCTTCGATTCGCTCGATCAGGCTGGATGCGGCGGGAGATTGACCTTGCACGATGACCCGGCGGTCGCGATACTGCAGTCCATTCAGCGAAGTCTGATCGGGAATCACCTTGGAGAGTTCCTCCAACATATCCACCATGGCGGGTTCCTCGCGTTTTTTCTGCAACAGGAAGCCGGTTTCATGGGCCATTTTCTCGGCTTCTTCCCGCAGGGTCTGCACTTCCTGTGCGACTTTTCCTGCCACTTTGACCTCCCGCTGCAATTCCTCCACCTGGGCGCGTTTCATGACGATGGGAAGCCCCAAAACCGCGCATGATAACAGCAAGAACAATAGGGTGGATGCCATATTGAGGATTTTGGGCAATCGATACTTGCGCGGCCTGAATTTCTCCGGCAATAGATCATGCCCATCGGACTCGGCCCCTACATCTACTCGCTCGGGCCTCCAGCCGCAGCTGATCAGTTCATCCAGTATGTCATCCAGTTTCCCCCGTGGGACCAAGGCCAAAGCGATGCGGATCTGCCGGGTTTCCATCAGCCACTCCAGCACCTTGACATCGAAATAGACTTGTTCGGCCTTGAACGGCGTCAGCTTGTCCATCTCGAAAGCGGCCACCTGCCGCAGATTTTCTTCCGCCGCCGCGGGAAATTTGACGACTTTGACCAGGCATTGCTCGGGCGCCAGCCGCAACACCAATTCGGCCTCGGTCAAGGCGGGAAACTGCGCAAACAACTGCTCCCGCTGGCCGGCTCCCACCTCATCCAGCGGAAACGGCCCCCATTCCCGAAACCCTGCATCATCGAAAAAGCCGACATGCAAGCCATCGCGCATTCGGGTCAATATCAACCGATCACGTTTCTTCCACAGGAGTTTACGCAAGCGCTCCGGCACGAAAACCGCCAAGCCGCTCCCCCACCAGCGGAAAAATTTCTCCACATCCAGTTCGATCCGGGTATCCAGTTTGAGCATGAGGCGGCTTATCGAGGCATGGGAAAGTTGGCGGCGTCGAATTTATCATTCGCACCGAAAATCTGCTGTTTCCAGCTAACAAAGGCAAAAGGCGTGCCATTGCGCGAACGCTGGCGTCTGACCGTGACCTTGAGCCCGGCGCCTTGGCCCTCCGACAGCCTGGCTTGTGCGAAAATGGTATATGCGATGTCACCACCCCCGGCGACCCGGATCCCGCCCGTTGGCGTACTCAAGGTGGGCGGCGGAAGGTTGGCTTGATTCGCCCGGCGCTGACTCAGGTAATCGGCGATGGTTTTCTCATCCAGGCCCAACAATAAACGCAAAACCTCGGCCGAGGCTTTCAGCGGATTGATTCCGTCCTGCCCGGTGTAAATCGTCAGCAAGGGCTCCAACTTTTTATACAGAGCGGGAGTCATGCCCAGCACCATCTGTAGTTCCTCCAGGGACTGAAAATTCTTGTTTTGCGGGACATACGCCCTGCCCTCGGCCAGATAATCCTTGTCTTCCGCGCCGTTGGCGCGTCGCAGATTGTCGCTATCGCGCCAATCCAGGATGCGGTCGGCCAGCGCCAGAGACCTGGGATCATTACCCACCACCTTGATCAATAAGTCGCGCAAGGTTTGCTCGGAAGCGGCATTGATGTCGATTTTTCCACCCTCGTCGAAAATCGTTAAAACCACATCACCACCCGGCAACTTGACCTCGTAGCGCATGCCATCGCTACGCCAGCGTTTTTGCGGATCGGGCAGGCTCAACATGAGCATGGCATAGTGTACGCCCGCATCGGCCAAAGCCAGTCCCCGCGCCCGGTCCTGGGCGTTTTTCACCAATCCGGTATTCCTCTGCATGGAAAGCGAGAAGCTCCCCGCCATGATGGTGAGCAGGGTCACCATCCAGAGCACGGCGATCATGGCCACGCCCCGCTGGCCGGCATGACAGATTGGAACCTTCATCGCCCGGTCTCCGCTCGCGGCACGACGATGATGGCCGGCCATTCAGGCACGCCGATCAAGGCGATTTCCAGTTTCACCAAAGACGGCAGGAAGTCCTCCTTCCATTCTTCGATCCATTGTCCGTCCGCCTCGGCATTGATTTTCCTATAGTAGGAGATCCGCAGGGACTCCACATTCTCCAAGATCCGCACGTCCTCTATGGCTTGACTGTCACCCGGACTGCCGGTGGAAAACGGGCGTATGGCCAGTTTCAGATCGCTACGTCCACCCTCGGCCGCCAGATAGAGGCGAAACTTGTACATCCCGCCCCGCACCTGCGGGGGAAGCGTCCCGGCATATTCCAGCTCGTGCACACCCCCGCGAAACAGCAAATGTGGGGCAAAACCGGCCTGGCCGGGATCGGTGGGACTCTCGAACAGCGGCAGCACATCGCTCAGGTGGGAACGGAAAAAATTATCCGCCACCAGCAGGCTGGAAGTCTGCTCGGCCTGGGATTCGCCCCGCTCCCAGCTACCCGCGCCGACACGCATCCCGCCCAGCAGCAGGGTCATGACAATGGCCAGCAACACCGTGGCGATCATCACTTCCAGCAGGGTGAAACCGGCTTGATCCGGCTTGAAAGGCGCGCCGATCATCTCGGGGGAAACCCGCTCTGGCGCAAATCGCCGCTCATCCGCAAAGTGCCCAATGTGAAGGTATGGGGCTCCTGCTCATCGCCCCACAGGACGGTCAATTCGACCCAGTAGGTTTTGAACGGCAAGTTCTCGGGCAAGGGTTCGCCGGCGGGCAAAAACGGCGCCACCGTCATGTGCCATTGAAACTGATCGTCGACCTCGCCATTGCTTTCTCCGGGCTGCAAGGGTGTTTCCATCCCGGCGTCCGCCAACAGCGATTCGGCCAGCACCACGGCGCGGGAGTGTTCCCCGGACAAAGCCGCCAGGCGGGTGTCGACGCCGAAGATACGCAGCAACACCCCCAGGGTGAGCGCCATGATGGAGAAAGCGACCAACACTTCCAGCAGGGAAAAACCGCCCTGGCGCAAGCGCTCAGGAATCTTCATCATGTTCTTCCCGGATCACGATCGCCCCCGTCAGCCACACGATGTCCACGATCTGCTTCCGGCCCGCCGCTTCCAGGGTCACTCGCCCGCCGGTGGAGGAGCCGTCCGGGTAGAAAACGATGCTGCCCTGGCCTTCGGACATCAGGTAATCGGCGGTAAACAGATTCAATTTTACCGAAGACGGCAGGGAATAAGCTTTACGCCGGCCTGCCACCTGATAGCTATGCTGTTTCACGTTCAACACGAACTCCGCTTCCTGTCCCCGGCTGAGGGCCTGCCCCCGGGTATGGCGCAGGGCGGAGGCGATGTCCTGCACCGCCGAGCGCATCTGCATGCTGGCGATGGCCGGCTGGAAATTCGGCACGACCACCGCCGCCGCCAGGCCGGCGATGACCAGGGCCAGCATCATTTCCATCAGGGAGAAACCGCGCCCTGCTGGTTTGTTGAAAACCTTCACTTAAGGAGAAGATGGCCGGTCGGGATAGGCTATAGGGGGTATGGACTAGAGGGCAAAGCTCATTCCCAACTGGTGACGTCCAGATCCTCGCCCTCGCCGCCTTCGCTGTTATCGGCGCCCAGGGTATAGAGATCGAACTTGCCATGCTGGCCCGGATAGGCGTAGTGGTAGGGATTGTTCCAAGGGTCCGCTGGCAATTTTTTCTTGCGCAAATAAGGACCATTCCAGACCCTCGCCGTGCCCGGCGCTTCGATCAGGGCCGCCAATCCTTCATCGGTGGTGGGATAGCGGCCCACATCGATGCGGTACATATCCAGGGATGAAACCAATTCCTCGATTTGCAGCTTCGCCGCCTTGGTTTTCGATTCGCCCAGATGCTTGATGAGCTGCGGTCCCACCAATCCTGCCAACAAACCCAGGATGGCGAGCACCACCAACAATTCGATCAGGGTGAAACCTCGGGAAGAATGGGAAAGACGCTTGTCGCTTCGCATAGGCTCTCTTAGGGTTTGGGTTAATGCAGGGGATTTTTCGAACATCAGGAATTAGAATGCCAGATCGTTGACGCTCAGGATCGCCATCAGAATGGAGATAATGATACCAGCAATCATGATGCCAAGCCCTACAATCAATATAGGTTCCAACAGGGCCAACATCCGCTGGATGGCCGATTTGACTTCCTTATCGTAGGTCGTAGCGACCCGATCCAACATCTCGTCCAAATGGCCCGACTCCTCGCCCAGCTTGATCATCTGAATGGCCAGGGTAGGAAATAGGCCGGAGTCGATCAAGGGTGCGGACAAGCCGCCGCCCTGCTTGAGGCTTTCCACCGCCAGCTCGACTTTTTCGGCCACCACGAGGTTGTTCAAGGTATCCTTGACGATGGTCAACGCGGTCAATAGAGAGACACCATTGGCCAACAGGGTCGCCAGGGTGCGGCTGAAATTGGCCACGGAGACCTTCTTGATCAAGTCTCCCACCAAAGGCAGCTTCAATAGTCGGCGATCCCAGACGTAACGGCGATCGCGGTCGGCCATCTGGTAACGGAAATAGCTGATCACGGCCATGACCCCCAGTGGCAAGGCCCACCAATAATCCTTCAATCCCTGCGCCACTCCCACCACGATCTGGGTCGGCAGGGGCAATTCCTTGCCGGCGCTTTCGAACATCTCGGTGAACTGGGGCACGACGAAGGTCAACAGCAGCAACAGGGACATCGCCGCCATGGTCACCAGGATCGCCGGATAGATCATCGCCGTGCTGACGGTTTCGCGCAACTCCTTGGAACGCTCCATATACTCGGTCAAGCGTCCGAGCACCTGCTCCAGCGCCCCGCCCGCCTCGCCGGCGCGAATCAAGTTGAGATAAAAACGCGAAAAGACCCCGGTTTGCTGCTCCAGGGCATCGGACAACTGAGCCCCGCCCTTGACCGCCTCCAGCACCCTGCCGATCATGCCGTTGAGCGGCGGCTGCGACGCCGTCAATTCCATCAGCACGCCGAACGCCCGGTCCAAGGGCAGGCCCGCCTGCAGCAGGGTCAACAGTTCATGGGTGAATAGGGTAACATCATTACGTGACAAGCCCGATGTATTGCGTCCGAAACGCAGCCAGGCGAAGGGCTTGGAGGAAGCCGGGGCGATTTTGATCGGCAACAGGCCCTCGTTTTGCAGGATTTGCAGCAGGACGGCCTCATCGGATGCCTCGCGCTCGGCTTCCACTGGCTCGCCGTCTCGGTTGACGGCTTTATAAAAATAAAGAGGCATGGGCGTTTTGGGTCATCAACAGGATGGAACCATTATGCCTTGAGAATGGGCCGCTGTTCCACCGGCAAAAGCAACCTCAGGTCTGTTTCGCCGGGCTCTGGCTTCCCGGCAAAGGATCACGCGCGATGGGGGATGGGTATCATACAAGTCGTCACTCCTTCCCTGGCAGGGCAAAGGTATCTACACAAGTCTCAAAGTGCAAAAAAATCAACTCCTTCCCCCTTGCAGGGGGAAGGCTGGGATGGGGGTAGAAGCTTGCCGAAACCCAGAAGCGGTGCCGTATGATCGGCGTTCAACCCCCACCCTAACCCTCCTCCTGCCAGGGGGAGGGGATTTGTGTAGATACCCATGCCTGCAAGGGGGAAGGATGGGTGACGCACCCCGCGTCACCCCTTTCACGCCTCGCGTCACCCCTTTCACGCCTTGCGTCACCCCTTTCGCGCCTCGCGTCACCCCTTTCGCGCCTCGCGTCCCCCCTTTCGCACCTCGCGTCCCCCTTTCGCGCGTTCGGGAACCCAATCCACACCGCGTGTCACCTCTGCCCAAACCCCGAAAATTTTGGCATCCGCCCATGAAATAATTTTTTCCCTAGCATTTTTCCAATATATGTCTACAGTTATTTCATCTCATGGAAATTAATGGCTTATCTGCTCAATAGGAGGTTTCATCATGGCCAATTCCCCCACAATTCCCCGCAGCGAGACCGACAAATTGGCCTTGCTTCGCCATCTCAATGCAAGCCTGCCCGGCAGCCTAGCCGATGCACTGAGTATTCCCGCCGATAGGCTCGCCCGCCTAGGCCAAGCTAGCGCTAGCCTCGACTTTGCCCTGGCTTATCAAACCGCGCTGAAAAACGCCGCCGAAGGAGCCTCGGCCCTGAAGAAGGAGGTGCTCAACGGCCCGGTGACGGGCAGCCTGAGTCTTCCCCCACTCACCCTGCCCATTCCGCCTAGTGGCCCATTGTTCGAGGACGCCACAGGTTTTTTGGGTGAACTCATTGCCTATATCAAACGCCAGCCGAAATACACCGAGGCTATCGGCCAGACCCTCAATATCTTGCCTATCAAACCCGCGCCGTTGGATTGGGACAGCCTCCAGCCGGATCTAGGCTGCAAGCTGATCAATGGCCAGCCCTACCTGGATTGGACCAAGGCCGGCATGGATGCGGTGGAGATCGAAGTAGACCGGGGCAACGGCTTTGTCCTGCTCACCATCGACACCAGTCCCGGCTATCTCGACACCGCCCCACTCCCCGCCCCAGGCGCCACCGCCCTTTGGCGCTACCGCGCCATCTACCGCCTGAAGGACGAGCGCATCGGCCAATGGAGCGCGGTAGTGGAAGTGGCGGTGAAGGGTATTTGATCGCATCTATACTCCCTGTCAAACCGCATTGGCAGGCAATCGCTCTGCCGGTTTCTGCGCCCTTCGGGTCATCGACCGAGCTCGATCAGGAAAAGGAGATACATCATGAACGAAATCGATCGAAATGACTGGCAGCCGCTGCAGGGCGACGCCCTGTTGGTCACGGACCTGCAGAACGACTTTCTGTCCGGAGGCAGCCTGGCGGTGACGGGAAGCGATGAGCTGGTGCCGCTGATCAACCGTTACCTGGACCTCTTCATGGCGCGCAAGCTGCCGGTGTTTGCCACCCGCGACTGGCACCCCGAGCATCATTGCTCCTTCCGCGCGCAGGGCGGGCCTTGGCCGCCGCATTGCGTGGCGGGAACACAGGGCGCGGAATTCTCGGCAGAACTGCGGCTGCCGCCTTCCGTCGTGATCATCTCCAAGGCCACTGCACCGGAACATGACGCCTACTCCTCTTTCCTGCGCACCGATCTGGACCGGCAACTGCGCGATGCCGGCATCCGCCGGCTGTTCATCTGCGGGCTCACCACCGACTATTGCGTGCTCAATACGACGGTCGATGCCCTGCAACTCGGCTATCAGGTCTTTGTCCTGGTCGATGCGGTCCGGGCCGTCGATGTCCAGCCCGGCGACGGACGGCATGCTTTGGAGGAAATGACCGCACTGGGCGCACAAGGCATCAGCCTGCAAGGGAACGTCGGATGAATCCCGCGAATAGCGCGCTGCTCACCGATCTTTACCAACTCGCCATGCTGCAAGGTTATGATCATGGCGGCATGGAGGAAACCGCCGTGTTCGAATTCTTCGTGCGCAGGCTGCGCCCTGGACGCGGCTTCCTGATGGCGGCGGGTCTCGAACAGGTGCTGGAATTTCTGGAAGACTTGCATTTCACCCCGGAGGAAATGCAATGGCTGGCTTCCACCGGCTGCTTCGACAAGGATTTTCTCACCCATCTGGAAACGCTGCGCTTTACCGGCGATGTGCATGCCATGCCGGAAGGCACGATCTTCTTCCCCAACGAGCCGATCCTGCGGGTCACCGCCCCCATCGCGCAGGCGCAACTGGTGGAAAGCCGGCTCATCAACCTGCTGCATTTCCAGACCCTGATCGCTTCCAAGGCCGCGCGCATGGTGCTGATGGCGCCGGACAAGCTGCTGGTGGATTTCGGGCTGCGCCGCGCCCATGGGGCGGAAGCGGGGCTGCTGGCGGCGCGCGCCAGCTATATCGCCGGTTTCACCGGCACGGCGACGGTGCTGGCAGGGATGCAGTTCGGCATTCCGCTGTTCGGCACCATGGCGCATTCCTTCGTGCAGGCCCACGATGACGAGACGCTGGCCTTCGAGCATTTCGCCCATGCCCAGCCGGACAATGTGGTGCTGCTGATCGACACCTACGACACCGAAGCTGCGGCGCGCAAGGTGGTGGCGCTGGCGCCGCGGCTGGAACGCGACGGCATCCGCGTCAAGGGGGTGCGCATCGATTCCGGCAATCTGGCCGAGCATGCCCGCCGGGTGAGGCAAATCCTCGATGCGGGCGGCCTCGGGCATGCCACCCTTTTTGCCAGCAGTGATCTGGACGAGTATGCGCTGCGCGACCTGCTCGCCTCCGGTGCGCCGGTGGACGGATTCGGCATCGGTACGCGCCTGGACACTTCGAGCGATGCGCCCTACCTCGACTGCGCCTACAAACTCCAGGAATATGCCGGCAAGGCGCGCCGCAAGCGTTCCGAAGGCAAGCAATCCTGGCCCGGGCGCAAACAGGTGTACCGCAACTACGACGCCGAGGGTCGCATGGCTTGGGATGGGGTGACGGTGGAAGACGAGTTGCTGCCGGGAGAGGCGCTCATCCAGCCGGTGATGCACGACGGGCGCCGCTTGGCGCCTGCCCCGAGGCTCGAAGATATCCGCAGCCATGCGGCTGCCAACCTGACCCGGCTGCCGGAACCGCTATGCAGCCTCCAGGATTGGTATGAGTATCGGGTGGAGATCGCCCCGGCGCTGCATGAACTCGCGCGGCGGGTCGATCTCGCTCAGGCATGACCTGCGCCGGGTGAAAAAGGCTGGCAACCGGAAGCAGGCTGATCAATCGCCGTACTGACTCGGCGCCTTCTGGCCTGGCTGCCTATCGTGGCGAGTCCCGTTGAGCGCAGCACCAGATAAAGCCCATTGATGGGAGGGTATGATCTCTGAACCGGGCGTTTGCTATCCAGCTTTACCGGATGGCTGAGGCGGCTGTTGAGGGTTTGCAACTGGCTCAGTGCGATGAGTTGCCCCGGGGTGATCGGCATGCCGGCATCACCGATCAACTCCAGCAGGGTGTCGAAATCCCGCAGGATGGTGCCGGGCGGCTGATGTTCGAAATCACAGGTTTCGAGCAGGCGGATTTGATCGGAGGTTATAATGGATATTGGCTGGTCTTTCATGGTGTGAGAGGAATCTGGGCTGGGTTGATGTGAGTCTCGCTCAAGATGCGCCGTCAAGCAATATTGCGAGCACACTTTTATCCTCGCCCGATCCCGTCGACTTCAACCTCACCATCCTCAATACTCATTCGATCCGGAAAACTTTAGATGATAGCCATTGGGCGATGTGACATGAGCGAAACAGCCACTCTGCAACTTTCATCCGTGGTCGAGCAGGTTCGGCGCTACGGGGGAGGCGTCTCGCACGCCGCGCTGGATCCCTCATGCAGTCACTTCCGCGTTCCCGGTATCGAGGGTCTGATCGGCTTTCAGACGATTCATGGCTGCGCCGTCGTGTATGGCGATCCGCTCTGCGCATCCGAGCAGCAGGGCCGCCTGGCCGATGCTTTCGCCGCACATTGTGAGGCCAAGGATTGGTCCATTCTTTACACCGCTGCGACGGCTACGATGCAGGCCTATGGCCGCGAACGGGGTTATGGAACGATCGAGTTCGCCGATCTGCTGATGGCCGATCCGCAGCAAGACCCCGAGCGCGGCCATGAAGCCCGCCACCTGCGCCAGAATCTCAATCATACGAGACGCCTGGAGGTGAAGGTTCAAGAATACCGCGCGGACACATCACCCGATATTCTTCTGGAAAATCAGGCGGAGGCGGCCTGCAAGCATTGGCAGACCTCCCGTCATGGACCGCAGATGCACCTCGGCAATCCCCGTCTTTTCGCGGATCGGCAGGGACGGCGCTGGTTCATCGCCGAACGCTCCGGCACCGTGCTCGGCGTACTCTCCATGCTGGAGGTGAGTTGCGGTGAATGTCATAGCATGATCAACCTGGTGTTCTCCACCCCGGCTGCGCCCCACCATACCAACGATCTGATGGTGGTCACGGCCCTGAAAGCGCTACGCGAAGAGGGCGCCCGCTCGGTCTGCTTCGGCATCGGGCCCAGGTGGGAACTGGGGCGCATCGATGGATTCGGCGGCATTTCCGAGTTCCTGGCGAGACGCCTCTACCGGTTGGCGGCCAGTATGATGCACTTAAGCGGCAAGTGCGTGTTCTGGGAAAAATACGGTGTGATCCGCAGGGAGCCTTTATATCTGCTCTTTCGCCCGCCGCATATCGGCATTCGCGAGCTCAATGCCCTGGCCCGATCCTTTCACTTTTCCATGAGCTGATCGGCGTAGGCGACGCGCACCATGGCCTGGCCCGTTGGCGGCTTCGGTAACGCCGGGCCGGCCTGGAGATGCTGGAGGAAAAACCCGACGGTCGCACGTCGAGTCAGGTTGCGGACCAGGCGCGAATCCGCCGTGCCGCAGCGGCAAATTCCATAACCGAAACGATCAGGCTCATCCAGCATCTGCACATGGTCGGCATCTTTCAGGGTGAGTTCGACGGTGCCTGCCGGAGCCCGCTCGAAGAAACGCCGGTAATTGGTCGCCTGCGGCGCGCAAACACTGGAAGCGCGCCAAGCCACTTCCGCGCCGATCAATAGCAAAGGCACGCGCAAATGGATCAGCAGCTCATGCACTACCGACACCCGGCCGTTATCATCCGGGTCGATGGCGACCACGCCGGCGAATTTCCCGTACTGAACCGCCGCGAACACCGCGTCCTTCCCTCCCATCGAGTGACCGGCGATGCCGATTCGGTCAGGATCGACTCGGTAGGTTCGGATCAGCCAGTCGGCGATGATGCTCGCGTCGCGGGCCAGTTCCTTATCGCTGGTGAAAGGCGAATACCAGCCGTGCATGGCCACGACAAAGCCCCTGGAGGCGAGGGCGCGGCCATAGCTCTCATACTGGTCGTCAGGCGCCATCCTGCCTGGCAGAAAAACGATGGCGGGAGAATTCAGCCGGAAGCTGGTGGGCGCATACAATGCCAGTTCCAGATCCTCGCCTTGATGGCTCACGGCCATCCGCCGGGCGGCGACCTGCTGTGGGCCAGGCCGGGCAAGATCCCCTTCCGGCAGATGGTTGGCATCCCTAGTCAGGGTTTCGCCGGGAACGATGTCCCCGACCGTATTGCAGCCGGTGGCGAAAATGAGCAGGAAGACGGCCAGATGGGGAAGCGGGTTAAAAGTCCAACAGATCAGGATTCGGTATTGGGCGTGTTTCCACATGGTATTCAATCGTGCTTCGGAGAATGCCGGATTGGACTTCACATTCGGTATATAATTCCCGGATCGAATCGGACGCGGGGCGGCGATACCGGAGGGTGTGATTCAAAGTGATGCTCATGCCGTGGGGAGGTCGAGAGGCTTGCGAGACACGCCGTGAATACCTCCCTGTAGGCTCGATGATGGCTTCCTTGCCATCAACGGTCTCGCAATCCCCTCACCCTCCCCATGTTGCATCACTTTGAATCGCACCCTACCGGATGAAGCCTTGCATTGATCGACCGCTTCGTCGACCATTCCCGGATTCTTTCCCAAACCCATCGATCGACAGTCCATGAAACCCCTGCTTGCCAGCTTGCACTCCCGGCTCGGCGCTTTGCGCCATCATTTTGGATTGACCCCATGACCCCGGGCATCACGCTGGTCACGGGGGCCACCGGCCACCTCGGCGCCAACCTGGTCCGCCGGCTGCTTGCCGAAGACGGGCCAGTGCGGGTGATGATGCGCCATGAGCGCGACAACGGGGCGCTCGAGGGCCTGACCGTGGAGCGCGCCTACGCCGATCTGCGCGACGGCGAGGCGGTATCCGCCGCCGTGCGCGGCTGCACCCGCGTCTACCACTGCGCCGCCCTGGTTTCGACCATCGAAGGCAACGCCGCCCACAAGCGCGAGGTGTTCGACACCAATGTTCGCGGCACTCTCCATATCCTTCAGGCCGCCCAGCGCCACGGCGTCGACAAGGTGGTGGTGTCGGGATCGCTCAGCGCCACCGGCCATGAACCCGAGCGCTCCAGCCATGAGGACATGCCGTTCTACCCCTTCGATCGTCATCTGCCCTATGGCTTCACCAAGCATCTCACCGAGCACGAATGCCTCAAGGCCCATGCCAACGGTCTCAATGTGGTGATCGCCAGTTCCTGCGCCATCATCGGCCCGCATGATTACATGCCTTCGCGCATGGGCCGCGTGCTCATCGACTTCGCCCACGGACGGCTGCGCGCTTACATCCCCGGCGGTTTCGAATTCGTCTCCAGCCGCGACATCGCCGAAGGCCATGTACTGGCCATGCGGCATGGGCGTTCTGGGCAGAAGTACATTTTCAGCACCGCCTATGCCAGCGTGGACGAGTTGATGGCGCTGTTCCGCGAAGTCACCGGCCGCCCGTTGCCCCGGCTGCGCTTGCCGGCGCCGCTGATGGCCGTCCTCGCCGAAGTGGCCGACAAGACCTGGTATCGGGCCTTTCCCAACCTGCCCCGGCGCTTCACGCCGGCGGCGGTACGCTTGCTTCAGATGCGGCGCCGGGCCGACCACACCAAAGCGAAGCAGGAGTTGGGCTACCAGCCCACCGAATTGTCCCAGGCGGTGCGGGAAGCCTACGAGGATTTCGTGCGCCGGGGCCTGATCGTCCCGACCCCATCATCGCCCCTTAAACCTTAAAAACCGGAGAGCCACGAGATGAGCAGCGTGCAGACGAAATCCCCACCCCCCGCCTTTGCGGAAGCCAAGAATTCGCGGCAAAAGGCCCGCGCCGCCGGAATGGATCCGGATCGCTGGTATGTGGTGGAATATGACGACGCGGTCAAAAAAGGCCAGGTGAAAGAGGTGACATTCTGGAACACCTCCATCGCCCTGTTCCGTGGGGAAGACGGCGAACTGTCGGCGGTACGAAACCGCTGCCCGCATCGCCAACTCAAGCTCAGCCATGGCGAGGTGGATGGCTGCAACCTGCGCT
>JAQTSI010000356.1 GCA_028711365.1 Methylococcaceae bacterium
CGCGACTACGCTCCAACCGGCGGCGGAAAGCCCGCCGCCGGCGCTACCTGCGCTGCCGGTTGCAGACGAGGCCTTGCAGCCTGCGGCGACGATCAGCATCCCCAAGCCCGGCCGCCCTTCCGCTCCCGCCGCCGTGACGCCGACCGCCGATGTTGTGCCGCCGGCGCAAGCTGCGTCTGCTGCGCCAGATGAAGCGGAATTGTTCCGCTGCTTCCTGGAGGGAGCCGGGTTGGCCGAATTCCCCAAGCTGACGGCGGAAGAACAGAAACGCGCCATGAAGAACCTGGGGCTGGTGTTTCGCGACATGGTCTCCAGCATGATCGACGCGTTGCGGGCCCGGGCGGAAGCGAAACGCGAGGTTCGGGTGGATATGACCCTCATCGGCAAAGCGAATAACAATCCTTTGAAATTCAGCGTCACGGTGGAGGATGCCATGAAAATCATGATCGCCGACAAGTACCCGGGTTTCATGAGCCCGGTCGAAGCGGTCAGGGAAGGTTTCGGCGACATCATGAACCATCAATTGGCGATGACGGCGGGCATCCAGGCATCCCTCGGCGATCTGCTGAAGCGTTTCGACCCGAAAATCTTCGAGCAGCCCTATGCCGAAGGCTTCGTGCTCAGGAAGGAGTCCAAATGCTGGAATGCCTACAGCAAAGCCTATCCGAATCTGGTGAGGGAGAGCATGGACGATTTATTCGGCGATCAGTTCGTCGATGTTTACGAAGAACAAATGCGAATCCTGCGCGGCTCGCGTGGCAAGAGCTAGACTATTCGCAAAAAACCGAGAAGCTTATGTCCGAAAATAACCGGGTCATCTGGTCCGAAGGGATGTTCCTGCGGCCCCAACATTTCCAGCAGCATGATCGTTACCTCGAGAATTGGGTGCATGGTCGATGCGCGGGTTTGCGCGCTTTCGACTGGGGATTTCGCTCGCTCAAACTGGATCAAGGCCAGTTGGCCATAGGCCGGCTGGCCCTGTTGGACTGCCGGGGCGCATTCGCCGACGGCACTCCCTTCGATTTGCCCGATGACGACGAATTGCCCCTGGCCCTGGAATTGCCCGAAGAACTCAAGAACGGCATCGTTTATCTGGCCTTGTCCCAGCGCCGCCCCGATGCCTGTGAGATCGACAGCGAGGCCTTCCCCGATAGCCTGGCGCGTTTCCGCCTGCGCGAGCGCGAGGTGCGCGACCACAACAGTGGGGCGGATGGGCGTTATGTCGTGCAAATCGGCGGATTGCGTCCCCGTTTGATGTTGGCCGGGCAGGAGCGGGCGGGTTATGTCTGCCTGGGCGTGGCGAAAGTGGTGGAGGTGCGCTCGGACAAGACCGTGGTGCTGGACGAACAGTTCATCCCTCCCGTACTGTATTGTTCCTCTGCGGGAGTGTTGAGCGGGTTCCTGCGCGAACTGCATGGGCTTTTGCACACCCGCGGCGAAGCCCTGGCCGGCCGGGTGGTGGAGGCGGCGCGCGGCGGCGCATCGGAAATCGCCGATTTCCTGCTGCTTCAGGCCATCAATCGCTATCAGCCGGTGTTGGAGCATTTGGGCGCGACTGCCTCGTTGCATCCGGAAGAGTTCTACCGTCTGGGGCTGCAATTGGCCGGGGAATTGGCCACCTTCTACAAGAGCGGGAAACGCCCGATCAGCTTTCCCCCCTATAACCACGACGATCTCCAAGCGACTTTCACGCCGCTGATGGATGAATTGCGCCAACTGCTCGGCATGGTGCTGGAGCAAAACGCCATCCAGATCCCCTTGAGCAAGCCGAAATTCGGCGTCTACGCGGCCAAACGCCCGGATCTGAACCTGCTGGACAAAGCCATCTTCGTGCTGGCGGTCAATGCCAAGCTCGCGCCGGAATCGCTACGCACCCATTTCCCGCCGCAGGTGAAGATCGGGCCGGTGGAAGACATTCAGCAACTGGTCCGTTCGGCCTTGCCCGGCATTTCCATCCATCCCTTGCCGGTGGCGCCTAGGCAGCTTCCTTATCATGCCGGTTTCTCCTATTTCGAGCTGAACAAACAGAGCGATTTGTGGAAGAAAATGTCGGTCTCGGGAGGTTTCGCCATCCACATCGGCGGCAATTTTCCCGATCTCGAACTCGAATTCTGGGCGATCAAGAAAGGATAAAGCGCGTGAGCCAAGACGATCCCTTTACCCCGTTCGGGGATGATGACAGGACCCGGGTCAGGCGGCCATCGCCGGGAGGGCGGGGACGCACCGCGCCGCTCGACGAGTTTGCCTCGCCTACGCTGCAGCCGCCGCCGAAGAAAGACCTGGATGCGGAAGGCATAAGAAGGACCGCGGTCGGTGATAACCCGGTGACTTCCGCGGCCCTGTCCCTGCTGTCTTTGGTTTCCCGCCTGCGCAACACCGTCTCGCACCGGGATATCGCCGGTTTGCAGCAACAGCTGGTGACCGAAATCCGCGCTTTCGAAAACAGGATCCTACAACAGGGAATGGCGCAGGAACAGACCCGCATGGCCAGCTATCTGATGTGCGCATTGCTGGATGAAACCATCCTCAACACCCCCTGGGGGGCGCAGAGCATCTGGGGACATCAGAGCCTGGCAGTCCTCTTCCACAAGGAAGCCTGGGGGGGGGAGAAGTTTTTTCCCATCATCGACCACCTGGCACGCCAGCCCAGCCTGAATCTCCACCTGCTCGAATTGGGTTATCTGTGCCTGAGCCTGGGGTTCGTGGGCAAGTACCGCGTCATGGCGAACGGCCTCAATGAACTGGATAAATACCGCAACGAGCTTTACCAACTGATCCTGCGGGTGCGGGGCGATTTCGAACGTTCGTTGTCGCCTCGTTGGCAGGGTCTGAAGGAGGTGCGCAACGCCTTGATGCGCTTCGTCCCCCTATGGGTGGTGGCCGCGGTGGCGGGTGCCATCCTGTTTCTGGCTTACCTGGGTTTCCTGTTTTCCATCAGCGGTTTCTCCGATCAGACCCTGGCGCAGTTATCCTCCCTGTCCAGGGAGAAGATCAAGACTGCCCAGCCGCTGCCGCCGCCGGTGGTCAAACCCCCCGTCCCCGGTCGGGTGGAACGTTTCACGGTGTTGCTGAAAGAGGAGATCGACCGGAACATGGTGGAAGTGATCGACGACCGCACCCTACGCATCCGCAACTCCTTCCCTTCGGGTAGCGATCAGGTCAAAGCGGAGTTCGTGCCCATGCTGAAGAAGATCGCCCAGGAATTGGGATCCGGCCAGGACACGGTATTGGTCAGTGGTCATACCGACAATATTCCGATACGCAATGCCCGTTTTCCGTCCAACTGGGATCTTTCCATCGCGCGCGCCAAGCATGTGGCGGACCTGCTGTTGGCCTCCGGTGCCTTGAACGGCAGGGTGCGTTCCAAGGGGAGCGCCGATGGCGAGCCTTTGGCTCCCAACGACACGCCGGAACACCGCGCCCTCAACCGGCGCGTGGACCTATCGATCCAATAGGGGAACAGAGTGAAAGGCTTGGTCGGTTTCTTCACGAATAAATGGGTGATCCAGCTCATCGGTCTGCTCGCCCTGGCGCTTTTGATCTGGTTCGCCGGCCCTTTGATCGGCATCGCCGGCCTAGAGCCCCTGGAGTCGCAGTGGGCGCGAGGTTTGACCATCGTTACGATGGGGGTGATCTGGCTGATCTACCGCCTGGTCATACAGATTCTCGCCGGGCGCAAGGATCGCCGATTGATGAACGAACTGGCTGGAGGAACCGGCCAGTCCGCCGAGCAGGAAGCTTCCGCCGAAGAAGTGGATACCCTGCGGCAGGGTTTCGAACAGGCGATGCAGGTGCTGCGGGAATCCCGCGCCAAGGGAAAACGCGGTCAGCTTTGGCTTTATGAGTTGCCCTGGTATGTGATCATCGGGGCGCCGGGTTCCGGCAAGACCACCGCTTTGGTCAATTCCGGGCTCAAATTCCCGCTGGCCGAACGGCTGGGGGTGAATTTCGTCAAGGGTGTCAGCGGCACCCGCAACTGCGACTGGTGGTTCACCGACGAGGCGGTTTTGCTGGATACCGCCGGGCGTTACACCACCCAGGACAGCCATCAGGCGGTGGATGCCGCCGCCTGGCAGGGTTTTTTGCAACTGGTGAAGAAATACCGCCCGCGCCGGCCGCTCAATGGCGCTCTGGTGACTTTGAGCCTGTCGGATCTGCTGCAACAGACCGAGGAGGAAAGGGCCCAGCACGCCGCCGCGGTGCGCCGCCGGGTGCAGGAGTTGTACCAGATGCTGGGCGTACGCCTGCCCGTCTATCTGTTGTTCACCAAGACGGATCTGGTGGCCGGTTTCACCGATTTCTTCGCCGACTTTTCCCAGGAAGAGCGCGAGCAGGTCTGGGGGGAGACTTTCCCTGTCGGCGCTCCGGCACGCCACCGGGACTGGCTAAAGCAATTCGATTCCGCTTTTGACGAACT
>JAQTSI010000058.1 GCA_028711365.1 Methylococcaceae bacterium
ATCTCGCCCAAGGCCCACCGCTGACATCCGCACAAATGCAAAACCTCCTGCGTCATATCGGCAATTTACCCACAAGCGGTAAACCTGTGAAAAAATGGCCAAAATTGGAGTGATAAGGGAATAATATGGCATCGAAAAGTCAAATGCCTATCCTGTCATGTCATTTAAGTTTAAAACTCATGTTTGATCTTGATCGCTGGGCCGAAATAGGCCATACCTTACGTCAGCACAAGTTGCGGACCGCCTTGACCGCTTTTGGGGTGAGTTGGGGCATCTTCATGCTGGTTTTGCTGTTGGGTATGGGGAAGGGGTTGGAGCGCGGCACCATGTCCCTTTTTAAGGACACAGCAACGAACAGTGTTTGGATTCAGGGCGGAAAGACATCTCAAGCTTACAAAGGTTTGATTCCAGGTCGTATAGTGAATATGGAAATTGATGACGTTGCTCTGCTCGGAAGTTTGCCTGGTGTTGACGCAATAGGCCCCACCAAGCATCTGGAGAAAGGATACACTATGAAATATGGGCAAAATACCGGTTCGTTCCAGATATATGGCATCAGTGCAGCCAATGCTCGCATTCAAAAATTGTCCTTGGAAAGCGGGCGCCAGATTAACGAGTTGGATGATCGCGAGGGCCGCAAGGTTGCCGTGGTGGGGACCCGAGTCATCGAAGTGCTAATGAAAAATTCCAAAGAACCGGTAGGTAAAACTATCCTCGTGGGAGGGATTCCATTCGTCGTCATCGGAGTGTACAAGAAAGCGCTGGAAGAGCAGTCGCCTAATCGAGTCTATATTCCATATTCCACATTGAGGAGGGTATTCGATCCCAGTCCATCGATCAGCATGATTACCCTGACCATATCCTCCGGCTATACCTGGCCTGATATCAAGTCTGAAGTGATTCGCCTGCTGTCCCAGCGGCATCGATTTGATCCCAAGGATTTATCCGCCATGGAAAGTTTCGACATCAGCGCCGAGGTGAAGAAATTGCAATCCTTGATGACCGGTATCCAGTTGTTCATGATCCTCGTGGGAACCGGAACTTTGTTGGCAGGCTGCATCGGTGTTAGCAATACCATGCTGGTCACCGTCAAGGAGCGCACCCGTGAATTCGGCATACGCAAGGCCATTGGCGCAACCCCGTCCAGTATCCTGTTCATGGTTTTGCATGAGACATTGATCATCACCTTGGCGGCCGGGTATATAGGATTGCTCGCGGGTGTCGGGTTGATCGAGTTGATCCGCAGCGTGGGTATCGAGTCAGATTATTTTCGCGATCCGCAAGTCGACTTGTCCGTCGCGCTCGGGGCAGTCGGCATTCTAACCGTTGCCGGCCTCGTCGCCGGCTATTTGCCTGCTCGTCAGGCGGTTCGTATCTCACCGATCGAGGCCCTTCGGCATGAGTAATTTTCGTCGATAGCATTGGGATAGGCGGAATGGGATTAGGGGTTACAACTCATCCGAAATGACTTCCAGGGCTATCAATTGCTCGCGCAAGGCCATATGCGCATGGAAACCTTCCCGTCCATCGTAGAGAGGATCTCGATACAGCGCGTTCATCGCCGCCGCATCGGATAGATACACCCGGCAAGCGCTCAGATCATGGGTGATGGCGGCGACACAGGCTTCGAATTCGCTTACCGGTTCGGTTTGATAGATGCCCTGGCCGAGCAGGTAATCCGCCCGGTAAAGAACGGTATCCCAACCCTGCCGTTCGGCGAGATCGAATAACCAGGCAGGTTCGGATCGCGCTTCGCCGGAATCCGTGCCGGTCTTTTCGAGTAATTGGCGTGCGCTCTCCGCCTCATAAACCGTCCAACCATTGCGCGTTTTCGCCGCATGGGTCTTGCGGCTGAAATCCTGCTGCTCGAAGGCAAACCAAGCATGTGCAGGGCCTTGATGGGGGAACTCGACGACATAGATCATGGTTTTAGCCTTCAGAATGGGCGCTTCGTCCCGCTCGAAACAGGTTCGATTTAGGAATCAATGGTATTGATACCTGAATGAAGAAGCAGTATTCGTACCGTCACCCAAATCCTTCAATTGCCCCGTGCGGCCCGTATCTTTGCAACGAGCCTTGTTGCATTTGTCGCTTGCGCGAAATGGACAGGATGCTTTTTGTAGTGAACGCAACAAAAGACCCGCCCCTGTCGTGAGCCATACCCCCATTCTCTATATGACTGCGGAAGTGCGTAGCCCCCGGAGTCGTGCGCCGGGATTGGTGCGCATCACTTGGAATCTCGGCTGTTTGATGGCGCATCAGGATCCAAGACATTAGGTTATGATCCCTCCCCCCGGACGGGGGAAGGGATTTGTGTAGGGATTCCAAGTAGTTGAAGATTGGGCAATGGCAGAAGCGCTGTAGAGGGTACCCAGTCAAGTGAGCACCTTAGTCGGGGTGTAATTTAAAGTGTTGCACCCCGTGGGGAGGGCGAGGAGCTTGCGAGACCGTCGATGGCAGGGGAGCCATCGTCGAGCCTATAGGGACCACGGCGTGTCTTGCAACCCCCTCGCCCTCTCAGCGGGATTCGACAGACATCGCTCAGAACCGCCCCCCTTGTAGGCTCCATGGGATGGTTTTGTCCAAAACCCGACATAGGAAGATTGCTGGCGATTCGTTACTTCATGTTAAAAATCAATAGAATGGCTCTCTTTCACTGGGTGGCCCGAGATTTGCTTATTTTTGAAGCAAGCAAGCCTGCCTTTAATCGACAGGCCATTTCAATGGATTTTCGGAGATCATGATCATGAAGTTACCGGTTTATCTCGATTACTCGGCAACGACGCCGGTCGATCCGCGCGTGGCGGAGAAAATGATCCCCTTTCTGACCGAGAATTTCGGGAACCCGGCCAGCAAGTCGCATAGTTTCGGCTGGGTTGCGGAAGAGGCGGTGGAAAAGGCGCGCGAAGAAGTCGCTAAGCTAGTCAACGCCGATCCTAAGGAGATCGTCTGGACCTCCGGCGCGACCGAATCGGATAACCTGGCCGTCAAGGGCGCCGCCTACTTCTACGAGACCAAGGGCCGCCACTTGATCACGCTCAAGACCGAACACAAGGCGGTGCTCGATCCCATGCGCGAACTCGAAGCGCAGGGCTTCGAGGTCACCTATCTGGATCCCAAACCGGATGGCCTGCTAGATCTGGAAGCTTTCAAGGCAGCGTTACGTCCGGACACCTCCCTCGTTTCCATCATGCACGTCAACAACGAGATCGGCGTGATCCAGGACATCGCCACCATAGGCCAGATCTGCCGCGAGAACGGCATTATTTTCCATGTCGACGCCGCACAATCCACCGGCAAGGTAGAAATCGACCTGGAGCAGTTGCCGGTCGATCTGATGTCGTTTTCCGCCCACAAGACCTACGGCCCCAAAGGCATCGGCGCGCTGTATGTCCGCCGCAAGCCTCGTATCCGTTTGAAAGCGCAGATGCATGGCGGCGGACATGAACGCGGCCTGCGTTCCGGTACCCTGGCCACGCATCAGATCGTCGGCATGGGCGAGGCCTTTCGCCTCGCTCGCGAAGAAATGGCCGAAGAGTCGAAGCGGATCCGGATGCTGCGGGACAAGTTATATGCCGGCATCCAGGATCTGGAAGAAGTCTACATCAACGGCGACCTGGAACGACGGGTTCCCCATAACCTCAACGCCAGTTTCAATTACGTGGAAGGCGAGTCGCTGATGATGGCGATCAAGGATATCGCGGTTTCCAGCGGATCCGCCTGCACTTCGTCGAGTCTCGAACCTTCCTATGTGCTGCGTGCCTTAGGACGCAGCGATGAACTGGCGCATAGCTCGATCCGCTTCAGCATAGGCCGCTTCACCACCGAAGCGGATGTGGATTTTGCCATCTCCCTGATCCAGGAGAAAGTCGAGCGCTTGCGCGAGCTTTCCCCGCTGTGGGAGATGTACAAAGACGGTATCGACCTCAGCACCGTCAAATGGGCTGCCGCACACTAAGCGGTTTCGTATCTATCAAACCCTCAGGAGAACATCATGGCCTATAACGACAAAGTCATCGATCACTATGAAAACCCCCGCAATGTCGGATCTTTCGGCAAAGAGGAAGATGGCGTTGGCACCGGCATCGTGGGCGCGCCGGCTTGCGGCGATGTCATGAAATTGCAGATCAAGGTCAACGAGGAAGGCGTGATCGAGGATGCCAAGTTCAAGACCTATGGCTGCGGATCGGCCATCGCGTCCAGTTCCCTGGTGACCGAGTGGGTCAAGGGGAAGACCGTCGAACAGGCGCTCGCCATCAAGAACACCGACATCGCCGAGGCTTTGGCCTTGCCGCCGGTCAAGATCCACTGTTCGGTGCTCGCCGAGGACGCGATCAAGGCGGCGGTTTCCGACTACCACGCGAAAGCGGGGGTAGCGGATGAAGGTTACGGCATTTGTAAATCCGCGGCTTGAGGAAATCGTCATGACGGCCATGAATGCTATGCAAGATCTGACACCCCCGGGACCCGCGTTGCTGTTCACCCGCAACGCGGCCAGCAAGGTCAGTGAACTGATCGCCGAAGAGGGCAATCCGGAATTGAAGCTTCGCGTCTATGTTTCGGGCGGCGGTTGTTCCGGATTTCAATACGGCTTCTCGTTCGAGGACGGGGTGAGCGAAGACGATACCAGTGTCGAGACCGACGGCGTGACACTGCTGGTCGATCCCGCCAGCCTGCAATACCTTGCCGGGGCGGAAATCGATTATCAGGAGGGCCTGGAAGGCTCGCGTTTCGTCATCAAGAATCCGAATGCCTCCTCTTCCTGTAGTTGCGGCAGTTCGTTTTCGGTGGACGGCGCTTCATCCTGTTCGTCCCAGTCTTAGCGGGAGCGCGATATGGCAATCACTTTGACAGAAAAAGCGGCGTACCAGGTACAGAAGCATTTGACGGCACGGGGCCGGGGACTGGGTCTTCGTCTGGCGGTGAAAACCTCGGGCTGTTCCGGCTTGGCCTATACCCTGGAATTCGTCGATGAATCGGCTCAGGAGGACTTGGCTTTCGATAGCTTCGGCGTCACCGTGCTGGTCGATCCCAAGAGCCTGGCCTACCTCGACGGGACTGAACTGGATTTTGTCCGGGAGGGATTGAACGAGGGCTTCAAGTTCAACAATCCCAATGTCAAGAACCAGTGCGGCTGCGGCGAGAGTTTTACCGTCTAGGAGTAATCCCATGATTTCATTGGCTACCGGCAATTATTTCGAGTTATTCCAACTGCCCCAGTTGTTCCGGCTGGATGTCGATCGGCTGGACAGCCAATACCTAAAGCTGCAAACCCGCGTGCATCCGGACAAGGCGGCACATCTGAGCGATGGCGAAAGGCGTCAGTCCCTGCAGTGGGCGACGCTGGCCAATGAGGCCTACCTGACCCTGAAGCGCCCCTTGGATCGGGCGCGGTATCTACTCAAAATCCATGGGGTGGATACGAGGGAAGAAGATAATACCGCGATGCCGACCGAATTCCTGCTGGAACAGATCGAGTGGCGTGAAGAATTGCAGGAGGCGATCACCATCCGCAATCAGCATTCTCTGGACCGGCTGTCGGTGCGGCTCAAAGCGGAGATGGATAACCTGATCGAATCGGTTGCCACCCTGCTCGATGGCGGGTCTCATCATGGCGAAGCGGCGGATCTGGTGCGTCAGTTGGCATTCATCGAAAAACTCGGCAACGATCTCGACCGGGCTCAGGCTGCACTGGAGGACTAAATGCTGCTACAAATTTCAGAACCGGGGGCCAAAGCGCCTCCTCAACGACGGCTGGCGGCAGGCATCGATCTCGGCACCACCAATTCGCTGGTGGCGACTGTTCGCGATGATCAGGCCGTCGTGCTCGAAGACTCGCAGGGCCGCGTCTTGCTGCCGTCGGTGGTGCGCTACCATGCCGATCAGCGGGTGGAAGTCGGTCATGACGCCAAACTGTGGCAGAGCGAGGATCCCGAGAATACCTTCGTTTCGGTCAAACGTTACATGGGCCGGGGTTTGGATGACTTGCCCGAACATCACGGTGCGCCTTATCGGTTCATCGACAAACCGGGCATGGTGCAATTCGAGACCCATGCCGGCTCGGTGAGTCCGGTACAGGTCTCGTCCGAGATACTCAAATCCTTACGCGAAAGGGCGGTCCAGGCACTGGGCGGTGAACCCAGCGGCGTGGTGATCACCGTCCCTGCCTATTTCGACGATGCCCAACGCCAGGCCACCAAGGATGCCGCCAAGCTCGCCGGGCTGGAAGTCTATCGCCTGTTGAACGAACCCACCGCGGCTGCCGTGGCCTACGGGCTAGACCAGGCCGCCGAGGGGGTCTACGCGGTCTACGACCTGGGTGGCGGGACCTTCGACATTTCCATCCTCAAGCTGACCCAGGGCGTATTCAAGGTGTTGGCGACCAACGGCGACCCGGCTCTGGGAGGAGACGATTTCGACCGCGCCGTATACGACTGGCTGATCAAACAAACCGGGTTTGCCCCCACCGATACCCGCCATGTACGCAGCTTGTTGAGCGCCGCGCGCATCGCCAAGGAGCGCTTATCCGAGCATCCCGATACCGGGGTCAGCGTGGAATTGTCCGATGGCTCCGTGGTGAATCTGAGCTTGAGTCGGGAAAGTTTCGACGCCTTGACCGAAGGCTTGGTCAAAAAAACCATCACCCCGGTACGCAAAGCCTTACGCGATGCCGGCCTCTCCATCCAGGACATCAAAGGCGTGGTGCTGGTGGGTGGGGCGACTCGCATGCCCTGCATCCGCCAGGCCGTGGCCGATTTCTTTCAGCAGCCACCGCTGGTCGATCTGGACCCGGATAAAGTGGTGGCACTGGGCGCCGCCCTGCAGGCCAATCTGCTGGCGGGCAACCGCGCAGGCGACGATTGGCTGCTGCTGGATGTGATCCCGCTCTCCCTGGGGATCGAGACCTTGGGCGGTTTGTCCGAAAAGATCATCCAACGCAACGCCACCATCCCGGTGGCCCGCGCCCAGGAATTCACCACCTGGAAGGACGGGCAGACCGCCATGAGCATCCATGTGGTGCAGGGCGAGCGCGAATTGGTGAGCGAATGCCGTTCCTTGGCGCGTTTCGAACTGCGCGGCATACCTCCCATGGTGGCTGGTGCTGCGCGGGTCAGGGTCACTTATCAGGTGGATGCCGATGGCCTGTTGAGCGTCTCGGCGGCGGAGCAAATCAGCGGCGTCGAAGCCCGGGTGGAAGTCAAACCTTCCTATGGATTGAGCGACGCCGACATCGCGCGCATGATCGAGGATTCCTATGCCCATGCGCAGGAGGATCTGGAAGCGCGCAGACTTCATGAGCAAAGAGCCGAGGCCGAGCGCCTGGTGGAGGCTACCGAATCCGCGCTGGCGCTGGATAGCGGCCTGCTGAACCCGGACGAGTTGGCCCAGCTCGGCCAGTCCTTGCAAGCGTTGAAGCAGGCCATCGCCGGAAGCGATTGGCAGGCGATCAAGCGAACCGCCGATCTGCTCAACGAAGCGAGCACGGAATTCGCCGGCCGGCGCATGGATTACAGCATCAAAACCGCGCTGACCGGGCAAAAACTGGATGCGCTGCAAGTATGAACCGGTCCGAGCAGATTGAACAATAGGCGCTTAAACCATGCCACATATCACGATTCTGTCCCATGCCGAACTCTGCCCCGAAGGCGCCGTCGTGAGCGCTCGTTACGGTCAGAGCATTTGCGAAGCCCTATTGGATGCAGGGATCGAGATCGAGCACGCTTGCGAGCATGCCTGTGCTTGTTCGACCTGCCATGTCATCGTGCGCGAGGGATACGCATCGTTGAACAGCCCCGATGACAACGAAGAGGACATGCTGGATCGGGCCTGGGGATTGGAGCCTCATTCCAGGCTGGCTTGCCAGGCTGTCGTGAGCAAGGCCGATCTGACCATCGAGATCCCCCGTTACAGCCGTAATCTCGCGAAGGAAAAAAAGGGCTAAACCATGAACAGCCGCAAGATCATCATCAATGACACCACCCTGAGAGATGGGGAGCAGACCGCCGGCGTCGCCTTCAGCACGGAGGAAAAGCTCGCCATCGCCAGCGCATTGAGCCATGCCGGTGTACCGGAGATGGAGGTCGGCATTCCGGTGATGGGTTCGGAAGAACAGGAGGTGATCCGCTCCATCGCCGGGCTCAAGCTGTCCTCTCGCCTCATGGTCTGGGGGCGGATGTGCGATGCCGATTTGCAAGCCGCCACCGGTTGCGGTGCCCACCTGGTCAACCTGTCGATCCCGGTGTCGGATATCCAGATCCGACACAAGATCGAACGCAGCCGCGACTGGGTGTTGGCGACGATCAGCCGCTTCATAGGGCGCGCCCTGGAGCAGGGGTTGGAAGTCAGTGTGGGGGCCGAGGATGCCTCCCGGGCCGACATGGACTTCCTGCTGCAAGTGGCGGAAACCGCCCAGCGGGCGGGCGCCAGACGGCTGCGCTTCGCCGATACCCTGGGGGTCTTGGACCCGGTTGCCACTTTCGAGCGCATACAGCGGTTGACCCAATCGGTGGAGTTGGAAATCGAAATGCACGCCCACAACGATTTCGGCCTGGCGACCGCCAATACCCTGATGGCGGTGCGGGCCGGGGCGAGCCATGTCAATACCACGGTCAACGGACTGGGGGAGCGGGCCGGCAATGCCGCCCTGGAAGAAACGGTCATGGCCTTGCACCGGCTCTACGGGCTGGATACCGGAGTCGCCGCCACCAGTTTGCAAGCGATTTCGCAACTGGTTGCCGAGGCTTCCGGCAGGCCCGTGGCGGTCAACAAGAGCATCGTCGGCGAGGCCGTCTTCACCCATGAAGCCGGCATCCATGTCGATGGCCTGCTCAAGAACCCGCTCAACTATCAGGGGCTGGATCCCAAGGATCTGGGCCGCGAGCACCGGCTGGTGCTGGGCAAGCATTCCGGCTCCCGCGCGGTCATCAAAAGCTATCAGGATCTCGGCATCACCCTGAACGAGGCGGATGCCGGCCGGCTGCTCAAGCGGATTCGTCTCCACGCGAACCGAACCAAGAGAGCCCCCAATGCCGCCGAACTCGATGGCTTTTATCGGGAAACGACGCAAACAGCGCCCTCTCACCCTGGCCTGCCCGGCTGAAACGACTTTTAAAACGACAAGGCATCGCCCATGAATCCCGTCCTGCAACGCATCCAAGGCTTTTCGGCCGCCGAGGAATTCCTCGATTTCTTCGCCATCGATTACCTGCCTTCGGTAGTCCATGTCAATCGCCTGCATATCCTCAAGCGCTTCAATCAATACCTGGGTCGGACGCCGATTCCCGACGACATGGACGAAACCACGGCCTGGGATACCTGTAAGACGCTGCTGAAACAGGCCCATGACGATTTCGTGGGTTCGAGCGCGGCGGAGGAAAAAGTATTCAAGGTATTTCAGGAACAGGAAGGCAAAAGCATCTCCCTGGACAGCATCAAGGTCAGCCTGTCCACGAGAACTCAACGAACCTAATGTGTTTATCGGTCACGCCTTGTCCCGCAGGGCGTCCATTCACCAAACCCGAGGATATTCCATGCCTAAACCGAGTAAACATGTCTTTGTCTGCGCGCAAACCCGACCTCCCGGCCATCCACGCGGATCTTGCGGCCAGTTGGGCTGCACGGCGGTATTCCAGACTTTCATGCAACAGTTCGAACAGGGTCAACTCTACGGACAGTTCGCACTCACCAGCACCGGCTGTCTGGGTGTCTGCGACCTCGGCCCGTCCGTGGTCGTCTACCCCGAAGGGGTGATGTACACGAAGGTGAGCGCAGAGGATGTGAGCGCCATCGTGGAGGAACACCTGAAGAACGGCCAGCCGGTCGAGCGCCTGCTGGCTCCTGCCGAGGTTTGGAGTTAAGCGGTCCTGTCAGGGGAGAGAGATCGTGGATCCCATGCGTTCGTTCTATGCCGGATCGGTGCCCGCCGGGATCGGGGGTTTGCTGGAACAGGCGATGAGCGTTTATGCCGATACCGAGCAGGCGGAAGCCTTGCTGCGGAAGGCCCAATCCGAAGCACCCGAAGCCTTGTCGGTGTATTTCTCGCTGTACAAATTTTATTTTTACAAGGGCCGCCTGGCGGATGCCGAGCGGGTGGTGCGTATGGCGCTGGAAACGGCGTCTCGCCAGGGCGGTTTTGATAATGTCATCGAACAGTTGACACCGCAGACCACCGATTGGCGTCAATACGACGCGCCGCAGCATTTCTACCTGTTCTCCCTCAAGGCGCTGGCATTCATCCGCTTGCGTCAGGGGGATCGGGAAGATTGCGAACGCCTACTGGCAAAACTGGATGAACTGGATCAGGACGATAGTGTGGGGGCCTCCGTCATCCGCGCTTTCGCGGCGGGTTGTTCTGCTTGATCCCCGTTCAAAGCTGAAGTTTTTTCAACATCAACCAAAAGAGGAAAAAAACATGTCTACCGTTACCATCATGCCTTCCGGAAAAACCGTCGATGCCCAGGAAGGGATGAGCCTGCTGGAAATCATTCTAGCCGCCGGCGAGAGCATCATGCACAAATGCGGTGGCAACGCCGAATGCGGCAGTTGCCATCTTTTCGTGCAATCGGGCCGCAAAAGCCTGTCGAAGATTCAAGCCGCCGAAAACGCAAGACTGGATACCATCGTCGGCATCGGCTCCAAGTCCCGCTTGGCCTGCCAGACCAAGATCACCGGCACGGAAGACATCACCATCGAGTTATTGGGCTTCGCTTCGGGGCTCTGAGCCCCTCTCCAGCAGAGGCTTGAATTCACCCAACCGTTTGGAAATTTCGCCATGACTACCGAAGAAACCATCCGCGAGCAACTCGCATCCCACCCGATCATCCTGTACATGAAAGGCGTGCCCGAAATGCCCCAATGCGGATTCTCCGCCAAGGCCGTCGCGGCGTTGCAAACGGCCGGGGTTCCATTCGCCTATGTCAACATACTGCAGGCACCGCAGATCCGCGAAAAGCTGCCGACCATCTCGCAGTGGCCGACCTTTCCGCAACTGTTCGTCAAGGGCGAATTGGTAGGCGGCAGCGACATCGTCGACGAGCTGGCCCAACGAGGCGAGTTGAAGCCCCTGCTGGATGGCGCTCTCGCTCCTCAGGCCGCAGGCTGAGCCATGGAAATCGCCGAAGTCCGAACCCTGATCGAATCCGGGATTCCCGGCTGTGAACTCACCGTTCTAGGCGAGGGTTGCAACTTTTCGGTGGTCGTGGTGGGGGAAGCCTTTGAGGGCATGAACCCGGTCCAGCGCCAGCAGCGAGTCTTGGCAACGGTCAAGGAGCCGCTGGCGACGGGCGAATTGCATGCCATCAGCATGAAAGTGTATACGCCAGGGGAATGGAGCCGGGTAAAAGATTTGCCCACTCAGCCCAACTGAAACCAATCGGGGATAACCATGCCGCTTTATGATTACCGCTGCAACGATTGCAATCAAATTTTCGAACTGCTGGTCAAGCTATCCGAGGTTCCGACCTGCCCGGGGTGCGGCAGTCAACAACTGGAAAAACAGGTATCGTTGACGGCTCCCCAGGGGCAGACGGCGGGCATCCTGGCGCGCGCCAGGAGCCAGGCGGCCCGGGAAGGGCATTTCAGCAACTACTCGCCTGCGGAGCGACCGCGTCGCTGAGCCGCATGAATGACGAAACGTTTTCCGCCCAGGAAGCGATGTGCTTACTCGGAAAGGAAGTTCAATCGAGCCGTGAACTGGAGGACCTTCCCATGGGAACTCCAGGACGCATCATTCAAATACGCTTGGGGAGCAGGACGGGCATTCGCGTGGCCGTGCAATGGCGGTCGGCGATGGCGCCTGGTCAGGATGAATTCACCAAGTCGGAATTCGAACGGTATCTGGCCATCGCCGAATAGAAAAGCTTGAGGGGAGATCGCATGAAACTACAAATCGAGCGCCGTTATGTGGAAGCGATGGTGGATGAATTCCCCGGCTTGGCCACGTTGAAGGAGCAACTGCGTTTCGGCGATAAGGTCGAGGTGCCGTTCGCCCAACTCGCCCAGGCGGAACTCGCATTCCTGCGCAACCTGTATGAGGCGGCGGGCCCGGAAATGCGCGCCCATGCCGCCCAGCTTTCCACCCTGCAAAAGGCTCTGAACGACGACGGAGTCCGGTTCCAGGCCGAAGAACTCGAAATGCTGGTGCCGGCCATCGCCCGCTACCTGGCCGACGGCGCCATTCGGGGGTGGTTGTTCACCGCGAATGTGACCCGCAAGCCTTTACCCTATGTGATCACCCGTCTCGATTACACCCCGGCCTCGAATGACGAAACCGGGAAGGTTTTCATCGAGTTGAAGGCCAATGCCAAGGCCACCCTCGCCAACTCGACCCTCCGCATCGCCGCTTGCGACATCGTCAACAAGACGGTGAGCGAGATCTTCGCCAGCAAAGGGTTTCTCAAGGAAACTCCCGAACTCATCGCCGCTTACGATGAAACCGTGGAGCGTTATTTCGACTGGCGTGCCCGATACGGGGCGCAGTTTTCCGGCCAAGGCACCGGGTTTTATGCCGAGGACCCCACTTCCTCCCATCGCAACACCGACTGGTCGCGCAAGGACGTGGTCGTATTGTCTTCCGGCGGCGGCAGCGCGCGTCTGGTGAACGACGAGGGGATACTCACTTCCCGTGCTTTGACCCTGGATGCGACGGGCGACATCCTGGGGCCTTATTTGCGCAAGGCGGCCAAGAGCAATCACTACGAAGCCGAGGATGAAACCCAGGCTTCGCAGGAAGCACTGCCGAAAGGATTGTTCACCCAGCTTCCGGTGCATGCCTACATCCTGATGTTCCATCTGGAACTGCACCATTATCTATGGGTACATGTGGACGACATGGTTCCCTACCGCTATCAACCCGAATTGAAACAAAAGCTGGTGCTGCCGGAGGAACAGACCGATCTCATCGATATTCTCACCGCCGAGATGGACGTCTTGATGGACGACATCGTCGCCGGCAAATCCGGGGGAACCACGGTGTTATGCGCAGGCCCTGCCGGCGTCGGCAAGACGCTGACCGCCGAAGTCTATTCCGAGATCATCCAGAGGCCTTTGTACCGGGTGCATTCGGGCCAGCTCGGTCTGAATGTCTCCGCCATGGAGACCGCGCTCAAGGACGTGTTGACCCGGGCCCAGCGCTGGGGTGCGGTCATGCTGATCGACGAGGCCGATGTCTATATCAAGCGGCGTGACGACAACATCACCATGAACGCCGTGGTTGGCGTATTCCTGCGGGTGCTTGAGTATTTCAATGGGCTGTTGTTCCTCACCACCAACCGGGTGGACGACATCGACGAAGCCATCGTTTCGCGCTGCATCGCCCTGATCAAGTTCTATCCTCCGGACGACGATGCCCGGCGCAAGATCTGGCAGGTGATGACCGAGCAGTTCGATCTGGCGGTGGATGCACCGCTGATCGATGCGTTGGGGGAGACTTTCCCGAACGCGACAGGTCGGGATATCAAGGGGCTTGCAAAACTGGTGGCCAAATTTTGTGCGCAAAAGAAGGTTGCCCCGTCGCTGGAGGTATTCAAGCGCTGCTCGATCTTCCGGGGCATGGATCTGGGCCAGCCGATCGGCCATGGCAATTGAACCCCCCGGCGGTGGAATGGTGGTCGTGGCGGAGATGAATACCCACCACTTCATGTTCAGGGGCGCGGGACAAACAAGGGAAGACGCCCGATCGGCGCTACTGCGTGCCTGGACGCTGCATCGAAACGAATTGCTCGCGCGCTACCCGGAGCGGGCCGATTCCATTCCGCAAGCGGATAAAATGGAAGATCACTTCAGGATTGATTATCTGGAATTTGAAGTGGGTGCGGGCTATCGCGATGGCGATCGCCTGCTTTGACTGACTAGCCCCAATATTTGAAAGAATCCCGCTATGAACTATGCCTTTCCGCCCGCTCCGGTCGTCACCCTAGACGCCATGTCGAGCAACCCTTTCCCGGTGCGCCGTATTTTTTGTATAGGGCGCAATTATCCGGCCCCCGATGGCGAGATAACCAAGGCCGAGGAACCCAGCTTTTTCATCAAGCCGGCCTCCACCATCCTGCAGAATAACTCGGTCTTGCCCTATCCTCCCGGCACCACGGCACTGTGTCCCGAGGTGGAGATGGTGGTGGCTTTGCACAAGGGCGGCAGAAACATCCCCGCCGACAAGGTGGATTACGACTATGTGTTCGGTTATGCAGTGGGGCTGGACATGACCTTGCGCGATATGCTGGACGCCGCCCTGGAACGCGGCCTGCCCTGGGAAAAAGCCAAATCTTTCGACCATTCCGCGCCCTGCTCGGCGATCACGCCCGAGTTCTATTCGGGCAATATCGCCAGCGGCAAGATCGAACTCAAGGTCAATGGCGAGCTGCGCCAGAGCGGCAATGTCGCCGACATGCTCTGGAAGATCCCGCAGACCGTGCATTATCTGTCGACCCGCATGGAATTGTTTCCCGGCGATCTCCTCTTTACCGGTACGCCCGCCGGGGGTGGTCCCGTGGTCAAGGGCGACGTGATCGAAGCCACGGTCGCGGGGCTGGAGCCTTTGATCATCACCATCGGCTAAAGCTTACGCATTCGTGACATTAGACAGCGGCTGAGGAGAGACGAATATGCGCATCACGACCATCCTGGTGAATGACGTGCCCAAGGCTGCGGTGCGCCCCAATGATCGTAAAGACCTCGGACGGTTTCTGCGCAATGGCCACCGATATCTCAGCGCCGGTGCCGCCGACGTCGTCGTCACCCACCGCGATGCCGACGAACAGGAAGCCGCCCGCTGGCAATCGGCCCTGCAACTGCATACCGCCTGGGGCGGCAGTGAGGAAACCTTCTTCGGCATTCCACTGTGAACGATTCTTTCCAATTCATTCCGCTCCACATCCACGGGTGTGATTCAAAGTGATGCAGCCGCGGGGAGGGCGAGGGGATTGCGAGACCATCGATGGCAGGAAGCCATCGTTGAGCCTACAGGGACCGTATTCACGGCGTGTCTCGCAAACCCCTTGCCCGCCCCGCGAGATTCGACAGGCATCAGTTTGAATCACACCCCACATCCACAGGAGATTTGCATGTCGGCAATAATCAGTATCGAGGGTAAGCACGCCTCTCTGGCGTCGCAAGAAGAGATCGCAGATGGCATCCGCGTAGCCCGGGAAGTCTTCGCCCGAAACCAGGCCGATCCCATGGCCTGCGCTTTGGCCATTGCCAAAATGGAATCCGACCAACTGCTGACGCGCGAGGAAGCCTTGCTCTGCGTGATCTGGGACGAAGCCGAGGACGCCGCATTCCGCGCCGTCACCCTGGGCTGGCTGAGCCGGGACGTGGACATCAAGATCGCGGTGCAAGCGGAAGCGGCGGAAAGGCTCGCGATGGCTCAAGGCGCCTGAGTATGAAGTTCTACATGACGCCGGGCTCCTGCACGACCGGCATCCATATCCTGCTGGAGGAGATCGACCGGCCTTTCGAGGTCTATATCGTCAACCTGCCGGCGGGCGACCAATTCCAGCCCGATTATCTGGCCATCAACCCGAAATCCACGATCCCTACCCTGGTATGCGATGACGGAATGGCGATCACCGAGTTTCAGGCCATTGCCTGGTGGCTCGCGCGCAGTCACCCGAAATCAAAATTGCTGCCTGATGACATCATGGGCGAGACGCGCGTGATCGAGACGATGGACTATGCCGTCGGCACGATACACATGCAGGGATTCGCGCGCCTGTTCACCACCGCCAATTTCACGCCTAACGAAACCGACTTCGACGCGGTGCGAACGCGCGGGCGGGAGATCGTCGAGCAGGGCTTTTCCGTCATCAACGAGGTGCTGGCCGGCAGGGAGTATGTGACCGACGCCTTCTCGATCGCCGATGCGGCGCTGTTTTATGTCGAATTCTGGGCGGACAAGCTGAAAATCGAACTGCCGCCGAATTGCCACTCCCATTACCGCCGCCTGCTGACCCGCCCCGCCGTGCAGCGCGTGTTGCGGGAAGAGGGTTATTCCCCGCACGCCATGAACTGACGCTTGAATCCCTTCTCCATCGGGGCATGAGGCTGTTTGACCGCTCATTCAGCAACTTCTGTCAAGTTTTGTTGATTTCCAGACGGTATTCTCTCGCCCACCCAGGAGATATTTCGTTGAGTGCAACAAGAACAGAGAATTATCGCGCCAGATTCCGCAAAGTGCTGGAGTATATCGATGCCAATCTGGATGATGAGCTTGGCGTGCAGCAACTCAGCGGTATTGCCGCTTTCTCGAAATATCATTTTCACCGGCAGTTTTCTGCGCTTTTTGGCATCGGCGTATATCGATATATCCAGTTATGCCGTTTGAAACGGGCCTCCTATCAGCTCGCATTTCGCAACCACAGCCCAATCATCGAAATCGCCTTGGTCAATGGTTACGAAGGGCCCGAGTCGTTCGCGCGCGCATTCAAGAAGAGCATCGGGCAGACCCCCTCCGATTTCAGAAAACGGCCGCAGTGGAATCCTTGGTACGCAACCTATCAACCCTTGTGCGAACTCAGGAACCAGCATATGAAGTCAGAAAAGCAAGCCGAACGAGTCCGGATCGTCGAATTCACGGACACGAAAGTTGCCGCCTTCGAGCATCGCGGTGACCCGCGGCTGGTCGGCAACTCCGTGCGAAGATTCATCGAATGGCGAAAACAGAATCGTCTGCCGCCCCGACTCAGCGCGACTTTCAACATCGTCTATAACGATCCGGAAGAAGTGGCGCCCGAGGACTATCGCATCGACCTATGCGCGGCAACCGATGACGAATGGGCCGACGATCCCTTCGGGATGGTGAGCAAGACCATTCCCGCAGGCCGATGCGCCGTGCTGAGGCATGTCGGCTCCGAGGATACTCTAGGACAGACTGCCAGATACCTTTACTCGGAATGGCTCCCGCAAAGCGGAGAGGAACTGCGAGACTTCCCGATGTATTTCCAACGCGTCGTGTTCTTTCCCGATGTCGCGGAGAACGAGGCCGTCACCGACGTGTTTCTGCCACTCAGATACAGCAGTTTCGATATGAACCTCAACAAGAAGCTGGATTTCCGCGTTTCTAGTTAATACAATAACGCCACAATCATCTATCGCGAATTCAAACGCCATCCAACCCCGCCCAGCAGGGGGTTGGATTAGGCCGACATCGGGCCATCCCTCGCGCTGAACAAGACCACCCTACAATCACCGCCCCATTTTTTGGCGCGGCATCATCGCCAGCAACCTGTGCCATCACCACCTGATCGACTAGGCCTGAGTCTAGGCTGGTGCATCCACTGTCCCCTTTCAACATTACACCCCATCGGAACCCAACTTGATTTCCACCGCCAACATCACCATGCAATTCGGGGCCAAGCCCCTGTTCGAGAACGTCTCCGTCAAATTCGGCGAGGGCAACCGTTACGGCCTGATCGGCGCCAACGGTTGCGGCAAGTCGACCTTCATGAAAATCTTGGGGGGAGACCTGGAGCCCACCGCCGGCAACGTCTCCATCGACGCCAACGAGCGGCTCGGCAAGTTGCGCCAGGATCAATTCGGCTTCGAGGATTGCACGGTGCTGGATACCGTGATGATGGGGCATGCCGAGTTGTGGCGGGTGAAGGAAGAGCGCGACCGCATCTATGCCCTGCCCGAGATGAGCGAGGAGGACGGCATGAGGGCAGGCGATCTCGAAGTCGAGTTCGCCGAGTTGGACGGCTATACCTCCGAATCTCGCGCCGGCGAATTGCTGCTGGGTGTGGGCATCCCCCTGGAACAGCACTACGGACCCATGAGCGCGGTGGCGCCCGGCTGGAAGCTGCGGGTGCTGCTGGCCCAGGCCCTGTTCGCCGAGCCGGATATCATGCTGCTGGACGAGCCCACCAACAACCTGGACATCAACACCATCCGCTGGCTGGAAAACGTGCTCAACGCGCGCGACAGCACCATGATCATCATTTCCCATGATCGCCATTTCCTCAACAGCGTGTGCACCCATGTGGCGGACATGGACTACGGCGAATTGCGCGTCTACCCCGGCAATTACGACGATTTCATGATCGCCTCCAGCCAGGTGCGCGAACGCCAGTTGGCGGACAATGCCAAGAAAAAGGCGCAGATCGCCGAATTGCAGACCTTCGTCAGCCGTTTCTCCGCCAATGCTTCCAAGGCCAAGCAGGCGACTTCCCGCGCCCGCCAGATCGAGAAGATCAAGCTGGAGGACATCAAGCCCTCGAGCCGGGTCAGTCCTTTCATTCGTTTCAACCAGGAAAAGAAACTCTACCGTCTGGCCCTGGAAGTGAAGGATTTGGCCAAGGGTTACGGTGAGGCGCCGCTGTTCCAGGGCCTGGATCTGATGGTGGAAGTGGGCGAGCGCATCGCCGTCATCGGACCCAACGGCATCGGCAAATCCACCCTGTTGCGCACCCTGGTGGGCGACTTGACACCGGATGAGGGCAAGGTGAAATGGTCGGAGAATGTCAATGTCGGTTATTTCGCCCAGGACCATGCCGCCGATTTCGCGGAAGACATCAACCTGTTCGACTGGATGGCCCAATGGAAGCGGGAAAGCGATGACGAGCAGGCGGTGCGAGCCACCTTGGGAAGGCTGTTGTTCTCCCATGACGAGATCAAGAAATCGGTCAAGGTGCTGTCCGGTGGCGAGCAGGGGCGCATGTTGTTCGGCAAGCTGATACTGCAACAGCCCAATGTCATGGTGCTGGACGAACCCACCAATCATCTGGACATGGAATCCATCGAATCGCTCAAC
>JAQTSI010000059.1 GCA_028711365.1 Methylococcaceae bacterium
AACGTCAGCGTGCTGGTGAGCTTCGATGACGAAATCGAGGCGGGCGAAGCCAATTGATAGTCAAACCGGAGGTTCTGGCGAAGAAGCTGGGCTTGCGCTTCAATGACCTGGGTTTGTTGAAGCTCGCCCTCACTCACCGTAGCGCTGAAAGCCATAACAACGAACGTTTGGAGTTTTTGGGCGATGCGGTATTGGGTTTCGTCATCGCCGAGCGCCTGTATGAAAAATTCCCGCAAGCCGATGAGGGGGTGTTGAGCCGCTTGCGCGCCAGTTTGGTGAATCAAACCTCCCTCGCCCAGTTAGCCAGGGAGGTGGATCTCGGCGATTACCTCATCCTCGGTTCGGGGGAATTGAAGAGCGGGGGGTTCAGGCGCGATTCCATCCTATCCGATGCCCTGGAAGCCATCATGGGGGCGATCCTCAAGGATCAGGGCATGGAAGCCGCCCGAAACTGGATATTGACCCTGTTCGCCGGTTCCATCGATCGCCTTTCGCTAGACAATTGGAAAAAAGATCCCAAGACCCGCTTACAGGAGATCATGCAGGGCAGGGGATTGGAACTCCCCATCTACCTGCTCCTGTCCCAGGAAGGTCTGGCGCATGATCAGCATTTCCGGGTCGAATGTCGGGCACCCTTGATGCCCGAATCCACTCAGGGCGAAGGCTCCTCCCGCAAGAAAGCCGAACAGCAAGCGGCCGAGGAAATGCTTGCCAAACTCTCGCAAACGATGAACATCCACTCATGAAAACCGGCTATGTTGCCTTGGTGGGCCGGCCCAACGCGGGCAAATCGACCCTGCTGAACCACCTCGTCGGCCAGAAGATCAGCATCACTTCCAGGCGTCCACAAACCACGCGCCACCGTATCCACGGCATCAAGACCTCGCCGGACGGCCAAGCCATCTATGTGGACACGCCGGGTATTCACGGTGCGCAGAAGCGGGCCATGAACCGTTATCTCAACAAGACGGCCAGCAGCGCCTTGCTGGGGGTGGATCTGGTGGTCTGGGTGGTCGACCAGTGGCAGTGGCATCCGGAAAACGACCTGGTGCTGGAACAGATCCGCCACGCACCCTGTCCGGTCATCCTGGCGGTGAACAAGGTGGATCAGTGCGAGGACAAGGAAGTGCTGCTGCCTTTCCTGGCCGATGCCGCCCAGCGCTTCGATTTCGCCGAGATCATCCCGATCTCCGCGCTGAGGAACAGCAACCTGGATCGCCTGGAACAGCGCATCATGGAACTATTGCCGGAGGGCGAGCCGGTTTACCCGGAAGATCAGATCACCGACCGTCCGGAACGCTTCTTCGCGGCCGAGATCATCCGCGAAAAGCTGATACGCAGCCTGGGCCAGGAAGTGCCCCACGCCATCACCGTGCAGATCGAGCAGTACCGGGAAGAGAAAGGGATGACTCATATTCACGCCATCATCTGGGTGGAGCGTGAAGGCCAGAAAATCATCGTCATCGGCAAACAGGGCGAGGTGCTCAAGCGGGTCGGGCAAAAGGCGCGGGAGGATCTGGAAAAGATGCTGGAGCACAGGGTTTATCTGAATCTTTGGGTCAAGGTCAAAAAAGGCTGGTCCGACAACGAGCGGGCTTTGCTGAGCCTGGGTTATACCGAATGATGCGATGAGTCCGGCTTTTTCTCTCCACGACGGTTTCTTGCTGCATCGGCGTCACTACCGCGAAACCAGCCTGCTGGTGGATGTTTTCACCCGCGAGTTCGGCCTGTCCAGGCTCATCGCCAAGGGGGCCTTGAGAAGCAAGACGGGATCCTCCGGGGTTCTCCAGCCTTTCCTGCCCTTGAGTCTCGGTTGGACGGGGAGGTCGGAGCTTCAGGTGCTGACCGGTGCGGAAAACCGGGGGAGGCTTTTTCAACTGGCCGGCAAGCCCCTGTTTTGCGGCTTCTATCTGAACGAATTGCTGCTTCGCCTGTTGCCGCCCCATGATCCTCACCCTAGGGTGTTTCAGTTTTACGAGGAATCCCTGCACGGCTTGGAAACCGGCCAATGCCTGGATCAGACCCTGCGCGGCTTCGAATTGGCCTTGCTGAATGAAATCGGCTATGGCCCGGTCCTGGATCAGGATGTGGAATCCGGCCGGGAAATCCGGCGCGAGGGTTTCTACCACTATCATATCGACCGGGGACCGGTGGAGTCCGGGCCGATCGAGGGGGCGATCCGCGGTTCCACCCTGTTGGGCTTGAGTCATGGGCATTTGCCGGGACCGGAGGAAATCCACGAAGCCAAGCAGTTGATGCGCAGGCTCATCCATCGACAGTTGGGCGGCAAGCCACTGAATAGCCGAAAGTTATTCAAATATCAGACCAATCATTGAGCCAGAATGAAAGAAAGACGAAGCGTATTATTGGGCGTCAACATCGACCATATCGCCACGATCCGCCAGGCGCGCGGAACCCGTTACCCATCCGTGGTCCAGGCTGCTTTGCTGGCCGAGCAGGCGGGCGCCGATGGCATCACCGCCCATTTGCGCGAAGATCGCCGCCATATCCAGGATCGTGACATCGATTCATTGAAAGACATGATCAATACCCGGCTGAATCTGGAGATGGCGGTGACCGACGAAATGATCGCCATCGCCCGCGCAGTGCGCCCTCATGCCTGTTGCCTGGTGCCCGAGCGCAGGGAAGAATTGACCACCGAGGGCGGGCTGGAGGTATCGGCCCAGTTCGATCGCATCCGCTCCGCCTGCGAGGCTTTAGGTGAAGCCGGAATCGAGGTTTCCCTGTTCATCGACGCCGAACCTCGGCAAATCGAAGCCGCCGCCCGCTCCGGCGCTCCCGTCATCGAACTGCACACCGGCCATTATGCCGATGCCGCCAGCTCGAGCCTGCTAAGCGAACTGGATCGTCTGCGCCGGGCGGCGGAACAAGCCCAGGCTCTGGGGTTGCGGGTCAACGCCGGTCACGGCTTGCACTATCACAATGTCCAGTCCATCTGCAAAATACCCGGAATGCGGGAGTTGAATATCGGCCATTCCATCGTGGCCCGCGCCCTGTTCACTGGTTTGGAGCGGGCGGTCGCCGATATGAAAGCCATCATGCTGACGGCGGCAGCCGGGAATTGACCGAGGATTGCCGTTCTGTCATATTTACAGGGGTTAATCTTCTTTGGTTTTTGGCGCAAGGCTTGACATCGGTCAGTGCCGGTGGGGGAATGATGCAAGAACGTTATGACAACAGCCAACCTTTCGTTGACTTGACAAGGCGCGATCGGATGCTGGGTCAGCCATTGTCGGCAGGGAGATCCCTAGCGCGCGCCCGTTTCCTGGGATGGGTGTTGATGGCTTTCATGCTGGTATTGAGCGTTTATCTCTTCTTCGACACCCACCGGTTTTTTGATCGTTTCCAGGCAAGATACGACCAGGTCGAGGACGACGATACGGTCAAGATCCGTCAATACAACCGGCAACTGGAAGCCCTGCAGGACAAGATGACGGTCTTCGTCGCCGATTCGGTGGAAAACAAGCTGAAGAGTCTGGAGAAGAATGTCACCTCGGGAACCGTGGGAGCGCAGGAATTGCGCACCCTCGAAGAGTTGAAGTCGGAAGTGAAATTGCTGGAGACCTATGCCGCCGGGAAAAGCGGCAAATTGACCGATCTCTCCCATCTCGATCACGCCCGTTTCAAGATCACTCCCGGCACTCGAAACACCCATGACGATTTATTCCAGGATCTGTTGGAATTGAAACAACTGCTGTATTTCGGCATCGCTTCCTGCGGCTTCGTCGGCCTGATGATCGGCGGTTATTGGTGGAGGATCAATACCCGCCGGTTGGCCGTCGTCCCATCCCGCCTGCTCATCGGCAGGCCCGCCGATCAATAGCGTTCACGGGCTATAGTCCCATTCCTTGCCGATTCCAAAGCTGGGTTTTAAGTTAAGTGCTAGGAATCTATGGCGGGACTTTCGATCCCATCCATTACGGCCATTTACGCACGGCGCTGGAAGTGAAGGAGCACTTGCGGCTTGAGCAGTTGCGCTTTTTGCCTTGCCGATTGCCACCCCACCGCGGTTTGCCTGGTGCGATGCCGCAGCAGCGCTTGCGAATGCTGGAGTTGGCCCTGGAAGGCGCCGGCCCCGGATATGCCCTGGATCGCCGGGAATTCGACCGGGAAGGACCTTCCTACATGGTCGATACCCTGATTTCCTTGCGGGAGGAAATCCAGGATCTGCCTTTGTGCCTGATCGTCGGTGTGGATGCTTTTTACCAATTGCCCTCCTGGCATCGCTGGCGGGAGTTGTTCGATCTGGCGCATATCGCCGTCATGCACAGGCCCGGTATGCCGGAACCGGATTGGAGCGGAGAACTCGGCCAGCAGTTGCGGGAAAGATGGGTGGAGGATGGCGAGAGCTTACGGGAGAGCCCGGGCGGGAAGATTCACTTTCTGGCGGTGACTCAGCTTGCCATTTCCGCCACCGGCATCAGACGCTTGATCCACGCGGGGGGAAATCCCCGTTATCTCTTGCCCGATCCGGTGTTGGCAATGATCCAGGAGTGGGGGCTGTATCGTTCCTAGCCACCTTCCGTCGGTTCGTTGAAATCGACGGCGAGCATGTCCCAATTGTTCGAGTCGTTGATGTCGCCACCCTTGAATTTGATCTTGCAGGCATATTTCCTGTCGACCATTCCCTTTTCCGGGGTCGACAGGGCGACATGGGAACGGATCAGGTAAGTCCTTCCCCCCAATGCCCAGGCTTCGTAATCTTTTTCGGCAAATTGAGCGGTTTCCGGTACTTTTTTATCGGTCTTCATCACGTTCCTGCAATGGGTATAGGCGACATCGCTACGCTCATTGTTGATTTTTCCCAGTTCTTCCTGTTCGTCCTCCTTTTCGAAAAAGAAATCGGACTCCGCGACTTTCATGACGAAGGGGGTGACGCCCTTTTGCAACAAGACATACAGCGCGATGATGAAGAGGACGAGCAGGATAAGAGACCAAACTCTGGGGAGCTTTGCGATTTTGTTGAGCAGTTCGTTTAGCATGGCTTTCTCAGGTTTTTGTGGGTTTGCGCCGGATGAGGGGCGGACCGCAAGGGTTCACTCGAGGGTGACGGTCCTCGAGCCGGTTTGGCGAATATTTTGCTCAAAAGTTCAATGCGGATTTTGCGACAGGCGCATCGAAATGTATAGATTGCGTTGCGACGAGTTTTGTGAATCCGTTCGTTGGACAGGGGGGATATTGAAAAATTTCCCCCAATCTTTATAGTCTCATACCGTTTTTGCACCCAATGTTGAGGAGCGCACCATGCGAAACCCTGTTTCTATTTTGATGATTGTGTTGATGTTGTTCGGGCTGGAGGCATGCAACACCTGGAGTGGCCTCGGTAAGGATGTACAAGATGTGGGCAGGAGAATGGAGGATGCGGGCGAACGCAATCACCGCTAAGTGTTTCGATGGCAGGCGGGTGGCTCGAGTATAATATCCGTTTTTCCTGCCCGCTTTACCTTACATGTCCGAACTGCTCAACGAGTTGAACCGCCGGCGCACCTTCGCCATCATCTCCCACCCCGACGCGGGTAAGACCACCCTCACCGAAAAACTGTTGCTGTTCGGCGGCGCCATACAGATGGCAGGTTCGGTCAAGAGCCGCAAGGCCGCGCGCCATGCGACTTCCGACTGGATGGAAATGGAAAAGCAGCGCGGCATCTCCGTCACCACCTCGGTGATGCAGTTCGATCACAAGGACTGCATCATGAATCTGCTGGACACCCCCGGCCATGAGGACTTCTCGGAGGACACCTATCGCACTCTCACCGCGGTGGACTCGGCGCTGATGGTCATCGATAGCGCCAAGGGCGTGGAGGAGCGCACCATCAAACTGATGGAGGTGTGCCGTTTGCGCGATACCCCCATCCTGACCTTCATCAACAAGCTGGACCGGGAGGGCCGCGAGCCCATCGAATTGCTGGACGAGGTCGAGAGCATCCTCAAGATCCAGTGCACACCCATGACCTGGCCCATCGGCATGGGCAAGCGTTTCAAGGGGGTTTACGATCTCATCGAGGATTCGGTGCACCTATTCAGCCCTTCTCATGGCGACCGCATCCTCAAGGGCGAGGTGATTGCCGGTCTGGACAACCCCAAGCTGGACGAGGTGCTGGGCGATCAGGCCGAGGAGTTGCGGGTGGACATCGAACTGGTGAAAGGCGCCAGCCATGCGTTCAACCTGGAGGCTTATCAGGCAGGTAAGCAGACCCCGGTGTTCTTCGGCTCCGCCATCAACAATTTCGGCGTGCTGGAACTGCTGGATGCGTTTGCCGACTTCGCTCCCGCCCCCAAGCCGCGCCAGGCGCGGGAACGGAGGGTGGATTCGCGGGAGGACAAGTTCACCGGTTTCGTTTTCAAGATCCAGGCCAACATGGACCCTGCCCATCGCGACCGCATCGCTTTTCTGCGCATCTGTTCGGGCAAGTATGACAAGGGTATGAAGATGTTCCACGTCCGCACAGGCAAGCCGGTGCAGATCGCCAATGCCATCACTTTCCAGGCCGATAGCCGCAAGAACGTGGAGGAAGCCTATGCCGGCGACATCATCGGCTTGCACAACCACGGCACCATCCAGGTGGGTGACACCTTTTCGCAGGGCGAGACGCTGAAATACGAAGGGGTGCCTTACTTCGCCCCTGAGCTGTTTCGCCGCGTGGTATTGAAAGACCCATTGCGCGCCAAGGCACTGCAAAAAGGTCTGCAACAATTGACCGAGGAAGGCGCCACCCAGTTGTTCAAGCCCCTCAAGAACAACGACCTGATCCTGGGCGCCGTGGGGGTTCTGCAGTTCGACGTCACCGCTTTCCGACTGAAATCCGAATACAACGTCGAATGCGTCTACGACAACATTTCCGTCACCACGGCCCGCTGGGTGAGTTGTGACGATCCGAAGAAGCTGGAAGAATTCAGGAAAAAGGCGTTCGATAATCTGGCCGAGGATGGCAGCGGTTATCTGGTGTATCTGGCTTCCAGCCGGGTCAATCTAGCGTTGACCGAAGAGCGCTGGCCTGACATCCGCTTCAGCGCCACCCGCGAACTTTGAGTCACATGAGCGATTTGCCTCAAGAGGAACGCCAAAACCTCATGCAAACCTACCGTCAGCTTCCCTCCACGGAGCAGACGGTAGTCAAACTGTTGGCAGTCAATTGGGCGGACATGACTCGAACCCAGATCAGTAATGGGTTACGCAAGAACTTGGGCACCGCGAAGTCGAAAGCCATCGCTTGGGACTCCCTGCTGAAAGCGGGATTGCTGGTCGCCAGCCGGGATTGGAGCGGCCAGCGTTTATCCTGCAATCCCCTGATCATCGAATTGATTGCGCGGGAGTTGGTTGCCGCCGGCGAGTTCGAGGCTTATGTCGAACTCGCGCGATCGGCCTATCCCCTGCGAAAAGTTTATGGGCACGAAGGCGTCAAGGAAGACTATATCTTCGGCGCTTCGGGCGAATTGATTCGCGAAGTGCGCATCGGAATTTACCGGCATGACGAGGTCTATATCCAGGACCTGTTCCGGATGATAGAAAAAAATCGTTACGCTTACTACAGCGTGTCCCCGGAATTGTTCGATCCCGTTCTCATCTATGCCCAGATCTGCGGCAATCCCTTCGACCCCGGTTGGTTTACGAATCTGCCTACGGGAATCAGGAGCAAGGCTTTACCCATGCTGCTGCGGCAGAATGCCGGCAGTTGGCATTGCGATGAACGGGCCATGGAATTGTTGCGTCTGGATTGCGAGAAACCCGAGGTTACCCGGGATGAGATGAGCGCCCTGGCCATGCTGTTGCTGTTTCGGGGGGAGCTCAGATCCACCGGCGAGATTTTGGACCGCACCCCCATCCACGCTACCGAACGTGCCTGGCGCGGTTTGTGTGCCCTGTTGCAAGGCGATGCGGAGGGGGCGATCAAGCTTTACCATGAAGGACTCGGTTTGCTGCGCAAGGAGCTGGGCACGGCCAAGCGATTTTATCCCGGCATCATCGGATTGTTCCATATCCTGGCCCTACACCAGCGCAATGGCGTCGGCGACATGGAGGAAGCCAACAGGCTGCTGGGTATGGTCGAAGTGACTCATCCATCGCGCGCGGCTTTCCTGTTCCTCGGATTTGTTCCCTCGCTGGAACGGGAAGATAAATCGGCCCTGAGCCAAATGCGCGAGGCCTTGAAGCAGACCCTGCGCGCCGGCACGATGAATCCCTGGTTCCTCTGGATGGCGCTGCTGGTGCTCCAGCGTTATCAACCCGGCTCGGCTCTGGTCGAGTATTTGCCGCTGATGAAGCGTTACCGGGAACAGGCGCAGACCGCCGGTTTCGCCTGGCTGGCGGAGGAAATGGCCGGACTGATCGCCGTCGTCGAAGAGAAGCGGGCCAATTGGCAGGAAAAGGCAAGCGCGTTCGAGGCGCTCAGTGGAATCAAATTGCTGATCAGCCGCAGTGTCCGCGAAGAAGCTTGGGAGCGGGCGCTCAGGGCCATCGAGAACACCGCCCCGGTCAGGAAAGCCGAAGCCAGGGAGAAAGCCGCCCCGGAAACCCGCTTGGCCGGGTTCGTTTACCCGGATCGTTACCTGCCGGTGAAATACAATATCGAATTCAGGGAACAGACCCGCAACGTCAAAGGAGGCTGGAATAAGGGCAAGGCGGTTTCCCTCAAGCGTTTTCGGGAAAACGCTACGGGCCTGGCCTATCTGAGCGAACAGGATGTCCGCCTGGCCGGGCATATTGCCGTGGACCGCTATACCAATAGCCATTATTTCACCGAGCGAGGCTGGCTGGAACTCATCGGTCATCCCCATGTGTTCTGGAAGGAAAGCGGCGCGCCTTTGGAACTGGTTACCGGCGAGCCGGAATTGCGGGTGAAGAAAAAGGCCAAGACCGACTGCGTGCGCATCGAATTCTGGCCGAACTGCAATGAAGAACAAAAAGTGGCCATCGCCCAGGACGGATTGACCCGGTTGCAAATCATCCCACTCAAGCCGGAGCATCACCGCCTGGCAGGCATCATCGGCGAGGGGCTGGAAGCCCCCTTGCTCGCCCAGGAGCGCATCCTGACCAGTCTGGGGGCGGTGGCTTCCCTGGTCACCATTCATTCCGACATCGGTGGCGCCGAATTGGCCGCCGCCGAAACGGTGGAAGCCGATCCCCGCATTCGTGTTCAGCTGGTGCCGGAGGGAGAAGGTTTGCGCGTGGCGGTGCTGGTTCGTCCGTTCGGCGAACAGGGCTCCTATTATGCTCCCGGCGCCGGCGGGGCTGGCTTGATCGCCGAAATCAGCGGTAAGCGCTTGCAAACCCAGCGCCATCTCAAACAGGAACGTGAAGCCGCCAAAGTCCTGCTCGAATGCTGTCCCGGTCTGGGCGAGAAAGCCGAGGAAGTGCAATCCTGGCAATGGCTGGCCGAGGATGCGGAAAGCAGCCTGGAATTGCTGCTGGAACTGCATGAAGCGGGGGATAAGGCCGTGGTGGAATGGCCCCAGGGGGAGAAATTCAAGCTATTGGGGCAGGCCGAGATGAAACACTTCAGTCTCAATCTCCGGCAACAGCGGGACTGGTTCAGCGTCAGCGGCGAATTGAAGCTGGACAACGGCGAAGTGCTGAACATGCAGCGTTTGCTGGAGCTGACCGATGGCGTCAGGAGTCGGTTCATCCGCCTGGATGAAAACCGCTTCATCGCTCTCACCGATGCTTTCCGCAAACGTCTGGAGGATCTGCGCACCTATTCCGAGCGACATGGCAAGGACCAGCGGCTACATGCCCTGGCCCTGCCGGCGCTGGAGGAAATTGCCGAGGAAGTGGGCGAATTCAAGAGCGATGCCGCCTGGCGCAAGCAGGTCGAACGTCTGCGCCAAGCCGAACAATGCCAGCCTCTGCTACCTTCCACCCTGCAGGCGGAACTGCGCGATTACCAGAAGGAAGGCTATGAATGGTTGTCGCGGCTGGCGGCCTGGGGTGTAGGTGCCTGTCTGGCCGATGACATGGGATTGGGCAAGACCCTGCAAGCCATTGCCCTGATCCTGAGCCGTGCCGGCGAAGGCCCCAGCCTGGTCATCGCGCCCACCTCGGTATGCTTCAACTGGCAAAACGAACTCACGCGTTTCGCTCCTTCCCTCAACCCGCGCTTTTTGGGCGCCGGGGATCGGCAACAGTTGATCGACCAGCTTCAACCCCTGGATTTGCTCATTTGCAGCTACGGCTTGCTGCAACAGGAAGCCGTGGGCGAATTGCTGGCCGGCGTACGCTGGCGCACCATCGTGCTGGACGAGGCCCAAGCCATCAAGAATGCCGCCACCAAACGTTCCCAGCAGGCCATGGCATTGCAAGCCGAATTCAAGCTCATCACCACCGGCACGCCGGTGGAGAATCACCTGGGCGAACTGTGGAATCTGTTTCGCTTCGTCAATCCGGGATTGCTGGGTTCCCTGGAAAGCTTCAACAGGCGCTTCGCCGGGCCTATTGAACGCAATCAGGATCGCGAAGCCCGGCTCCGGTTGAAAAAACTGATCCAGCCTTTCATCCTGCGGCGCACGAAATCCCAGGTACTGGAGGAATTGCCTCCGCGCACCGAGATCGAGCTACGGGTGGAATTGAGTGAGCAAGAGGCGAGTTTCTACGAAGCTTTGCGTCGCAAACTGATGGATGAACTGAGCGATGCCCCAGGGCCCATCGAGGACCAGCGCTTCCGGGTGTTGGCCGCCATCACCAAACTGCGCAGGGCTTGCTGCAATCCCGAACTGGTGGCCCCCGATCTGGGAATTAGCAGCAGCAAGCTGGCCTTATTCGGCGAGGTGCTGGAAGAATTGCTGGCAAACCACCATAAGGCGCTGGTGTTCAGCCAATTCGTCGATCATTTGTCCATCATCCGCGCCTACCTGGAGCAAAAAGGCGTGTCCTACCAATACCTGGATGGTCAGACGCCGGCGGCGGAACGGAAAACACGAGTGGAGGCATTTCAGGCCGGGCAGGGCGAGGTGTTCCTCATCAGCCTCAAGGCCGGTGGCGTCGGGCTCAATCTGACGGCGGCGGATTATGTCATCCACATGGATCCCTGGTGGAACCCTGCGGTGGAGGATCAAGCCTCCGACCGCGCTCACCGCATCGGTCAGCAACGCCCGGTCACGGTTTACCGCCTGGTGACGAAAGGCACCATCGAAGAGCAGATCGTCTCCTTGCATCGGCAAAAGCGTGACCTCGCCGACAGCCTGCTGGAAGGCGGAGAGATCAGCGGCAAGATCGGCGCGGTCGAGCTGCTGCAGTTGATGCGGGGTGAGTGATGCGGGCCGGGAAGAAGGAAACTCCGGGTGAGATTCAAAGTGATGCAACAGTGGGAGAGTGAGAGGCATGCGAGACCGTCGATGGAAGGGACGTCATCGTCCGAGCCTACAAGGACGTATTCACGGCGCGTCTCGCAAGCCTCTCGCCCTCCCACGGGATTCGATAGGCATACTCTTTGGAATCGCCCCCGGAAACTCCCGGCCCATTGACTCTCCGGCGGCTTTGGCCTACAAGACCTCCCTTGGCAAGCGTTTGCATTGAGGCCGAGTCGGCCGCTGATTCGAAGAGGAAAAGCCGATGGCGAAAGTTCAACTGTTCTTTGCGGCGAAGCTTCAGGCCGAATATTCCCTGGATGACAAGAGTGAATTGACGGTAGGACGTTCGCCCAGTTGCGACATCATCATCGATAATGGCGCTGTTTCCCGGCATCATTGCATCCTCAAGGGAAGCGGACAGGAGTGGAAGCTCATCGACGCCGATTCGGCCAATGGCACTTTCGTCAATGGAACGGCGATCAAGGAATATATCCTGCAGCACCAAGACCGTATCGTGGTCGGCAAATACACCCTGCTGTTCGATCGGTACGGCTCAAAGCTCGGTGAGGATTCCGTCACGAAGGACGCAAGTCCCGTCGATGGCACCGTTTTCCTCAACCGTGACGCCCTGATGAAGATGGTTCAGCGCAGCCAGAGGCAGCAAGGCATGGCCCTGGTATTGGAGGGTACCCATCGCCAGGTGGTTCCCTTGCAAATGAATATCACCACCATCGGCAAAAACGAGCGCTGCGACCTGCGCATCGGCGGCCTGTTCGTCAGGGACGAACAGGCGTTGGTGGTAAAAACCGAATTCGGCCATAAAATCATCCACCAAGGCGGTGTCAGGGGCATGGTCGTCAATGGCATGAAGCGCCATGAAGCCATCCTTCGCGCCGGCGACCGCATCCTCATCGCCGGCCACAAAATTTCCTACGGAACGCTGTAGGCCCTCGTTACTTCAGCCCAAGTCCGGTGTAGACCCATGCCGGATTCTCCGCCTTTCTCTGTCCCAGTCGAACCATGAAAACAGCGCTTTTCCCGTACCGGTTCCCGCTTCCGCCGACGCCCTGTCGCTCATCCCTAGTCAATCCAAAATAAAGTATTGACTCGTAACTAACGAGTTAGTAGTATCGCCTCGAAACTTGAGCTGCCGGTTCGGCTCACTCCCTCTCGGCAGCACTAACCGGGGGCGCGTTCCCATGCGGTTGTCACAATCCCCGGCATGAGAAGGGAGAGATCTTAAGGACTCATCCGCTTATAAAAAAACGAGGTGTCAAGTGATGAATTCGGAAAATGTTCAAAAGAAAGATTATTTCTGGTTCTACGTTGCCGGTTTGGCGATAGTTCTGGTGGGGGTCATTGCCATGGTCAAGATGAGTGAGAATGAAAAATACGATCCCATCCGCCAGCAACTGGATGAGGAAGCTTCAAAGATGAACATCCGAGTGTTAAAGCAATATTAACCGCAATAATCTTTAATTAAAATAATAATGGGAGATTCTCATGAGGGCAAGAAACTTGAAATATGGTTTTATCTGTCTACTGACGGCCTTATCGATTTACTCCACAGTCGGCAATGCGGAAGAATATATTTACAGGGATGTCATGGGAAACACGCTCCCACCTCAGAAATGTGCACCCAAACCTGATGCGGACGCCAATGCTTCGGATAGTTATAACGTCAATAAATACAAAAAGATATTTTGCGAGACACAAGGCTATGGCTGGCATGTGGCGGAAGAAAAAGGCGGCGGCAAACTGGTTTGCGATGAGTGCAACGGAGACGGCAATAAGGGTAAATATCAATGCCGTGTCGAGGACATCGTGGTAACTTGCAAACGATTGAAACCCGGCTCGGTGGGGCTCATCCCCGGAAAGGGCTGATAAGCGCCCGGTTGGCCATGAACCAGAGATATGAAAATCTTGATTTTCTCGTGGGCCATCGCTTATGGGTTCGCTTTACCGCTACAGGCGGCGGTTCCCGATGCGCTGTCATTTCATTCCATCGATGAGATTCCATCCTCCTTGTGTTCAAGCAAAGTCGATGCGGAGCAGGCGGCCAAGGCAATCATGCGCGAGACGGTACGAAATTACTGCCGGAGTCAGGGCTATGGATGGCGAGCCGCCACGATCAAGGATCATGGCGAATTGAATTGCCAGTTATGTGGCGAGAAGCAAGTCAGTTGTGGATATTCGAAAGTCAGGCTGGAGTGCCGAAAGCCCGAGTCCCGATTGAGTTGGCTCGGATGGTTTGGATTGGAACCCTGAACAGAGTTGTTAATAGCTTAAATTAATCCGGAGATAAACATGACGAAAAATGCCGAAACCAAGAATCTCGCCGACTGGTGGGATGAGTCGCAAAAGTCCTTATACGAGAAATTGGGTGGCGAAGCCGCCGTCGACGCCGCCGTCGACATCTTTTATCGCAAGGTATTGGGCGACGATCGCATCAGCCATTTCTTCGACGGCGTGGATATGGGAAATCAAGTGGCCAAACAGAAAGCCTTCCTGACCTTGGCGTTCGGTGGGCCCAATTATTATACCGGAGCGGATATGCGCCGGGGGCATGCGCACCTGGTTCGCGCGGGCCTGAACGACACCCACTTCAACGCCGTCATGGAGCACCTGGGGGCTACCCTGAGCGAATTGAATGCGCCGGCGGATCTCATCGCTCAAGCGGCATCCATCGCCGAAAGCACCCGCAACGACGTATTGGGTCGTTGATTCCAAAGCAGGCACGCGACGAGCTTCCTCCCGTCCACCGTACCTGTTGACCCCTGGGCTTGCCGGCAATCCGGCAGGCCTTTTTTTATCATCCATTTCCTGAAACTTTGCTGGTGGATTCATTCCCGGGTGAGAAAGGCCAGTTTGGCGATGCCTGCCTGGTGAGCGATGGCCATGGCCTCGGCCACCTTGCCATAGGGAACGGCCTGATCGGCCTGAAACTGCACGATCAATTCGGGATCGGCCTGGAGTAGGCCGCTCAGTGCTTGCCCCAGGGTTTCGATGGTCTGGGCTTGCTCATTGAGGGTGAGCTTGCCTTGCGGGTCGATGGCCACGGTGGCGGTATGTTTGTCCGGGGCAGGATCGGTCTTCTCGGTCTTGGGCAGGTCCACCTTCACCGCTTGAGTCAGCAACGGGGCGGTGACGATGAAGACGATGAGCAGCACCAGCATGACGTCCACCAGGGGAGTCACATTGATCTCGCTCATCGCCTCGCGGTCGGAGGAATCGGTCTTGAAACCCATGTCAGTGCTCTCCGTTGGCTCTTAGGCCGGACTTGACGGCCAGATTGAGGAAATCGGTGGCGAAATAATCCAATTCCGCCTCGCACAGCTTCATTCGCCGCAGGAAGAAGTTGTAGGCCAACACGGCGGGAATGGCTGCGGCGATGCCAATGGCGGTGGCGATCAGGGCTTCGCCGATGGGGCCCGCCACCACGTCCAGGCTGGCGGATTTGGCTTTGCTGATGTCCTGCAGGGCGTGCATGATTCCCCAGACGGTGCCGAACAGGCCGACGAAGGGGGATGTGCTGCCGACGCTGGCCAGCATGGCGAGGCCTTGTTCCAGCGCCTTGCGCTCCTTGCTGATTTGCTGGCGCAAGGAGCGCTCCAGGATGGATTGAATATCCCCGCTCATTTCCAGCAAACGCGAGGCGTTGCTGCGCATATCGTTCAATACCCCGAAACCGGCGCCGGCGATGCGGCCTAAAGCGCTGGCGTCATTCTCCAGTTTGGCGGCTTCGTTCAGGTCGGATGCGGCCCAGAAAGCCGTGCCGTAAGCATTATTGGCCCGACCGATGGACCAGAAAGTCCAGGTCTTGAAGAAGATGATTCCCCAGGTGATGACGGAAAATCCGATCAACACCCACAAGGTCAATTGGACGATGTCGGCAGATGACAAATGAATCATGGTTTGAGCTCGTTAATGTTTGAGTTTGAAGGTAATCGGTATGTTGATGGTGCTGGCCACGGCGGTGTCGCCTTTGCGGGCGGGTTCGAAGCGCCATTCCTTGACCTGGTCGACGGCCGCTTCATCCAGGATGTCGTGCTCGCTGCTTCTCGCCACGCTGATTTCACCGGCTTCTCCGCTGGGCAATACCTGCACCCGCAAGATCACGGTTCCCTCCCAGCCCTGTTCCTGGGCGCGGCGGGGATAACTCGTCCTTGGATTGTGCAGGGAAGGCGAGTTGTACTTGGCGGTCTCGAAAGCCGGTGGGGTCGGTTTCGGCGGCGCAGGCTTTTCCACCGCTGGTGGCGGAGTTTCTTCGCGCACCGGTTCTGGTGCTGGCGCGGATTCCGGTTCGGGTTTCGTTTCGACCTTCTTCGGTTCAGGCCGCGGCTTGGGTTTGGGCGCCGGTTTCGGTAGGATTCTCGGTTTTTCTACCGGCTTTTTCGGTTTGGGTGGCTCGGGCTTGGGCGGTGGGGGAGGGGATGGCGCCTGGGCGGGCGGTTCGCTAAGCACCTTGGGCGGCAGCGTCACCAGGGAGACTTCCAACACTTTGGCCGGCGTTTCCTTGAGGGGAGGTTCCAGGTGCAGTTTTTGCCAGATTTGCCAGGACAGAGCATGGAGCAACAAGGAGACGGCGATCGCTAATCCATAGGTTTTCCATCGAGCTAAGCTCTGGGCATTTTCGGCGCGTGGGAAATTCATTCGGGCTTATCGGCGTTTTCGGTTTTCGAGGTGCGAAAATTTAGGGAAATATTTTACCCGTTTTCCCGGTGACTTTTGATCCAGTTCGCCGATAGAAGCAGCACTTTCCAGGCCCAGCGGCCTGCGCGAGGGAGGTAACGGACAAGTAGTGCGACGGTTTCAGCCGCCACTTTGCCGACGCGGTTCCGGAAGCGGTGCAATGGAGAAAAGTCGACGGGCCGCTCTTGCAGTAAGCCCTGCCGGATCAGCCAGGCGGAAAATCCGCTGACATAGAGCAGCAGAGGAATGAGGCCCGCCATAAAAACTACTAGCCTGCCCCCCGCGCCGAATGCCTCGCCGGTGTGTAGCGGCCATATCCAGGTCACGAAGGACTGACCCGAGGTGAACAGGTTGGGATTTCGGACCTCCCTGATTTGCCCGCTCCAGCGATCGATCCATACCAGGGTATTTGGATGACGGATGTTCACCTCGCCTGGCCGACGCAGATTGACGCGATAGGTCCCATTTTCGCCGGCAGGGGTGGCGACGCGGCGGACTTCGGCATGGGGGAAAGGGCCACGGGCGATCACCACCGCCTCGGCCAGGCTGATGGGACGGTCATTGGGGACCGCTGTACTGCGGATCGCCGGGCCTTCCTCGCCATGCCCCATGCCGGACGCTCCGGCCCATGATTCCAGCAGTTTCGGGTAAGCCAGGTGGAAACCGCTGAATGCCAGAACCAGTAATGCGACCGAACCTAACAGGCCGAGCAGGCGATGGCAATCCAGCGCGAAACGCCGAAGCCCATCCTCGTAGTGGACCGAAAATAGCGAGCGGATATCCGCTGCCGTCACGTTGCGAAGCGAACCGGGCCAGAAGAGGTAAATCCCGCCGAGAGCGGAAACCATCAAGCCCAGGCCGAGCAAACCCACCGTCCTGGCACCGAACAGGCCCAGCCGTAACTGGGTATGCAAAACGTAGATCCAGGTTGTGTACGTGCTGCCCCAGAATCGGCTGGCCACCACCTCGGCAGTATAAGGATTGACGGAAACCATCAGCGGGGCATACCACTCGCCGAAGGTTTCGTGGGGTTTTTCGTACCAGGCGGTGATCATGCCATGCCGCGTACGGGGCAATTCCAAAGTCCAGCTTTCGTGCCGGCTGGGATGGATGGCACGCACCGATGCCATGATACGGTCCAGGGGCAGATAATCTCCCCTAGGCTCGTCGATGACCAGTCGGGGATTCAGCAACTGGTCCAGTTCTTCCCGATAAACACTCAAGCTGCCGGTGAAGCCCAGCAAAGCGAACAGCATGCCCAGGCCCAAACCCAAAGCGATATGGAGCTTGAGCCAAATGGCGCGCGGATCGGATGACTGGCCTGGATAACGCATGGGGACGCTTGCTTGGATAAAGGGCGAATTATCCCACAACGCCTCTGCCTGCGCCTGCCTGGCGAATGATCATGGGCAGGCGCCAATATCCGGCAAATGCTTGTGCATCACCGAAGCTGTTCCAACGACCCTGAGCAGAACCTAATTTACTGACAAAAACCGGCCCGAGCGCGCTGATACGGCAGCAGGATTTCGAACATGAATCCCTGTCGAAATAACCGGTGCGAAAGTGGAGCAAGTGGTGTATCGTCTCGATCGGCAGTCAGGGAAGATCCCGTATTCAAAATGCCACATCAGGTCTCGTTTCTCGATGATAACGGCACAGCGGCGATCGACCTGGGAATATCCCTGATCTGTGCAAGGTGCAAATGAAGAGCGAGAAATCAGATCTTTAACATTGGAGATAATCACCATGGCGACTGCACACAAATTATCCGGAGAAGATCTCATTGCCGAACAGGCGGCCAAGCCCATTCTGCAATTGGTCGATCCCGATTCCTTTCCTGTAGACCCCGAACCCTTTTATGAAATGGTCGCAGAACGCGCTTACTACAAGGCGGAAGCGAGGGGATTCGAAGCTGGGCATGAAACCGAGGATTGGCTTGACGCCGAAAAGGAACTGCTAACGCCTTCTGCATCGGGACAGGAATCCGAATAGGATGGTATTGCTGCGCTGAACCTTTGAGTTCCGAGCCGGTGAACTCAGTCACTCGTCGAGGAGAAACATCATGACTCAATTGCCCAGAATTTATTCCTTCCTTGCCGCTCTGTTGGCCTGCACGGCGAGTCCTTCCGCGTGGTCTGCGCCTAGCCTGTGGTGGGATCATTTCGAAACCGGGGCTGCGAATCAAGCCGAATGCGTCAAGCAGGCCGGGGCCATCCTGATTGCGGAAAAGGCCGGACAAGTAACCAGCGACGCGGATTCGGTCCGAGCCTGGAGCGAGAAAACCGTGGGAGTGGCCGAATGCCTGATGTTCGGTGAAAAATTGATCGTTTCGGTGTTGGTCAGCAGCGAAGATGCCATCGCCGGCAGCACCTTGTTCGACAGTCTCAGATCGGGGATGATGAAGAAATGACTCCAACTTCCCGGCTTCTCTGAGTCCCATGGCGGGCAGGGGCCGGTGAGATAAAATTCGGGACGGGGTTTTCAAGCCCTGTCCCGAATGCGCATAGGTATCTACACAAGTCCCCTCCCCCTGGCAGGGGGAGGGTTAGGGAGGGGGTTGAACGCCAGAACCTTGCGCAAAGACTCGGCGTTTAATGGTCGTTG
>JAQTSI010000357.1 GCA_028711365.1 Methylococcaceae bacterium
CAGGACGAGGCGGCCAATTTTCCCGACCCCAACGACCGGGCCACCCAGGAATCCGAATTCAGCCTGGAACTGCGAACCCGAGACCGTGAACGCAAGCTGATCAAGAAGATCGAGGAAGCCCTGGAAAATTTGGAACGGGGTGACTATGGCTATTGCGAAACCTGTGGCGTGGAGATCGGCTTGCGCCGCCTGGAAGCCAGACCCACGGCGACCCAGTGCATAGATTGCAAGACCTTGGATGAGATCCGGGAAAAGCAGATCGGCTGATCACCTGCCCAGTTTCGATACCCCGGCGACGTACCTTCCCAGCGGGGGAGGGAAATACCGGGGGAGATTTGCGCCATCCCCCACCGGTCCTTTGCACCTTGGTTCCCTCTATACCGCTTTGGCCGGATTTCTTCAGGCCAAATCACTACAGGGCGAATGGCTATTGCGCATCGATGATATCGATGCCCCGCGAGTGGTTCCCGGCTCCATTGACAGCATACTCCACACCCTGGACCGCTTCGCTTTGCATTGGGACGGACCGGTTGCTTATCAAAGTCGCCAGCATAAATCCTATCATCTGGCGCTGGAGAGACTAGCCGCCGAAGGCAGACTCTACGCCTGCACTTGTTCCCGCAAAAGTCTGACCACACTAAACCCCGACCGCTCGACCTTCTACCCTGGGATTTGCCGCCATGCCAGATTCGACCGGCGCCAACCCCATGCCTTGCGCCTGAAAGTCGATGAAACTGTCATCGAATATGAAGATAAACTTCAGGGACCTTATCGACAGGATCTCGCTCGCGAAATCGGCGATTTCATCCTTCTCCGTCGCGATGGGATTGTTGCTTATCACCTGGCGACCGTCATCGACGACGCTCGGGCGGGCATTACCGAAGTCTTTCGAGGCGTAGACCTGCAGGAATCCACCCCGAGACAGATCTATCTGCAGCACCAGCTGAGTTTGCCCACACCGGAGTACCTCCATATCCCCGTGTTAGTCGACCACCGCGGCTGCAAGTTGAGCAAGCAGAATGGCGCTTTGGCCGTAGACGAACGCAATCCCGGCTCCACTTTATTCCATCTGCTGAACCTGCTTGAACAATCCCCCCCCGATGAACTCTGCGAAGCACAGCCCGAGGAAATCCTGGCTTGGGCCGTTCCCGCTTGGGATGCATCCCGCTTGACCGGCACCGACGTACGCATCCCGTAGCCGGGCGAAAGCTCCATCGCCCAGTACCTGCGATGCGCTTCAATCGGCGAGATGGCTTAAACGCCGAACGAGGAACCGCAACCGCAGGTGGTGCTGGCGTTGGGATTGCGGATCACGAATTGGGAACCGGATGCGTCTTCCCGGTAATCGATTTCGGCTCCGGTCAGATATTGAATGCTCATGGAGTCGATGAGCACCTTAACGCCATTTTTCTCTACCTGGGTATCGTCGTCGTTGATCGTTTCATCGAAGGTGAAGCCATATTGGAAACCCGAGCATCCTCCACCTTGGACGTAAACTCGCAACATCAACGCGTTATTGCCCTCTTCATCGATCAGCTCGCTCACTTTGGCGGCTGCACTGTCAGTAAAAATGATCGAATTTTGTGTCGTGCTCATATCGGTATCCGTTTAAAATGTGACACTTGTCATTATGTTTATCCCAAGGCTTTCAGTCAAGAATAGCCATCCCCATCTCCCCGAGGAGACTTAAATGAAAAAAGGTACCGCCGTTTGGGTTCTGTTATGGCTTGCACTGCAACCACAGGCTTGGGCGTTACATTGCGGACATCAGTTGGTCAACGAAGGCGATTACAAAATGCAGGTGCTGCAAAAATGCGGTGAACCCGATTACAAGGAAAGCCGGATGGGATTCCGGGGTGAACGCTTAGGTTCGGGCTTCAATCAACCCGGCATGGACTTCTTGCGCGGAGAACAGGTTCTCATCGACGAATGGACTTACGACTTCGGCCCCCACCGCTTCATGCAATGGCTGTATTTCGAAAACGGCAGGCTGGTCTTGATCAAGGATTTGGGTTATGGAACGGTGAATGGCTCGGAATGATGGTTATGTCTAAGAGTCGCCCCAGTGGACGATCTCGATTTCCACTTTCGCCACTCCCGCGCCGATAAAACCGAGTTCTTCGGCGGCACGTCTGGAAACATCCAACAGCCGCCGGTTGTGGCCATGCTTGCGGTCATTGATACGCAGATGGACATAGCGTCGATTGTGGAGATTCGTGACCTTGATGATGGTGCCGAAAGGTAGGCCTGAGTGAACGCCGGTCAAGGCATTTTTGTCATAATGCTCACCGTTAGCGGTGCGCCGTCCGTGGAATTTATCGCTGTAATACGAAGCGATGCCTACTTGCTTGCCCTCCATCATGACCGGACTTGCCGTACCGGCATGAGCAAATGTGCAGGAAGACGCGAAACAGATCGATCGAACGGCTAACGCCAAGCTGCGCTTACGCATCCCTTACCTCGGGTGTTTCGGAACATAATGGTGGGGAATGATAACCGAAAACCACACATCAACAAAACCTTTAGAGCGAAATCATATAACGCAGCACGCCCCACTTTCTTGGGCCATCCTGCGCTGGCGGTTAATTCCGCCCGTACAGGCGAATCAAGCGAACCAATCGCTCGATTTTTTCCTCGTCGATCTGCTCCCATTGAAAACGCCAGCGCCAATTGCCCCCCCCCACCGTGCCGGGGGTATTCATGCGATAGCCCTGGCCGAGTTCCAAGATATCCTGCATGGGTAATATGGCAAGCTTGGCAACCGAGGATAGTGCGCTTTGCATCAATACCAGCGGCATGGGAAAGGCCGAATTACCCAGATACTCATAGACATGGCGCTGCTGAACCCCGGACAGGCTCTCGAACCAGGATAAGGTGGTATCGTTGTCATGGGTGCCGGTGTAGACCACGTTATTGGGTTCGTGGTTATGCGGCAGATAAGGGTTGTTGGGGCCCCCATCGAAAGCGAACTGGAGAATCAACATGCCAGGGATGGAGAAATTATTGCGCAGTTCTTCCACTTCAGGGGTGATGATGCCCAGATTCTCCGCCACCAGCGGGAGTCCTTCACCGGGGAAGGTTTGAAACAAGGCTTCCAACAAAGCCTTGCCCGGTGCCTTGACCCAACGCCCATGGATTGCCGTATCCTGATGGGCGGGGATTTCCCAATAAGCCTCGAATCCCCGGAAATGGTCGATGCGCACCCAATCAAACAGTTCCAACTGACCATTCAAGCGCTCGATCCACCAACTGAATCCCTCCTCCGCTATCTGCTTCCAGTCGTAATGGGGATTACCCCAGCGTTGGCCGATGGCGGAAAAATAATCCGGCGGCACTCCGGCGACCACACGGGGCAGACCATTTTCGGCCAAATCGAAATATTCCCGACACGCCCACACATCGGCACTATCACAGCCAACGAAGATCGGCATGTCGCCAAACAGGATCACGCCCCGTGAACGGGCATATTCGCGCAATTCTTTCCACTGCTGAAAAAAGACGAACTGCTCGAACTTGACCCGGGCAATCGCTTCCGAAAGCCGAAGACGCGCCGCCTCCAGCACCGCCGGCCGCCTGTCGCGCAGAGGCGTAGGCCAGTTATGCCAAGGCTGGTGCTTGAACTCCTCGCGTAAGGCCGCATAAAGGGCGAAATCCCCCAGCCAGCTCGCATGGAGTTTGACAAATTCTCCATAGGCTTGCCAATGGGCATCGTCGGGATCATGCCTGAAAGCCATGAATGCCTGATGCAGGCAGGAATTCCGGTAATCGGTTGCACTCTCGCCCAGTTCGGGGCCTGAGAGTTTTGGCAACCAACCGCGCTCGACCAGCCATTCCAGATTGATCAGCAGCGGATTGCCGGCATGGGCCGACATACACTGATAAGGCGATCCATCGTCATGGGTAGGCCCTATGGGCAGGGTCTGCCAGACGGTGAGGCCGCACTGACAGAGGAAATCCACGAAAGCATGAGCATCCTTGCCCAAATCTCCGTTGCCGGTACCGCCGGGCAGAGAGGTGATGTGCAACAGAACCCCGGCGCGTCGTCGATTAAGAATGCTATGTGCTCGCGTCAATATGGATACCGGTATATAAAGTCAATCGAAACAGTTTTAGCGGGAATGATGCAATTGCTGATTGAGCGTGTCATCGAAGTTATCGGGAGTCACCAGCACCACCCCATCCGGACTCACGTAAAAGCGCTTGCGGTCCTCCTCGATATCTTCCCCGATCACCGTGTTCGCGGGAACATGACAGCCCTTGTCGATGATCGCTTTGGTGATTCTGCAATGTCGGCCGATATTCACATCGGGCAGGATCACCGAATCCTTGACTTTCGAATAGGAATTCACCCGCACGTCGGAAAACAGCAGGGAA
>JAQTSI010000358.1 GCA_028711365.1 Methylococcaceae bacterium
AAAGCCAGCACTTGTGAGCCACCGAGAAACTGCAACTCCGGTGGTGGATGCTGAATGCCAGGATGAATTTTTCAGCGCTTCCCCAAGGATGCCCTCTGTGAAAACCTAATTGGTGGGGCATTTCTTGATCGGCAGGCCGGGCGGATTGAGTTGGACGGATATTTTTGGACTTTATATCCCTCCCGTGATATTGAACAGTTTTAGGATAACGGTCTCCGGTTGCTCCACTGCCGAGCGCTATGCTCGACCGTGGGATCCCCGCGCTCATCGAACCTCGGTTTAACTTCGAACGAACCCGCACCCGCTGTCGACTTCTGCTTTCTGCACACGCCGGTCAATGTTATTGGCGTAGCCGCCAGTACCTGGACGCGGTATAGCGGAATTCCTTCTCCCACGCATCAGGCACCATCAGTGCGTTGTCTCTACAACGCCATATTTTCCCCACCGTAAATCTGCCGATACTTTGCCCGGTTCGATGACATCGGAAAAGAACGCGGATTGCCGATCGCTTACTTTCTTACCGACCAATACCAGAACCCACTCAGGTCAGTTGACGTCGAGTGTTTTGGTCCTGGTTGCTCTAACGCAAATCTTGCATCAGCAGATTGAACCGCCCCGGGTTTCATGGAGGCTGTTTGGTTTAAGTCAGGCGGGGATGGCAGCCTGATTGGCGAATTGCCGGTAGTAGTTTGCCTCAGCTTCAGCCGGGGGAATATAGCCGATGGGTTCGAGTAGCCTGGAGTGGTTAAACCAGGACACCCATTCCAGTGTGGCCAGTTCCACCGCTTCCCAGGTTTTCCATGGCGCCCGTCGGTGTATCAATTCGGCTTTGTACAGCCCGTTGATGGTCTCGGCTAGGGCGTTGTCATAGCTGTCGCCCTTGCTGCCAACGGAGGGTTCTACGCCGACTTCGGCCAGACGCTCGCTGTAGCGGATCGAGACGTACTGGGAACCTCTGTCGCTGTGATGGATCAGGGCATCCTTGCGCTCAGGCTGGCGGGCGTACAGGGCCTGTTCCAAGGCGTCAAGCACGAAGTCGGTGTGCATGGAACGACTCACCTTCCAGCCGACGATGCGCCGCGCAAAGACGTCGATGACGAAAGCCACGTACAGCCAGCCTTGCCAGGTCGAAAGTGGAGTAAGAAACAGGGCGTAGTCGAACTATTTCCCTGCTTCTCCTCCCCGAACCGTACATGCACCTTTCAGCGCATACGGCTCTCCGCTTAAGTAGGGCTCATAGCCATGGCGACTTCGCCATAGTGCGACGTGACGGTCTGCCGTTTCTCCGCACGAATGACGTACGGATTGACCTCGGGGTTCCGCCACCTGAATTGACGTTTGCGGCTGCTCACAAGACGAGTCAATGCCAAACCGCAATGCCGACCGGCACCACTCCGTCCGAACAGAAACCAGGTTTTCGCCTGGCCTGGGGCGGGCGCTCTGACCCACTGGCGGATGAGCTGTTTGAGGGACGTTCGGTATTTCCGTCCCAGCCAACGCGCCAGTTTCCAGAACACGATTCGATCCAGCTTGCTGTAGATCATCGCGGTGTAGTCGGTGAATTGGTAGAACGCCGCCCATCCTTGAATACGGCGGTTCAGGGTTTCCACCATGTCAATTTTATTCACGCTGTAATTGCCGGACAGTTCCTTCCCCAGCCTTGCGGCGAAGTTCCGAAACTTGCCTTTGGGTATAGTGGTCACCGGACGCATCGTGCCTTTGGGCCCCCGCTTGCGAATGATGCGATGTCCCAGAAAAGTGAACCCGTCGTTGACGTGCGTGATCTGGGTTTTGTCCAGGTTCAGCGTCAGCTTCAGGTGTTCTTCCAGAAACGCTCGACACTCCTCGCGGATGGTCTCAGCCTGCTGCTTGCTGCCCTTGACGACAAGAACAAAGTCATCAGCATAGCGGCAGTAAGCAACCGCTGGCCGCCACTGTCTCGCTTCCGCGATCGCAGTGCGACGTTGGCGCTTGATGCTGTCATTCCAGTACCAACGGTCCTTCCGGGCCTTCCCGCTGAGGTATTTCGCATCCAGCCACTGATCAAACTCGTGGAGCATGATGTTGGACAGCAATGGCGAGATAACGCCCCCTTGGGGAACACCTTCACTGGCCGCCCGGAATAATCCCTGATCGACATGACCGGCCTTGATCATGCGCCAAAGCAAGGTCAGAAACCGCTGATCCTGAATACGCTTGCGGACGCATTTCATCAATAACCGATGATGCACGGTGTCGAAATAGCTGGCTAAATCGCCTTCGATCACCCAGCGTCCCGCAGTTTCAGTTCCGTCCTGTAGTTGGAACCGTACCGTCCGAATCGCATGGTGGACACTCCTTTCTGGTCTAAAGCCATAGGAAAGCCGGTGAAAATCGCTCTCCCAAATAGGCTCCATGACCATGAGCATCGCCCGTTGCACGATCCGGTCCCGTAGCGTCGGAATCCCTAGAGGTCTTTGCTTGCCATTGGCCTTCGGAATATAGACTCGCCTGGCTGGCTGCGGCTGGTAAGTGCCTACCAGCAGTTCGATGCGGATTTGGGTTAGCTGTTCTTCCAGAACAGCCTCCATCTTCCGCTTGTCCATCCCGTCGATACCCGCTGTCCGTGCCCCGCTGGAGGCTAACGTAATGCGGGCGGCTTCCCTCAACCAAGATCCCTCGGCAATGAGTCTCAGGAGTCGATCGAACTTGCGTTCTTTGTCCTCCATCGACCAAGTCGCCAATTTGCTCTGCATTTCGCTGATTATCAAAGGTCTTCACCTCGCTACAGTCAGATAATCTGCCGAGCAAACTACTCAAACTGTTCCCCTTCGCCGTGTAGCAGGATTTCCCCGCCGCCGACTACTACAGGAACTCCGCCAGCTTGCCTGGCATCGGGGTCACACTCCCTTGGCATCCAGACAAACCTTCCCCATTTCACATGCCGGACTCCAACGTAGTGGTGAGGCAGCCGATCGCAGTCTTTACCCTTGCTTGCCGCAAGTTGCTTTGGTCCTGATGGTTTAGCTACGCACTACCCATCAGTTCCCGGCTGTTGCCATACGTTTACAACGACCGGGAGAGGCGACGACCTACATGTCCGTCGACCTCAAACCAAAGACCACCTGCTAAGTCGTGTAGGTGGTGGCGACATTTCAGCCCACAGACGCGGATGAATCGGTTCGTGTTCCTCTACCTTCCACTACTCAGCCTAGGGGCTCATCTTGGCTTAACGACTTCGCCTCAAGCCCCGTTTCCCACGGGCTACGTCACCCTGCCAGTGTACGGCAGGTCACCGCCGCTTCGGCTCTCGCTCTCCCGTAGCGGAGAACGGCCATTCACGCCACTCCATCCTGGTGTGATCGCAAATGTATTCCAGACATGCTCAAGCCTCGTCCACAGCATTCCTGCTGCTTCCAAGGGCTGGGCGCACCGTAGGTAAAATCGGCGACCCAGAGCTGATTCGGGCGCGAAGCGGTGAATTGCCGGTTGACGCGATCCCGTGGGCAAGGTGCAGCGGTATCGGCGACGGTCGTGCGGACCACCTTGCCGCGGATGACGCCGCGCAGACCCAGGCGACGCATGAGGCGCTCGACGGTGCAGCGGGCCACCACGATGCCGTCGCGGTTCAACTGCTTCCAGACTTTGTCGGCGCCATAGACCTGCAGGTTGTCCAGCCAGACGCGCTCGATATGAGCGATCAAGGTGTCATCACGCTGGGCACGGGTACAGCGCCGCGCCGGATCGCGCCGTTGTGCCGCGTACCGTCGATACCCGGACGGGGCAATCCGCAAAACCTTGCAGATCGGCTCGATCCCGAAAGCATCCCGGTGCTCGTCGATGAACACCTTCATGACTTGAATCGGCGGTCGAGCTCCGCCTGGGCAAAAAACGCGCTGGCCAGGCGCAGGATCTCGTTGGCCTTCCGTAGCTCTTTCACTTCACGTTCCAATGCCTTGATGCGCTGCTGCTCAGCGGTGGTCACGCCATCGCGCTGCCCGCTATCCGTCTCATGCCGGCGTACCCAGCCATGCAAGGTTTGAGCGGAACAGCCAATCTTCGCGGCAATCGATTCAACGGCAGCCCATTGGGAGGGGTGTTCGCTGCGGCATTCAAATACCAGACGGACGGCGCGCTCACGAACCTCGGGGGAGAACTTTACTGACTTCTTCTTCATGGCTCCATCTTCTCAAGAGTTGGAGCCTCCACGGAAGCCGGGGCGGTTCAGATGTAGAAAGCTTCTGGCCATAGGGAGTCTATGAATAGCAGGCTAGCGATACAAATAAATCAAGCTTATTGGTGATGAAGACTTTCGATGGTTATAACCTTGGCGGCGCTTTCTATTCTATTTCAAAATAATAATTTCTGGTATTTATATTAATAATGTTAAGTTAA
>JAQTSI010000060.1 GCA_028711365.1 Methylococcaceae bacterium
CTTGGGGTTCAGTGTGAGCATCCACGAATTCTCGCCCGGCAAAGCCAATCTTTTGGCCGGCTTGGGCGGTGGAGGGGCGGTGGGCGAAGGGCTGGTGCTATCCGGTCACACCGACACCGTACCCTTCGATGAAGGTGAATGGTCGGTGGACCCGTTCGCTGGCGTGGAACGGGAGGGCAGACTCTACGGACTGGGCAGTTGCGACATGAAGGCGTTCTTTGCCCTGGCCATCGAAGCGGCGCGCAGCTTCGATCCCCGCTCGTTTCGCCGGCCGCTGACCCTACTCGCCACCGCCGACGAGGAAAGCTCCATGGCCGGGGCAAAATATCTGCTCCAACAGGGATTGAAACCCGGACGCTATGCGGTGATCGGCGAGCCCACCGGTCTTCGCCCCATCCGCATGCACAAAGGGGTGATGATGGAGAGCATCCGGGTCCATGGCCACGCCGGCCATTCCAGCGATCCCTCCCTGGGCGCCAATGCCATCGAGGGGATGCACCATGTACTGGCCGAGTTGCTGGCCTGGCGCAGGGAATTGCAGGCCCGATACCGCAACCCTCTGTTCAAGGTCGACACTCCCACGCTGAATCTGGGCTCCATCCATGGCGGAGACAATCCGAATCGCATCTGCGCCCATTGCGAGGTCCACATCGACATCCGCCCGCTGCCCGGCATGAGCCTGGAAGCTTTGCGCCAGGCCATGGGCGAACGCTTGCATGATGCACTGGCTGCCTACCCGACATTGCGGGTGGAGACTTACCCTCTGTTCGACGGGCTTCCCCCGTTCGAGACTCCGGCGGAATCGCTCATGGTTCGCACCTGCGAGGAACTGACCGGCACCTTGGCCGGGGCGGTGGCCTTCGGAACGGAAGCGCCTTTCCTTTCCCGCCTGGGGATGGAAACCGTCGTGCTCGGCCCCGGCGACGTCGCCCAGGCCCACCAGCCGGACGAATATCTGGATCTCGCCCAGATAGCGCCCACGATCGAAGTGCTGAAAGGGTTGATTCGCCGGTTTTGCCTGGAATAGACCGGAGCAAGGTACGCATGGCGCTTTTTCCGAGCCGGGATGGGCAATATCCGCCCATTTAACCCTGGCGGAGAAAGTCTGAGCTTCTCCCGCAAGCCTTTTTTTGGTTTTGCACGCAAGACATTTTCGCCCGTCCGCAAAGCGCGAAGCCTTGCGCGGAGAGCCAATGAGCCCACGCCCAAGACAAAATGCCTTGCCCGTGCAACCAAAGAGCCGGGCGCAGTGACGAAAATAGCCGGCATAGAGGCTCCGCTGCTTGTCCTATCATCAAAATACGAGCGACCAACACGTATCATACATCAATTGACGTGTTGTTTTAAGCCTCATACACTGAGCCAAACAACACGTCAGACCGTCAAAGCCAAGGCCATGCCTCGCGTTCAACTTTGCAGAGCTGACTCAATCGCAGCGCGACCAGCTTGTGTTCATCGAGTTGCGCCTGCGCTTCATCGGCGAAATCCGTCGCCAGGATTTGGTGACACGCTTCGGCATCCAGGCTGTTGCTGCGACCCGGGACATGCGGTGCTGACTCGCGCTGTCCACAAGAAAGCTGCGGTTGAGATCGCCTATCGCGCTCTGTCGAATGGGTTAACGACGAGGGAGATCGTTCCTCTCGCTCTGGCGGATAGCGACCATCGATGGCATGTCCGCGCATACGACCGCCGCAGCAATGAATTCCGTGACTTCGTGTTGGGTCGGATTGCTGACGCTCGACAGATGGTGGGCGGCGCCAAGGAACACGAAAAATCCGACCAAGACATCCAATGGAATCGAATTACGGAAATTGAACTGGTTCCACACCCCGCCAATGTGCAGCACCCAGATACCATCGAAGCTGAATATGGAATGGAGAACGGCGTGCTTAAGGTTCGGGTACGTGCGGCGATGGCAGGATACCTTCTCCGGCGCTGGAATGTGGATTGCGTCCAAGACCACAGCCTGAAAGGTCCTGAGCACCACCTCTGGCTGAGGAATCGGCTGGCGCTCTACGGCGTCGCCAATCTCGTGCTTGCACCAGGGTACGATTCGACGGAGATGACGTAGCCATGTTGAAACTCGAGGATATCAAAAAGCATGCGGCCATCTCAGGGATAGAGCCCGAGCATATGGTGCGGATCGTCACAACGGAGCCCGTGGGCGACAACGCCCTCACCGTCTACTACAAAACGGCGGACGGCAAGTTGCTGGAACGAATGCTGTTCCGCACCGATGAGGCGAATCTGTCACTGGCGGAGGCAGGCCGCCCTTGGGCATTCGATGCTCCAGGCGAAGAATTCAAATTGGCCGCCGAAGCCTATCGGATTAACCTGGCCCATCTGTTTGATCCGATGATGGCCGTCCACACATCCAACGTCGAGCCGTTGTCGCACCAGATCACGGCGGTTTACGAGTCGATGCTGCCGCGCCAACCCTTGCGCTATGTGTTGGCGGATAACCCGGGTGCCGGCAAGACCATCATGGCTGGGTTGTTCATCCGCGAATTGTTGATGCGGGCAGATGCCCGGCGTGTGCTGATCGTGGCGCCCGGCAGTCTGGTCGAGCAATGGCAGGACGAAATGTTCGAGAAGTTCGGACTGTCCTTTACGCTGTTCTCGCGCGAGCAAGTCGAGCAGTCACACAGCGGAAACCCCTTCGACGACATTGATCTACTGGTGGCCCGTGTCGACCAATTGGCTCGTGCCGAAGACCTGCAGGAAAAACTGCGCCTCTCGCATTGGGACCTCGTCGTCGTCGACGAAGCTCACAAGCTCTCCGCTAGCTATTTCGGCAACAAGGTCAACAAGACCAAGCGTTTTCTGCTCGGTGAGCTTCTGGGCTCCATCAGTCGTCACTTCCTGCTGATGACGGCGACGCCGCACAACGGCAAGGAAGAAGACTTTCAGTTGTTCATGTCCCTGCTGGACTCTGACCGTTTTTACGGCAAGTTCCGCGACGGCGCACACCGGGTGGACGTGGCCGATCTGATGCGACGTATGGTCAAGGAAGATCTGCTGAAATTCGACGGGACCCCGCTATTCCCCGAGCGCCGAGTCTATACCGTCAACTACAAGCTTTCCGATCTCGAAGCCGCGCTGTACGAAGCCGTCACCGACTATGTGAAGGAAGAAATGAATCGCGCCGATCAGTTACAAGACGGCGCGCGCAAGGGAACGGTGAGCTTCGCCCTGACCGCGTTGCAACGCCGTCTTGCCTCCAGCCCCGAAGCCATCTACCAATCGCTCAAGCGCCGTCGCAACAAACTCAAACGGCGCGTCGAGGAGGAAAAGCTTCGTCAGCGCGGTCAGGCGATGGCAGAAACACTGGGCCCGAACGGAGTGAACAATTTCCCGGAGGACGTTTGGGATTCGGCGGATGCACTGTCCCCTGACGATTACGAAAACTTTGAGGAAACCGTCGTTGATCAGGCCACAGCCGCCCAGACTATCCAGGAGCTGGAGGCTGAAATCATTATCCTCGAAGGGTTGGAAGAACAAGCGAGGCAGGTAGTCCATTCCGGCCGGGACCGGAAGTGGGACGAGTTATCCAAGCTGTTGCAGAACACGCCGGACAAATCGGCAGGATTGCCGATTTGCACGCCCGTAGGGCGCCGCGAAGCGGGGCCAGCCATGGATGGCTGGCCTGAAATGCACGATGCCGATGGTCGGCAACGCAAACTCATCCTCTTCACCGAGCATCGGGACACGCTGAACTATCTGGCCGTCAAGATTCGCGGGCTAATAGGCAACGAAGAGTCCGTTGTGATGATCCACGGCGGCGTCAAGCGCGAGGAGCGCAGGAAGGTTCAGGAACTGTTCCGTAACGATCCTGCCACGCGGGTTCTATTGGCCACAGACGCTGCAGGAGAAGACGTGAACCTTCAGAACGCCAACCTGATGGTCAATTACGACCTGCCCTGGAACCCCAACAGGCTGGAGCAACGTTTCGGTCGCATTCACCGTATCGGTCAAACCAAGGTTTGCCACCTCTGGAATGTCGTTGCCTCGGAGACTCGCGAGGATGACGTATTTCAACGATTGTTCGAAAAGCTGGAGGTCGAACGCGAAGCGCTCGGCGGCCGTGTGTTCGATATTCTCGGCGAAGTGTTCGAAGACCGGAGCCTAAAGGACTTGCTCATCGAAGCCATCCGCTATGGCGAAGACCCGGAGGTTCGCGCTAGGCTGCTGCGCAGAGTGGAAGGCGCACTCGACACCCAGCACCTTGAGGCCATCATCAAGCGCAACGCCTTGTGTGAGGAGGTCATGGACGAAAAGCGGCTGTTCGCGGTGAAGGAGGAGATGGAAAAGGCCGAGGCGCGCAAGCTTCAACCCTATTTCATCCGCGCCTTCTTCAATCAGGCGTTCCAGCAGCTTGGCGGCGAACTGCGTCCCCGCGAGCCAGGCCGCTACGAGATCAACCATGTCCCGGCCATCATCCGCGAGCGGGATCGACTGATTACCGGACAAGACCGGCGCAATATGGACCCCGTGTTACACCGTTACGAGCGGGTGTGCTTCGAAAAACAGTACGTGCGGCTCATCGACCGCGTCGGCGCGCCGATGGCCAGTCTGCTGCATCCGGGCCACCCTCTGATGCAATCCGTCACGGATATCGTATTGGAGCAGCACCGCAACAAACTCAAGCAGGGAGCCGTTCTGATCGATCCCAGCCACATGGGACTGACGCCGAAAGTGATGTTCATCATCGACCACTCGGTGAAGGAAGGGGGTGATCCTAACCACCTGGCTTCTCGCCGAATGCAGTTCGTCGAGATCGATCCGAAAGGTGATGCGATCAACGCGGGTTGGGCTCCTCACTTGGATTTCGAGCCAATCGACAAGGCCGACATGGCTTTGATCGAGGATGTCCTGGCTGCTCCCTGGCTAAACTCCCCTCGCCCTGCGGGAGAGGGACCGGGGGTGAGGGCGAATCTTGAACAACGCGCCCTGGCCCACGCATCCACGAGCCTCGTCCCCGAGCACTTCGACGAAGTCCGTACCCGACGCGAGAAGATGGTGGACAAGACTTTGGCCGCCGTCCACGAACGACTGGTCAAGAAAATCAATTTCTGGTCGGACCGCTACATCAAGCTGCAAGATGACATTGCCGCCGGCAAGGACGTGCGCCTCACCCTGGAAAACGTCCGCCGCACCATCGATGACCTGACTGCCCGACGCGAATCGCGTGAGAAGGAGTTGCTGGCCATGCGCCACGTTATCTCAGCCACTCCCGTGGTCCTGGGCGGCGCACTGGTGATACCGGCCGGTCTCCTGGCTCAACGCAAGGGCGAGGCCGGATGGAGTGCCGATGCCGATGCTCGATCGCGCATCGAGCGGATTGCGATGCAGGCTGTGATCGACGCCGAACGCGCACTGGGACACGACGTCATTGACGTATCCGCGCAGAAATGTGGATGGGACATCACCAGCCTCCCCAAGGCTGTCGATGGCAAGTTGCCTCCATCTCGTCATATCGAAGTCAAAGGCCGCGCCAAGGGGCAAAGTACGATCACTGTAAGCCGCAACGAGATCCTCTATGGTCTGAACCAGCAGGACAAGTTCATCCTGGCTATTGTTTCGGTCAGCGGCGATCAAATTGATGGGCCTTATTACGTGACAAAACCATTTATCCAAGAGCCAGATTGGGCTGTTACTAGTATCAATTTCGATCTTGAAGAATTGCTAAAGAAAGCGGAAGCCCCATGTCGCGCCTGAATATTCAAAAAATGACTCTTTGGAATTACCGATGTTTCGAGAAACTCGAAATCGATTTTCACGAGCGCCTAACAGTGTTGGTCGCATCTAACGGTGGTGGCAAGACCTCAATATTGGATGCCATTGCAGTTGCATTTGGTCCTTATATCGGAGCATTTGACGAAGCTGTTGGTAACCACTTCGCACCAGGAGATATTCGTCTGAGAAAAGTTCGAGATACTGCAAGCAGCGAAATGGAGTACGCGCCACAAGGGGTAAGCATCGAAGTTACGGGATGGGTTCCAGGTGCCATGGCAGATGAGCTATTTGATACGGCGACAACATGGAAACGGCATCTGCCAGGACCAAAAAAGAAGAAAACCACCATCAAAGAAGCTAAGGAACTTATCGACTACGGAAAACGCCTTCAATTCGCGGTAAGAACTCCAGGAGGTGATGTTGTATTGCCGCTTTTGGCATATTACGGAACGGGGCGTTTGTGGCAGCAAAAGAAGCTGACTGAGGGCAAATTGATACGCACGTCCCGCACTGTCGGATACACAGACTGCCTGGATCCGGCATCCAGCTACAAATCTTTTGTGGACTGGTTTCGTTACTGGACGACCAATGCACTCAAAGGGAAAGTGCAGGCAATGGAGTCCGGCAAGACTTACACGCCAACGGAATTTGACCAATACATCGCGTCAGTGTCGAGAGCGGTCAATATCTGCCTCGCACCGACTGGGTGGGGCGAAGTTTCGTATTCGCTCGCCCGAGAAGAGCTTGTAGCGCACCATGATCAGCATGGCGAATTACCAGTTGAATTATTAAGCGACGGCATCCGCAACATGATCGGCATGGTGGCGGATATCGCTTTTCGTGCCACCAAGCTCAACGGCCAGCTCGGTGCTCACGGGGCAACCTCTACCCCAGGCATCGTGCTGATCGACGAGGTTGACATGCACCTGCACCCGGAGTGGCAGCAGGTCGTACTCCAGAACCTCACCCAAGCGTTCCCGGAGATGCAGTTCATCGTCACCACCCACAGCCCCCAAGTATTGAGCACCGTAAAGAGAGAAAACATCCGCATTATCGGCCCGGATGCCGGCGGAAACACCATTGCCGCACCTCCACTTGCGATGACCTACGGCGAACCCAGTGGCGACGTATTGCACAGCGTGATGATGGTAGACCCCCAGCCACCGGTTAGCGAAAAGGCTAACTTACAGCGTCTTACCGAATTGGTGGATCAGGGCTATTACCAAAGCCCTGAAGCCACACAGCTCATGCAAAGTCTCTCTGCTGCGATCGGAGAACAACATCCGCAATTGCAGCGCCTTCTACGTAGCATTCAGCGCCAGGAGGCACTAAAAGGATGAGATTTATTGCCAAGCAGGGTAATGGCGGGTATCACCTCAGTCAGGCTCATACCAACCCACCGCAAACCCACCAGCAAGCCACCAGCCGTTGGAGCAGCTTTGGTCACAAGACGTCCGTAATGCAGTACTTGTTGGACGAGCAATACCAACTATGTTGTTACAGCGAACTACGCGCCGACCAGGAAGGGCTGGGCTACCACGTCGAACATGTGGAGAACAAAAGCCAGAACCCGCCGAGGACTTTCGATTACAGCAATCTAGCAGCCAGTGCGCTTCACAGCAGCAATGACTTGCCTACCTTCAAGGCGCAGGGACATGAAGTCTTTGGCGGCCATGCTCAGGGTAAGAAGCCAGCCTGTGACATCAACCGATTTGTCTCCTGCCATCAACCTGATTGCCGGCGTTTCTTCGCCTATTTGTCTGATGGCCGCGTCGTACCGTCTCAGGCGTTGAATCCCCAGGAACGAGATCGGGCGCAATACACCATCGACACGCTCAACCTCAACAGCCCCTATTTGATCACGCGCAGAAGCCAGTGGTGGAATGAATTGGATGCGTTATTTCAGGAGCACAAAGCCAAAGGCTGGAGTCTCGCCGATTTGGCCGCCATCGATTTGATCCCCACCAACAGCCGGCTCAGCCGATTTTTTAGCCTCACTCGCCAGTTCTTCGGCCAGATTGCCGAGCAGACCTTGCAGCAGCACGCACCAGAGCTTGTATGACCGCCATCAAGACCCCCAAGAAACTCATCGAAGTTGCCCTGCCGCTGGACAAGATTAACGAGGCAGCGGCACGGGAGAAATCTATCCGTCACGGTCATCCGAGCACCTTGCATCTGTGGTGGACGCGGCGGCCGTTGGCGGCGGCGCGGGCGGTGATTTTTGCGCAGATGGTGAACGACCCCGGCTATGAACGGCATTTGGGGCGTGGGGTGAACAAGGAGAAGGCGGCCATCGAGCGGGAGCGGTTGTTCAGCATTCTGGAACGGCTGATGTTGTGGGAGAACACCAACAACGAATCAGTGCTACGCGAGGCGCGGGAGGAAATCTGGAAGAGCTGGCGGGAGACCTGTGCACTCAACAAGAGCCATCCGCAAGCTGCCGAGCTATTCAACCCGGACAAACTGCCGGCTTTCCATGACCCCTTCGCTGGCGGCGGCGCCTTGCCGCTGGAGGCACAGCGATTGGGGCTGGAAGCCTACGCTTCCGACCTCAACCCGGTGGCAGTGACCATCAACAAGGCGATGATCGAGATTCCGCCCAAGTTCGCCGGAAAGCCGCCGGTCTATGGGAGCGCCGGCGTCTCGCCGGCCAAAAACTGGTTTTCACGTGGATACCTGCCACACTTCGACCACCCCGGACTCATCCAGTCCATCACCTTCCGGCTTGCCGACGCCTTGCCCGGCCCGGTTATCGAAAAACTACGACAATCGGAGACGGACGACGCCAAGATACGGGAAAAACTCGAAGCCTATCTCGATGCAGGGCACGGCACCTGCCTCTTAAGGGACCCGGAAAATGCCGAGATTGTTCAAAATGCGTTGTTGCATTTTGATGGGCAGCGTTACCGCCTGTTAGCCTGGGTCATCATGCCCAACCATGTCCATGTGTTGATCGAGACAAAAGCAGGGTATCCTCTGCCCGATGTCACTCATTCCTGGAAATCCTTTACCGCGAAAAAGATCAACCAACGAATGGGCCGCGAAGGTGAACTGTGGCAAAGGGAGTATTTCGATCGATTCATTCGTGACGATCGGCATTTGCGGGCCGTCATCGACTATATCGAACAAAATCCGGCGAAAGCCGGTTTGGCGAAACATGCTGCGGATTGGCGTTTTGGGAACGCTGGAGTTCAACGAAGATCCGGCGAGACGCCGGTGCTCCCGGGGTTTGAGGACTGGTCCGGCGCGCGCGGCCTGGCCGAAGATGTGCGGCGTTATGGCGCTTGGATGCGGGCCGAGGCGGAAAAGCGCATCGGCCATTTGTATCCGAAGATCGAGATTACCGCCGAGATGGCTTACGGGAGCGCCGGCGTCCCGCCGGCACTTGGTGGCCGCCAAGATGGCGGCGCTCCCAACGCCGAACGGCCTGATCTCATTCCGCTGGTGGGCCAGAAGCTCACTGTTATCGCCTGGCTGTGGGCGCGCACGGTGCGCAGCCCCAATCCGGTGTTTTCCCATGCCGAAGTGCCGCTGGCCTCTACTTTTGTGCTGTCAAGCAAGGCTGGCAAGGAGGCGTATGTCGACCCGGTAGTGGAAGGTGACAGTTACCGTTTTACGGTTAAGGTTGGAACTCCACCGGCGTCGGCCCAGAATGGGACTAAGCTCTCGCGCGGAGCAAACTTCCAATGTCTGCTATCGGATACGCCCATCGAGCCGAAATACATTTACGCCGAAGCCAATGCTGGGCGTATGGGAGCGAGGTTGATGGCCGTGGTAGCAGAGGGAGCACATGGTCGAGTCTATCTTGCGCCGACAGAAGAACATGAAACGATTGCGCTGCAAGCCCAACCGAAATGGAAGCCGGAGGTTGCGATGCCCGAAAACCCTCGCTGGTTCTCACCGCCGCTTTATGGGCTGAAAACCTACGGCGACCTATTCCCCCCCCGCCAACTGGTAGCGCTGACCACCTTTTCCGATCTGGTGCAGGAAGCCATCGAACGCTGCCGGCAGGATGCGTTGGCGGCATGGGGGGAGGGCGTCTCGCCCGCCATCCAAGACGGGCAAGATGCCCATCCCCCGAAAGATTCCCGTTCCCTAAAGTGGTATCGCCGGGGAGACAAGCATCCTCCCCATTACGACGCCCCGCACCTGACACAATTTGTCACTTTTCGTTTGGCCGACACATTACCGCAGGAAAAGCTGAAGGAGTGGAAGGAAGACTTGGCTGAGCGCCGGATTTCCGATGTGGAATACCGCCAGCAAGCGGAAGACTGGCTGGACAAAGGAATGGGAGCCTGCTGGCTGAAAGATGAGCGCATCGCCGGCGTGGTGCAAGACGCCTTGCTGCACTTCGATGGAAGTCGGTATACCCTGTACGGCTGGGTAATCATGCCCAACCATGTGCATGTCGTATTCAGCCCCCACGAACCTCATCGGCTTGCCGAAATCCTGCATTCATGGAAGTCGTACACCGCCAAAAAAGCAAACCAGATACTGGGGCGAAGCGGCGTCTTCTGGCAGGATGATTATTTCGACCGCTTCATGCGGGATGAATCCGACCTGAATGACACACTGACCTATCTGGCCTGCAACCCGGTCGTGGCGGGATTGAGCGCAACGCCTGAACAGTATCCCTTTGCTGGGGGGCGGGCGTCCCGCCCGTCCGATGTTGGGCGGCATGGGGGCAATGACGGGCGAGACGCCCGTCCCCCAAGCGCCCTTTCCCCAGCCGATGATCGGTCGCTTGATGAAGGTGGCGTCGGCGCGACGGCCTATGCGCAGGCGGTGGGAGTGTATTTGGCGTTTGTGGTAGAGAAACTCGCCGAGTCGCACTCGTCAATCTGCACTTGGAGCAATTCGCCGAAGAACGAATTAGTGGTCAGTACCTTTCGGCGACAAGCGATCCCGATGACTTGGGATTTTGGAGAGGCAAATCCCTTTGCTGACTCAAGCGGCAGCTTGACCAAGATTACCGAAGCAGTTTCTAAGGTCTTGCCTATATCCTTCCCTGCCTGTGCAGGAGGAAGTAGCACGCAATCCGACGCACAAACTCAGGTGGTGAGTACAGCAAAGGTCGTCTCTACCGACCCTCCATACTACGATAACATCGGCTACGCCGACCTCTCCGACTTCTTTTACGTGTGGCTGCGCAAGAGCCTGAAACCGATCTTCGCGGACCTTTATGCCACGCTGGCCGTACCAAAGGCCGAAGAATTAGTGGCAACGCCTTACCGTCATGGCGGCAAGGATCAGGCAGAAGCATTCTTCCTCGATGGCATGGCCCGCGCGATCCACAGCCTGGCTGAGCAGACCCACCCTGCTTTTCCGGTCACCATCTACTACGCCTTCAAGCAAGCGGAAACCAAGGGTGAAGCGGGCACTTCCAGCACGGGTTGGGAAACCTTTCTCGAAGCCGTGCTGCGCGCTGGTTTCGCCCTAACTGGAACCTGGCCGATGCGTACCGAACGCGACGCTCGGTCTATCGGCATTGGCACCAACGCGCTGGCCTCCAGCATCGTCCTCGTCTGCCGCAAACGCGCCGCCGATGCGCCCACCATCAGCCGCCGCGAATTTATCCGCGAACTGAATGCCGTTTTACCGGAAGCCCTGCTCGACATGACTCGTGGCGGCGTGAATTCACCCGTGGCGCCGGTGGATTTGTCGCAAGCGATCATCGGCCCCGGCATGGCGATCTTCAACCAATACGCCGCCGTGCTGGAAGCCGACGGCAAACCCATGTCCGTGCGCACCGCGCTGCAACTCATCAACCGCTTCTTCGCCGAAGACGACTTCGACCACGATACCCAGTTCTGCCTGCATTGGTTCGAAACCCAGGGCTGGGCGGAAGGCAAGTACGGTGAGGCCGACGTGCTGGCCCGCGCCAAGGGCACCAGTGTCGGCGGCTTGCAGGAAGCCGGCGTGGTGGAATCCGGCGGCGGAAAGCTGCGTCTGCTGCGCTGGGCGGAATATCCCGGGAGCGCGGGCATCTTGCCCGCTAAGAAAGCAAGCGGGACGCCTGCGCTCCCAGGCATCTGGGAAGCCCTGCATCACCTGATCCGCGCGCTGAACCGGATAGATTCCGAAGCTGCCGGTAAATTGCTCGCCCGCATGCCCAGCCGTGCCGAACCCATCCGTGCCCTGGCCTACCGACTCTACACGCTCTGCGAACGCAAAGGCTGGGCCGAAGACGCCCGCGCCTACAACGAGCTGGTCACCGCCTGGAGCAGCATCGAATCGGCGGCGAGCGAAGCCGGGATTGTGGGCAGTCAAACTGAATTGGATTTTTGAGGGGGAGACATGCTTGAGTCATTACGACTGATCAATTTCACCGCCTTTGCCGAAGCCGATTTGCGATTCTGCCCCGGACTTAACGTCATCGTCGGACAGAACGGTACCGGCAAAACCCATCTACTGAAGGCGGCCTACCTGATTAACCGTGCCTGGCCAGACATGATGTTCAACCGGCGTGCCTTGTCCAGACAGCGGGTGGAAGAATATTTCGCGGAACGCCTGCTCAATCTATTTCAACCCGTGAGGATGGATAACTTGATACGGCGTGGTGCTACCGATGCCTCCCGCATCGAGGGAGTGGTGAAGGCTTTTATTCCCACCGTTTTCGTGGGAACCCAAACAGAAGTCGCCAAACGGTTATCACAGTTTCCCTTCGGAAGCCTTACCGAGGATTTATGCTGGGAGATAGTGCTTGAACCGGCTAAGGAAGTCAGTTTAGGCAACACGAACGCTAATTTGAACGCCTCACAAATTCCAGAAACGGCGGCGGTCAATTCCTTCGTACCGAAATCGTTGTTCATTCCTAGTAAGGAAATCGTATCGCTATATGAGGGACTGATTGCCCTATTGGATCGTTATGAAATTAAGCTCGACGGGACTTACAGAGACTTGGCTTCGGTAATGAATGCGCCCGAACTTTCCAATGCCCCGGATTTTTTTAACGGTGTGTTGGCCGACCTCGAAAATGAACTTGGTGGCAAGTTGCAGTTAGAAAGTGGTCGCTTGATTTTCGTTGCCTCGGCGGGTGAGAAAACCGAAGGACCGTTAATGGCTGAGGGATTTCGAAAACTGGCAACCCTGCTGTACTTGATTCGCCGGGGTGCGCTGACCCAGAAGGGAGAAACACTTTTTTGGGACGAGCCAGAAGCAAATCTTAATCCGGCCTATATCCGCTGGGTAGCAAATGCGCTTGTCTGGTTGGCAAGCGCCGGAATACAGGTGGTAGCCGCGACCCATAGTCTATTTTTCTTGAGAGAACTGGAAATCCTTCTAAAGGATAAACGTTGTACGAACTTGCCAACGCGCTATTTCGCCCTTTCGCTCGGACCAGAGGGGGTTAACGTCAGTGAGGGCAATGATATCGCCGAAGTTGATCCGCTGATATTGCTAGACGAAGACCTGGCGCAGTCTGACCGCTACTTTGCTGCTATGGAGGAATAAATGGCCAGTCTGCAAGTGGATGGCATGGAATTACTTTTTCCAGACGACTGGCAAGTCATGAAATACGACGATAGCGCGTTTCATCGTCGCCAATTTCAATCCTTCGCGGGAGGTTCCAAGGCGGTGGATATGATCGCGCTGTGTGGCGACGATCTGTGGCTGATTGAAGTGAAGGACTATCGCCGGGCGCGCAGGGAAAAGAGCATTTCGATAGAAGATGAAATGGCCGGAAAGGTACGGTCGACTCTTGCGGGGCTCGCTACCGCTAGGGTTCGGGCCAATGATGCCGATGAACGAGAGTTTGCGAATCGAGCCCTGCGAACCGCCAATATCCGGGTTGCACTCCATCTTGAGCAAGCAAAACATCCCAACCGTTTGTTTCCCCAAGTAGTCGATCCTTTCTCGACGCAGATCGCGTTGAAAAAAGCTTTGCGCGCCATCGATCCCCATCCATTGCTTGTCAGCAAACATTCGCCAGGCCATTCCGCCCCCTGGTCTGTCAACTAGAAACGACCATCATGACACTCAAGCCTTGGCGTGAAATCGCCATTCCCCACGAAGACGTGCTCAAGGGTACGTTCCAGCAGGCCGAGTTCGCGGCGGATCTGTCTCGCGTCCATGCGGGCACGGCCACGGGCGAATACCAGAATCCTGCCTTGTTCTTCCAGCGTACGTTCATCACCGAGGGCATGCGTCTGTTGCTCGACTCGGTGGTCAAGCGCTTGACGGGCAAAGGTGGCGATCCGGTCATTCAGTTGCAGACGGCGTTCGGCGGCGGCAAGACCCACACGATGCTGGCGGTATACCACCTTGCCCGAGGGGATGCTCCGGCCAGTGAACTGGCGGGTGTTCCAGCCATCCTGGACGCAGCTGGAGTGACGGAACTGCCGCGCGCGCGCGTCGCCGTTTTGGATGGCATCAAGTCATCCCCCAACCAGCCAGAACTTGTCGCAGGAAATCGAACGGGTGCTGAAGGAGAACGAACTCCTCATCTGCGAGTGGGCGCCCATCCACTTGGCCACGGTTCTCAAGACTTGGTTCTGGAGAGACGACATCAAGGAGGCGAATGCCCTCAATGTATGGCAGCAGAGTTGTCAGCAACTCTATCTGCCGCGACTGAAAAACGACACGGTATTCCACCACACACTACACGCGGGTGCTGAAAGCCGGGACTTCTTCGGCTTCGCCCAAGGCAAAGAGGAAGGCCGCTACGTCGGTTTTTGCTACGGCAAACACACCTCACTTTTCCTCGACTCTTCTCTGCTTTTGATCGAACCCATCACGGCATCCGCCTTTGCAGAGGTGCAGCACGCCGCCGAAGAGGCCGCGCGGCCGAAGCCCGCAGACTCAGCGGGCAGCCCCATCACTGGCTGCAGTGACACCCCGCGCGTCGAGGACTCGGTGAAGCCCACCTACCCCAAAGGCGGAAACGGAGTAGCGCAAACCGTAAAGAAGCAGTTCTACGGGAGCATCGAACTCGATCCCTTCCTGGCCAAAAAGCAATTCGCCGATTTGGTCGACGAAGTCGTCCAGCAATTCACCACGCGCCCAGGCGTGAAGGTGAAGATCGCCATCGAGATTCAGGCCGAGTCGTCGGCGGGATTCGATGACGGTCTGCAGCGCGCTGTGAAGGAGAACTGCAACGTGCTGCGGTTTAAGAACGCTGAGTTTGAGAGTGGCGAGTGATGGCTCGCGCAAGCAATTCGCCTGACTCGAGCCCAGATCCACCCAAGAAAAAGCGTCTCACCCTTGGTTTATTCTTGGGATCAACAACTGAAGCCGGCACTGCACGCACTATCGCCAGGGCGCTATTGATAAAACAAAGGATTGGAATAGGAAATAGTCTCAAAGTTCGTCAAATCGAGGACGAATGGCGAAAGTCGGACTAACACCCCGCCACCCGGCGTTCCTGTATCCGGCCATCCGCAGCGACCAAGATAGCGCTCGCCAGTCCTCGAAAGATCCCATGTTCCACCACTCCGGGCGTGTCGTTCAAAAACTCGTCCAGGGTCTTACTGTCGCAGCCCGGATCAAATACCACATCGAGTATCAGGCTGCCGTGGGAACTCACCGCCAACCCGTCCTTGCTGGCGTTTCGGCGGAGTTCTCCGCGCCCGCCGAGGGCCTCCAAGCTGCGCTTGACCAGTTGCCAGGCGAACGGCATCACCTCCACCGGGATGGGAAAACGCTCCCCGATCCGATCGACCAGCTTGCTCTGATCGACGAGCACCAGAAACCTGTCGCTGGCCCTCGCCAGAAGTTTCTCCCGGACCAGATCGGCGCCCCGGCCTTTCAACAGGGTCAGATCCGGGGCCACCTCGTCGGCGCCGTCGACATAGAGATCGAGTCGGGCCAGATGTTCCAAGGCCACCAGCGGCAGCGCCAGGGATTGGGCCAGGATGGCGCTGACCGTCGAACTCGCCGCTACGCTCACCCGTAGCCCTGCTTCGGCGTTGCGACGACCGAGTTCCCGGATGAAGCAATCGGCGGTCGAGCCAGTGCCCAGCCCGACTAGCATCCCATCTTCAACTTGGTTTGCGGCTTGTTGGGCGAGTAGTTCTTTGTCGGTCATGGTTTTCTCCGGCTGAACAGCTAAATATCCCGCGGTTTCGTCGTGCCGAATCGATTCGGCCGGGAAGGCGGCGTTAACGTTTCCCGGCCCGGCTCGCCGGTTTCGCCATGGCTGAAGGAAACCGGATCTTCCAAGGGCTCGAGGTGGGTCAGCACGATGATCTCTCCCACCGCTTGCCGAATTTCGGCTTCGATACACTCCAGCAGATCATGGCCTTGCTTGATGGTCATGCTGCCCGGCGCCAGCACATGGACGGTCATGAACCGGTCGGCGCCGGCTTGGCGGGTGCGCAGATCGTGAAATTCGATGCCTTGAAGGCGGTAACGGTCGAGGATGTCGTCGATGCGCTGATTTTCCTCCTCCGGCAAGGTGGCGTCCAACAGGCCGGCGGTGGAACGGCGGATGAGGACGATCCCGGACCAGACGATGTTGAGGGCGACGGCGAATGCGATGATGGGGTCCAGCATCTGCCAGCCGGTGATCGATACCGCGCCCAGTGCCAGCAATACCCCGGCGGAGGTCCACACATCGGTGAACAGATGCTTGGCGTCGGCCTCCAGCGTGATGGAGCCGTCGCGCCGCCCCACATGAAGCAGGACGCTCGCCACGGCGAAGTTGACCAGCGCCGCCAAAGCGGAGATCGCCAGCCCCATGTCCAGGGATTGCAAGGGCTGCGGATGGATCAGCCGATCATAGGCGGTCATGGCGATACCGACGGCAGCCACCAGAATCAATGCCCCTTCCAGTCCACTGGAAAAATACTCGGCCTTGCCGTGACCGTAATGATGCTCGTCATCCGGCGGCTGGGCGGCCAATATCAGCATGGCCAAGGCCATCACGGCGGCGACCAGGTTGACTCCCGATTCCATGGCGTCGGACAACAGGCCCACCGAGCCGGTCAACCACCAGGCCCAAACCTTGAGGCCTATGGTCACGATGGCCGCGGCGATGGACAGCCAGGCGTATCGGGTCAGACGGGAACGATCGATCTTCGGTGCGGCGACGGGCTCGGTGCGTTTTGCCCGCGATTTCGCCTGCCAACTCATCCAGCCGCGCACCAGCAGTTTCTCCATTTCGACCACCAGGAATAGCAGCAGACCGAAAGCGGCAATTCGGGCCCAAGCCCCGGCATCCAGGGCGGCGGTGCCGAACCAGGACTGCATGAGGGGCGCATAGGTGAATCCCAGTTGCAGCACTATCAGCACGACGATGGCCAGCCAGACATAGCGGTTGCCGGACAACCCACTCCACGACAAGGCCGAAGCATGGATGAAGCGGCTATTGAACAGGTAGAAGATTTCCCCCACCACCAGGGCGTTGACCGCCGCCGACCGCGCCGTCTCGATGTCGGAACCGTTGTAGGTTTCGTACAGGAACAGGCCCAACAATCCCCCCACCAGCAGCAGGGAGACGAAGAGAATTCGCCAGAGGAAAAAGCCTCCCAGCAAAGATTCGCCGGGATCTCGGGGAGGACGCCGCATGACGTCGGCTTCCGGGGGCTCGAACGACAGCGACAGAGACAGGCTGATGGCGGTCACCAGGTTCACCCAAAGGATTTGCAAGGGGGTGATGGGCAGGGTCAAGCCGAGCAATATGCCCACCATGATTGCCCCGGCCTGGCCGATACTGGTCGGGAGGATGAACAGGATGGCCTTCCTCAAATTATCGTGGATGGTGCGGCCCTCCTCCACGGCATGGGCGATGGAGGCAAAATTATCGTCGGCCAACACCATCACCGCCGCATCCTTGGCCGCCTCCGTGCCCTTCCGGCCCATCGCCACGCCCACGTCGGCGCGCTTGAGGGCGGGGGCATCGTTCACGCCATCCCCGGTCATGGCGACGATATGGCCCCTGGCCTGTAGGGCTTCCACCAGTCGCAGCTTGTGCTCGGGGCTGGTGCGGGCAAACACGTCGATCTCCCGTACCGCCCCGGCCAGAGCGCGATCGGACAGGGCTTCGATCTCGGCACCGAGCATGACCGCGCCGCTTTTGCCGATATTCAACTGGCCCCCGATGGCGCTGGCGGTGACGCCGTGATCGCCGGTGACCATCTTCACCCGGATGCCGGCGGAATGGCATTGGGCCACGGAGCGGATGGCCTCTTCTCGGGGCGGATCGATCAAGCCGCACAATCCCAGCAACACGAAACCCTGCTCGACACAGGAGAAATCCAGCTTGTCCAGCCCGGGTGGCGAGGATTTCACGGCTAGTCCCAACACCCGCTGGCCCTGCTCCGCCATCGCCTGTATCCGTCCATGCCAATAGTCTCCATCCAAAGGGGTATCGCCTCCTTCTTCCCTTTGCCAAGCGCACCGGTTCAGCACGACTTCCGGCGCGCCCTTGAGAAAAATCAGCCCATGCCCGCCAGGCTCCCGGTGCAGGGTACTCATGAAACGGTGTTCGGATTCGAAGGGAATGACGTCGGCTCTGGGCAATCCGCGCCGCATCGAGGCGATGTCGAACCCTGCCTTCTTGCCCAGCGCAAGCAATGCGCCCTCGGTGGGATCGCCATGCAATTCGGCTATGCCGTCTTTCTCCAGCAATTCGGCGTCGTTGCATAGTACGCCCGCGCGGGCCAGTTCCAGCAGGATGGGATGTTCGACGAGGTTGGCGATTCTCTGCTCGAGCCGGAAACCGCCGATTCCCTCGTAGCCGACGCCATCCACTACAAACGTCCGATCGGCGGTCACCACCGAACGCACCGTCATTTCGTTGCGGGTGAGGGTTCCGGTCTTGTCGGTGCAGATCACCGTCACCGAACCCAGCGTCTCCACCGCCGGTAGTTGACGCACGATGGCGTT
>JAQTSI010000359.1 GCA_028711365.1 Methylococcaceae bacterium
AGCGCCTCGCCCAAGGCCCACCGCTGTCCCCCGAGCCAATGCAGAACCTCCTGCGCCATATCGGCAATCTACCCACAAGCGGTAAACCCGCAAAAAAGTGGCCAAAATTGGAGTGATAAGGGAATAGCCATCGTTCAAGGATGAAGAGCCTCTTCTTCATGGGCAAAGAATGCGTTCTTCAAGGATAAAGAACCTCTTCTTCATGGGTAAAGAACGCGTTCTTCAAGGATGGAGGAATCTCTTCTTCATGGATAAAGAACATGTTCTTCAAGGATAAAGAGCCTCTTCTTCATGGGTAAAGAACGTATTCTTCAAGGATGGAGGAGTTTCTTCTTCATGGATAAAGAACGCATTCTTCAAGGGTAAAGAGCCTCTTTGTGGGCAAAGGGCATGTTCTTCTCGTCCATTGTGACACCCGTTCCCTTCAACTTCAGCATCGGAAGTGTCCCCGGTCGAAGCCTTGGATGGCGCAGCCAGTATCTGGATTGGCAATGTCGAAGTCTTGATGGGTAGTGTCGAAATCTTGATTGGCGCCATTAGAAATCACCGAACTCAAAGTAATTTAGAACCTTAGCAGGAAATTCCGAACGTTATTTCATAATGGGAGTAGAAGCCCTTTCCTGGTAAGGTGTTGATGAGTAATGGCTAGGTTCTACTCCGATCCCAAGCTTCTCCCTGCGTGGGGGAAGGAATTGATTTCCCTGCACTTTCAGATTTGTAAAGATACCTTTGACAGGGGGGAAGGATGTGAATGAATGCGAGGAATTTGTATCGCTATGTATGGGGAGCAATCGGGGATACAAAGCGTTACATTTCGGCCCGTCGATGCCGTGACAAGTGTCGATCCGACCTGTAAAAAGTCACTATGGAATCTCAACAGCACTTACTCATTGTCGATGACGATCGGGAAATTCGGGCGCTCGTCGGCGACTATCTCAAAAAGAATGACTTCCGCATCAGCATCGCTGCCGATGGCAAACAAATGCGCACGGTGTTGGAGCAAAGCCGGATTGACTTGGTGGTGCTCGATTTGATGCTGCCCGGGGAGGATGGTTTGAGTCTATGCCGAGAACTGCGTACGCGCTCCAACTTGCCGGTGCTCATGTTGACGGCCCGGAGCGATCCCTTCGACCGCGTGCTGGGTCTGGAAATAGGCGCGGATGACTACCTCACGAAACCCTTCGAGCCGCGCGAGCTATTGGCGCGTATTCGCAGCATCCTGCGCCGAGCGCAGGCGCTGCCTTTGAATCTCGCTCCTCAACCTGCGCGCCGTTACCGTTTCGCCGATTGGGTGCTGGATGCCGGAACCCACCAATTGATTTCACCGCAAGGGGTGTCCGTCACGCTGTCCGGGGCCGAGCATCGTTTATTGCTTGTCTTCCTGACCCACGCCAATCGGGTGCTGACCCGCAACCAACTGATGGATATGGTCAGAGGCCGGGAAGCAGACCCGTTCGATCGCTCCATCGATTTACGGGTGAGCCGTTTGCGCCAGAAACTTCGAGACGACGCGCGTGCTCCCCGGCTAATCAAGACATTGCGTAACGAGGGGTATATTCTTGCTACCAGCGTTGAGCCGGAAGTCTGACTGATGCCCTGGCTTCCCGGTTCACTATCCCTGCGATTATTCTTCATCGTGCTCGGTGGTGTCCTATTGGCCATTGCCATCAGCAATTCTTTTCATCATCGCGATCGCGCCCATCTGATCGAAGAGTACCGGGAGCATGCCGCCATCGAACATCTGCTCGATGCCATCCGTCTGCTCGCCTCGCTTCATCCCGCGCAGAGAACCGCTGCCCTCCAGTCCTTGCCGCGCGATGAGTGGCTGATCGAACTCGGTTCTCTCGAGGACGATACGCAGTGGGAAGCAAGGCCGGCCATCGCGAAGAAGCTCGAAGAAAACTTAGGGCCTGTGGCAAGCGTGGAGGGTGCCTGGTGGGAGCGGCCGAGCCGATGCCATGGAGAAATGCCGGATTGCGCGATTTCGGTCCGGACTCGGATCCGCTTTCCGGAGGGACAGGGAATGTGGCTGGGTTATACGGCGAAACTCCATGAATGGCGCCGTAACCGCAAGTGGTTGGGGTTTCGGGATCGTGACTTTTTCATCATCGGCATCATGGCGGCCATCGCCTGGCTGGTCGTGCGACTCGCCTTGCGACCCTTGCAACGAATGATGCAGGCAGCGGAAAGTTTCGGGCGTAATATTGCCCACCCGCCCATAGACGAGTCCGGGCCGACCGAGGTACGAAGGGCCGCGCAAGCATTCAACACCATGCAGAAGCAGATTCGTGCTTATATGGCCGAGCGTACACAGATATTGGCGGCGGTGACCCATGATCTCAAAACGCCCATGACACGCATGCGTTTGCGCCTGGAAAACTGCACCGATGAAGCGCTCAAGGACAAGCTGCGAGCGGATCTTGCCGCCATGCAATCGCTGGTGGAGGAAGGTCTCGAACTCGCCCGCAGCCTGGATACCGTGGAATCCATGCAACTGATCGATCTCGACGCGTTGTTACAAAGTCTGTGCGATGACCTGGATGAATCGGGGCTGGATGTCGCCTATCAGGGAACCGCCGATCAAGGCATCGTGGTAACGGGCCAGCCGAATGCTCTGCGGCGGGTGTTTGAGAATCTCATCGACAATGCCATCAAATATGGCCAGCACGCCCGCGTCCGCCTGGAACGACGGGATGATACCGCCTGGGTTAGTGTGCGCGACTCAGGCCCCGGTATTCCGCAGGAACAATTGGAGAATGTGTTCAGACCTTTTGTCCGCCTGGAGGCTTCCCGTTCCCGTGAAACCGGCGGCACCGGCCTCGGGCTTGCCATTGCCGTCAATCTATTGAGAACTCATCATGGGGAGGTAACGCTCAGTAACCTGCCCGAAGGGGGACTGGAAGTCCGTGTGCAACTGCCAATCGCCTCAGTGCCGACCTAGCGCCATTGCGGCGGCCAGTCGCCCGAAGAAATGGACGAGAAGCCCCTGATATAAGCGCACCATCATCCCAGTACCGGAGACTCATCGATGACGAATGCCCAAATCCCCGATCTTTTCTCGCCCTTTTCCCTGGGGCCACTCATGCTGAAAAACCGCATGATCATGGCGCCGTTGACGCGCAATCGCGCCGGTCCCGGCAATGTGCCGCAGGCTTTGAATGTCGAATATTATGCCCAGCGCGCCTCGGCGGGCCTGATCATCAGCGAGGGCGCGCAGGTTTCGCCGGTTGGCCAGGGGTATCCCGCCACGCCGGGAATTCACTCGGCGGAACAGATAGAGGGCTGGCAACAGGTCACGGCGGCGGTGCATGAGCGAGGCGGGCTGATTTTTCTGCAATTGTGGCATGTGGGGCGGATTTCCCATCCCTCGCTATTGCCGCAGGGAATTCTGCCGGTGGCTCCATCCGCCGTGCTTCCCGCCGGCGAGGCTTTCACCGAGGAAGGCATGAAGCCTTTCGTGATGCCCAGATCCCTTGCGAGCGATGAGATTGCGGGCATCATCGAGGAATACCGGCAGGCGGCGCGCAATGCCCAACAAGCGGGTTTCGATGGCGTGGAGATCCATGCCGCCAATGGCTATTTGATCGACCAATTCCTGCGCGACGGGACGAATCTACGCAATGATCGCTACGGCGGCGGATTGGAGAACCGTTGCCGTTTCCTGCTGGAAGTCACCGAGGCGGTGGTCGAGGTCTGGGGAGCGGATCGAGTGGGGGTGCGCTTGTCCCCGGTGCAACCCTTCAACGACATGCGCGATTCCAATCCGCAGGCGCTGTTCAGTTATGTGGCGGCAGCCCTCAACGCGTTCGATCTGGTTTATCTGCATGTCACCGAAATGGGGCGCGATGCGCCCGGTCTGGCCGGGCCATTCTTCGAACCCGGCTTGTTGCGGGGAGTCTGGAAGGGCATCTATATGACCAACAGTGGCTACGACCGCCAACGCGCCATCGCCGCGGTGGCCGAAGGCGATGCCGATTTGGTCGCTTTTGGCGTCCCTTTCATCGCCAACCCCGATTTGGTGGAGCGTTTCCGACGCGATGCCCCGCTCAATCTTGCCGATCCGGACAGCTTTTACGGTGGCGGGGCGCAGGGTTATACGGATTATCCCTTTCTCGAGGACTGAAGTATTCCGGGCAGATGAGGCCATTGCCGGAAATACCCATTTAATTCCCCGAACTCCCCTAATCAGGGGGGGCTTTTTCTCCCTTCCCTGACAAGCATGGGTATCTACATGACTCTGAAAGTGTAAGTAAATCAACTCCTTCCCTCTTGCAGAGTCCTTTCCAATGCGGACATGTGTCTGAGGGGGCCGAGTGAGACGAGTTAGGCGGTGTGATTCTGGGATGTGTTGATGGATCGAAAGAGTTCTTTG
>JAQTSI010000360.1 GCA_028711365.1 Methylococcaceae bacterium
ATCCGGGCATATCCGCGGGCTGACCAACACCATCCCTTTGCATGTGGAGATTCTTTACAACGAATACAACACCGCTGCCGCTTTCGCCGTGGCCTCATTGCTGGCCATGCTGGCGCTGGTGACCCTGGCCTTGAAGAGTTTCCTGGAATGGCGCTTGGCCTCGGCACGAGGCGAAGAGTAGGTTGGCGCTCGCGGATGCCCGAAGTCTGTCGCTTAAAACCTAAGAGAAAATTCGGGGAAGTATTCGGACTGCATTCGCCTGCAGTAAACCAGGAGATTTTTCTGATTCAAGGCATGATTTTTCAGGGGTGACTCGATGGGGCATCCGAGGATGTTGACCAGGAAGCCGTATCCGGTCGCATCCAAGCTGCTCGGCTGATCACCCATGAAATAGGGTTTGTCTGCAAGAAAATTCGCCAGGGAGTCGATGTCTTCCTGGCCGAGTTGGAAGACTTCTTCCATGGCAAGACGACCCATGCCCTGCCCGAGAATTTGCGAATTGATTCGACGATGGTAGGCCAAAGCGGCTAGATCGCGCACGATGGGAGGGAGAACGCCGAAAATCGCCTGCTTGTTGGTTTGCCAATTTTGATCATCATGACGCCAGCGGGTGATCATCGAGGCCCAATAGAGATGCTCCTCGATGAGCCGTTGAAAAGTGTTGGCAAGGCTTTTCTCCTCGACACCGAGATGCGCGTCGAGAGCATCGCCATAGGCCGACTTGAGATAGCGCAACATCAAGCGCGAATCGGCAATCTTCATGCTGCCGTCCTCGATGAAAGGCAGCTTTCCGAGCGGCGCCTTGAACGGCAGAGTGGCGATGACCTGGTAGGGGAGCTTGACCATGCGCAGATAAGTTTCGACTTTGACGCAGAAGTGGCTCAAGTTCGGGATGCCCCAAGTGCGGGCGAATTGATAGAGCGTGATCATCAGGATTCTCCGGTGCTAGAGTTTTTTTATGTCACTTTAAAAATGCAAGCGTCTATACTCTAGCACGCCACTTGCTTTTTGCAAGTTACAATGGAATTTTGCTCATCGCCATGAACCATACCCACACATCCGATATTGATTTCGAACGTTCGCCCTGCGCCGTGGCGAATATGCTCGACTTGCTCGGCGACAAATGGTCGCTGCTGATCGTACGCGATCTCATCCTGGGCAAGTCTCGTTATGGAGAGTTCGCCGATTCGAGGGAAGGTATTCCCACCAATATCCTGGCGAATCGCCTGAAGCGGCTGGAAATGGCGGGAGTGATCAAAAAGTCGGCGTACAGCGCCAAGCCGGTTCGCTATCAATACGAACTGACCGAAAAGGGCAGGGATCTCCAGCCGGTGCTGGAGGCCATGGCGGATTGGGCGCTCAAGCATGTGCCGGGTGCCGAGGTTTTTTCCCGGTATCGATGAGAGCTGGGAGAGTGTGACCGTTGGGTTGCCGCCGCAACCCGAACCCATGATGAGACAGAGAAATGAGCATTCAGATACACAACATCGTCAAGAGCTTCGGCAACTTCCGCGCCCTCAAGGGGATCAACTTCGAGATCGGCTCCGGCGAGTTGATCGCCCTGCTGGGGCCTTCCGGTTGCGGCAAGACCTCCTTGCTACGCATCATCGCCGGATTGGAAGCGCCCGATTCCGGACAAATCCTGTTCGATGGCGAGGACGCCACCGACCGCCATGTGCGCGAGCGGCAGGTCGGTTTCGTGTTCCAGCATTACGCCCTATTCAGGCACATGACGGTATTCGAGAACATCGCTTTCGGCCTGCGCGTTCGGCCCAAGGCGCAGCGTCCTGGCGAGAAGGAGATCAGCGACAAGGTGCACAAGCTGCTGCAACTCGTGCAACTGGACTGGCTGGCGCAGCGCTATCCGCCCCAACTATCCGGCGGCCAGCGCCAGCGGGTCGCTTTGGCGCGTTCCCTCGCGGTGGAGCCCAAGGTGCTGTTGCTGGACGAACCCTTCGGCGCCCTGGACGCCAGGGTGCGCAAGGATTTGCGCCGCTGGCTGCGCAACCTGCACGACGAACTGCATGTCACCAGTGTGTTCGTCACCCACGATCAGGAAGAGGCGTTGGAAGTGGCCGACCGCATCGTGGTCATGAACGAAGGATTGATCGAACAGATCGGCTCGCCGGACGAAGTCTATGATCATCCGGCCACGCCTTTCGTCTACCAGTTTCTCGGCGATGTGAACCTGTTTCACGGCCGCGTCCACGAGGGCCAGGCCAAGATAGGCGAGAGTGAAATCCCGTTGCCGGAGCAGATCGACCACAGTGGCCAGGCGGTATTCTTCGCTCGCCCCCATGACCTGGACATCACCCAGAAGAGCGAAGGCGCGCGGGGCATCACAGCCCATATCCGCGACATCCGGCGTTTCGGTGGCCTGGTGCGGTTGGAATTGGAGCGTGCCGATGGTCATGGCAACGTGGAAGCGGAGTTGAGCCGCGAGGAATTCAGGGAGAACGGGCTGAACAAGGGCGATGAAGTGGTGATCCAGCCTCGGCGGTTGAAGGTTTTCACCCACATCAACGCGGCATGAAATCGCAGGCGTTTAGCCGGATTTCAACCGCATAGGGCTCGCCAACATTCCGGCTTGGGCTGTGCCAGTAATCCGTGCACGAAGCTCAAAGCCGCTTCCAGGTGGTTGCGCGCGGAGGGGCTCAATCCTTCTCCCAGTTCGAAGCGTTCGCCACGGATGCCGAGCAGGAATGCCGGTGGCGGCGGTCGTTGCCTGATTTGGCGATAGACCTGCAATACCGCCGCCGGGCTCATGGCATGGGTGGTGTAACTGTTGTCGCAGGCCGGCGTCAATTGGGAGAATTCGAAGGGAGATAAACAGGACAGATGGGCGTCGAGGAATAAAACCAAATCGCGATCGTCCAGGTCCAGGGCATGTTCCACCTGCAGTTGGAAATCGGTGAGGCGCTCGACACCGGGAACGGCCCCTAGCCTCTCCAGCAGGAGAGGCCCGAGGGCGTCATCGCCCCGACTCGGGTTGCCGTAGCCGAACACCAGCAGTTTGGGCACGAATCAGCGCTCGATCTTGCCGTCGCTTCCCTTGCTGATGCGATCCACCCGCTTGCCTTGCGCATCAAGCAATTCCAACGCCAGCGGCATCTTGCCCAGGGCATGGGTGGCGCAGGAAAGGCAGGGGTCATAAGCGCGGATGGCCACTTCCAAGTGGTTGAGCAGACCTTCGGTCAGTACCCTGCCGTCCAGATAACGGACCGCCACGGCGCGCACCGCTTCGTTCATGGCCTGGTTGTTATGGGTGGTGGAGACGATGAGGTTGGCCTGGGTGACCAGATCGTTCTCGTCGATGCGATAGTGGTGGATCAGGGTTCCGCGTGGGGCCTCGATGACGCCCACCCCCTCCAGGCGCTTTTCACCGCAGGCGACGAGGTCGCGGCCGAGGATATCCGCATCGTGTAGCAATTCCCGGATGGATTCGGCGCAGTGCAGCATCTCGATCATCCGCGCCCAATGGTAGGCCAGGGATTCATGCACCGGCCCACCCCGGCTTTGGGCGACGAAGTCCTGTCGCGCGGCTTCGGCCAGCGGGGTGGAGATGAAATCGCAGTTGTTGACCCTGGCCAAGGGGCCGACGCGATACCAGCCATGCTCTCGGCCCAGTTCGACGATGTAGGGGAATTTCATGTACGACCAGGAGCGCACCTCCTCCTTCAGCAGCCGGGTGTAGCCGCGGTAATCCACCTGATCGAACAGGATCTCGCCCTTCTCGTTCTTGGCGCGCAGGCCGCCATGGTACAGTTCGAGCGCGCCGCCGGCGCCGGTCAGGCTCATGAAATTCGAGGGGAAGGCGCCGAAATGGCGGTGGTATTCCTCATTGGATAGGTAAATCTGCTTGATCAGCCCGACGACTTCCTGCGACCAGGCGACCATGTCGTCGATGTCCTCCAGCAGATAATCGATATCCTCCTTCAGCAGCGGCTTGTTCATTCCGCCGGGAATGGCCGCCGTGCCATGGACGCGTTTGCCGCTGACGAGGCGGATCACTTCCTGGCCATATTTACGGAGCTTGACGCCTTTGAGCCCGGTTTCTGGAAATTCCTGCAACACGCTGACGATATTGCGATGGGCGGCGGCGTCCTCGAAACCGAACAGCAAATCCGGCGTGGAGAGATGGAAGAAGTGCAGGGCGTGGGATTGCAGGGTCTGACCGAAGTGCATGAGCCTGCGCAGTTTTTCGGCCGTGGGGGTGAGCCGGTCGACGCCCACCAATTGATCCACCGCCTTGGCCGCCGCCAGGTGATGACTCACCGGGCAGATGCCGCACAGGCGCTGCACCAGCACCGGCAGTTCCCAGTAGGGCCGGC
>JAQTSI010000061.1 GCA_028711365.1 Methylococcaceae bacterium
TAACCCAGATCCCAGGCTTCCAGAGACTCCAGCTCATGCTGTTGCCGGGCATAAGCGCGCAGTTCTTGCAGATCCTGGCGGGCCACGGGCAAGGAGCGCGATGACAGATCCTCCAGGAAGTGCATCACCTCGTCGCAGGAGCGAGCCATCTTGGTGGCCAAGGACAGTTCGGCGTAGCTGGCAAAGCCCAGAAGCCCCGCTTCCTCGTGGCGCAGGGCGAGGATCTGCTCCATCAAACTGCCATTGTCCCACCGTCCGGCATTCGGTCCCTGATCGGAGGCCCGGGTCGCATAAGCGGTATAGAATTCCTGGCGCAAGGCTCGATCGTCGGCATAGGTGATCACCGCGAAATAGGACGGAAACTCCAGATTGAACACCCATCCCGCCTTGCCTTCCTGTTCGGCCCTCTGCCGCGCCACCTGACGGTCGGATTCGGGAATGCCGGCCATCAGCTTTTCTTCCTCGATATGCTTGCTCCAGCCGTTGGTGGCGTCCAGCAGATTGTCCTGGAACTGGCTGCTTAATCGCGATAATTCCTGAGCGATTTCCTTATAGCGGGCTTTCTGTGGCGGCGGCAGGGCGACGCCACAGAGACGGAAATCGCGCAGCGTATTGTCGACGATCTTGCGTTGGGCTTCATCGAGGGTTCGATATTCCGGCCCATTCTCAATGGACTGAAAAGCCCGGTAGAGGTCTTCGTTCTGGCCGATCTCGGTCGCGTATTCGCTGAGTTTGGGCAGGCAGGCGTTATAGGCCTCGCGCAGTGCATCGCTGTTGACCACCGAATTGAGATGTCCAACCGGCGACCAGGCGCGTTGAAGACTGTCTTCCAGATCGTCCAGCGGCTCGACCAGATTATCCCAGTCATAAGACTTGCCGGGCGCCAGCAGGGCGGCGATGGCATGGCGGTTTTTCTCCAATAAATGGTCGATGGCGGGCACGACCTGTTCGGGTTTGATTTGTGAAAACGGGGGTAAATCGTGGGATTCGAGCAAGGGATTGGTCATGGCTGGATGTCGATGTGAAATGAAAGAAAGATTCGGTGTTACGCCGCTTCAGCGCTCGAGGACGGGATGAAGCAGTGGCAGCTTTTCGGCGGGAAGTCCTGGCCCCGGCGGCGAGAAATGGCCGTAACTCGCCAGGGTTTTGACCGGCAGGGGACCGACGATGTTCTCCAGCTCAGACAGGCGTATGCCTTGCCGGACCAGATAAACGATATAGCTGTGCCGTAGCGCGGCGGCATCGATGGCGCCGGGCTGGGATAGCCCCGAATCGACCGCCGCACAGGCGATCAATGCCGACACTTCGCCACTATCCGGCGCCATGGCGTAGTCCCAGATGGACGGGGATTGCATCAACCAGGTTTTCAACCGGGGGGACAGCGGCACCGACCTGACCGGCTCACCGGCCACCAGGATCCGGTTCGCGGCAAGATCCAATTGTTGCAGCCGCAAAGCGATGGCCTCCTCCAGGCTCAGACCGGATAACAACAGCCCCGCCCATTGTTTGGTCTTGCTGTCGGCCGTTTCGAACAATAGCCGGAGTTCGGGCTCCGTCAACTCCCGCGGAAAGGGGGCTTCCAAAGCCAAAGGCACAGGCTGGTGTGGCAGGGATGAGGGCTCTTGCCGGTATTGAGGCAGGATGCGCTCGGGGTAGGGATAGATCTGGAAAGTTTGGGGAGCGTTGGGCGTGGTGTCCCGGCGCGTCAGATAATCATACAAACCGATGCCGGCGAGGGCCGCGGCGAGGCTGACCGCCAAAGCGATGCCGCTATCCTTCCAGTAGTCCGGCCAGACCGGCTGGGTCGGCGGATAAGCGCGTTCGAGCACCCGCAGCGGAGGGTATTTCTCCTGGGGCCTGGATTCGATCCGCGCCAGCTTGGCCTGAATTTCGCCGTGGATGGATTCGAGTTTTTCGACCTCCGCCTGCATCGCTTCCTGTTTGGCGAAGTCGGTGGTGAACTGGGTGGCCTCGCGCTTGTGCGCCTCCGCTTGCCGGCGAGTCTCCAAAACCGCCTGGCGCGCGCTGGCATAGGCCTGTTCCGCCTGGCTTAACGCTTCGTGCTTGCCTTCCTCGAGTTTGCCGCGAATCTGGTTCTCCACCTGGGCGAGCTGTTCGGGCACGAGCTTGAGCTGCGGGTCCAGCGCCATATATCCTGGCGTATACCGCCGCTTGATGCCTTGCAGTTGTTCACGCAATTCCTGCGCCCGTTTTTCGAGGCTCTCCACCCCTTGCTTCTCACCGGGCGCAAGCACCGGCTCGCCTTGGGCAATGGCCGTTCGAATGCTCTCCAACGCGGCTTTGGTTTTCACTTCCTCCTCGGTGGCTTTGTTGATCGTTTCATTCAAGCCCTTAAGCCGCGCCACCGCCTGGTTTTCGGTATCCGTTCGGGAAAGGATGCCGTGCTCGGTGCGAAAGCGTTCCAGTTCCCCGCGTTTCGTCTCGATCTTCAGCTCCAGTTGCCGAGATTCCTGCCCCAGCGCATCGGCGGTGTTGTCCGCGTCGTTGCGAAGGGTTCGTGAGCGAAGTTCCTGGTAGGCATCGATCCAGGCATTGACCAGCGGCGCCAGGATTTCCGCCTTCGGACCCGATGCGCGCAGTTCGATGACCTGAGTCTGCTCGATCGGAACGACCGAAAGCATGCCGCCGACATCGGCCAGCCTCAGCGCGGGCCGATCTACTCCCCTGTTCTCGTTCAAACGGAGCAGGGTTTCCTCGAGCAAGCGGGAACCCAGCAGAATCTGCTGCTGTTCCGCCATCAACTGCCGGATCAGGTTGTTTTCCACCGTGGCCGCCGCCGCGCCGGCCGGAACGACCTCCTCCCGGGCGATGGTGAGCGAGGCGGCGCTCTGATAAACCGGCGCGCGCAGCCAGACATAAGCCAGGCCCACTGCCAGAAAGAGCAGCAACGAGGTCAGGAACAGGAAAGGACGCCGATTTCTTTTCCCCTGAGGTGCAAGCGATGAGAATTCATCCCTGTCTTCACGGTTGGGGAAGATTTCGATCGAACCAGGCAAAGCGGGCATAGTTTCACTCCGTTGTTTGGACGGGATTCAGGCAGCCGGAGCCATCGCCCTGTTCAGGCGAAAGCAGGGTTCGTAATGGCTGCCGGGAAGCTTCATCCTCCCCTGGGCAACAAAAGCCGACAGCAGTTCATCCAGGGGGTTGAGCACCGCCGGCTCTCCATCCAGCAGGAAAGGGCCATGTTCCTCGATGGCTCGGATCCCCTCGGCCTTCACATTGCCCGCCACGATGCCGGAAAAAGCCCGGCGCAAATTGGCCGCCAATTGGTGCGGAGGCTGATCGCGGTGGAGTTCGAGGTTCGCCATGTTGGCATGGGTCGGCGCGAAGGGCATCTGGAACTCTTTTTCGACTTTCAGCAGCCAGTTGAAGAAATAGGCGTCCTGGTGCTGCTTGCGGAACTGCTTGACCGCTTCCATCCCCTCCCTCATCGCCCGCGCCGTTTCCTTCGGATTGTCGATGATGATGCGGTAATGCTGGCGCACCAGCGGACCGATGGTGGCGGCGAGGAATTCGTCGATGCGGCGGAAATAGTCGGCGCTATCGGCAGGCCCCGTCAGCACCAGGGGAAAAGGCAGGTATTTGTTTTCCGGGTGCAACAGCAAGCCCAGCAGATAGAAGATTTCCTCCGCCGTGCCGGCGCCGCCGGGAAAGACGATGACCCCATGGCCCATGCGCACGAAGGCTTCCAGGCGCTTTTCGATGTCCGGCAGGATGACCAACTCATTGACGATGGGGTTCGGCGGTTCCGCCGCGATGATGCCCGGTTCGGTGACCCCCACATAGCGGGCGTCGTTGACCCGCTGTTTGGCGTGGGCGATGGTCGCCCCTTTCATCGGTCCTTTCATGGCGCCGGGGCCGCAGCCGGTGCAGACATCCATGCCGCGCAGGCCCAGTTCATAGCCCACGACCTTGGTGTATTGATATTCCTCCGAACTGATGGAGTGGCCACCCCAGCAAACCACCAGATTGGGTGGTTCATTGGGCTTGAGGCAACCGGCATTGCGCAGGATATGGAAGACGGCATTGGTGATGTCCTCCGAGCGGGACAGGTCGAAAGCCGGGTTGGAGACGATCTCGGTGTTGGTGTAGACGATGTCGCGCAACACCGAGAACAGGTGCTCGCGGATGCCCTTGATCATGTCCCCGTCGACGAAGGCGTAGGCAGGGGCATTCAGGACCTCCAGTTGGATGCCGCGCTCCTGTTGCAGCACCCGGATGTCGAAATTCCTGAACTTGGCCAGCACGGCGCAACTGTCGTCCACATTGCTGCCCGAATTGAGCACTGCCAGTGAGCAGCGACGATAGATCTCGTGCAAGCCGCTTTCGCTGGTGTCCAACAGTTTGGCGACTTCCAGTTTCGACAGGACTTCAAGCGTTCCCTCGGGGCGAATCAGGGTATCAAACATAGCCATAGCAGTTTAATTTCTGGTTAGTTTTGTAAGCCAGGATCGACAGGGAGGATGACTGGCCATGCCGAGAAGTGGTATTTTAATCACATGAAATTCAATCCCTTTCCCTGGCTTTTAATCCTCGCATCCCTGGGACTTTCGGTTTGGGTCCGCTTCCATGTGATCGAGCCGTCCGAGATCGGTTTTTTCTGCGACGGCGGGGGGCAGTCCCTATTGTGCAATATCCGCGGGATCATCGTGCAAAGCTTCGATCACTATGGCCTCGGTTATTTCAGCCTGTTCCTCGGCATCCTGGCCACCCTCACCCGCGCAGGTAACGTCGGCTTATTGGCCGGAATGATCGGTATGGCTGGGTTGATCCTTTACTGCTGGGACTACTCGGCGCTAGGTTTCCTGCTCGGCGCTTTGACGCTGGCGCGTGCGCAATTCGACGAATACCGGGCCCAACACCGAGCCGGCCAGCAGCAGGCATAATCCCGCCCAGATCAGGGCATGCGGGTTGATTCCGTCCGCCAGCCGCCAAGCTTCATCGCGAGGCGTGATCAGATGCTCGTTCACCGCGATCCAGGGCGCACAGCAAGCGATGAGGGAAGCCAGCATGACTTCCTCCAAGTCCACTTCGACCCTGCCCTTGATCCATGCCAGCAAGGCGAAGCCCACCGCCGGCACGGAATACAGCGCCAGCGGGAAATCCCGATAGCGCGCGTCGAACACCAACAGCAGGCATACCATGGCGGCGCCGAACAGGATGGCGATGCGTAGCCCGCCGAACAGCCGGGCGCCGACATCGAAACTCTGATCGTTGCGCCTGAGCCAGCGCAACAACTGGCTGATCGGCGCGAAATCCGCCGGCGGCTTGCCCCCCGCGCACCATGAAGCCAGAGCCCGGCCGATCAGGATCGTGGCGGCGGCCGACAGAAAGACATAGCCCCCCGTCACCGCCCACTCCAGGGGGGTACGGTTGGCCATCACCATGTCGCGCCAGGCGGCCACCCAGGCGCCTCCGCCGCCGATAGCGACGGCGAGACGGGCGAGGATTTCATCACTGCTCAATCGCCGCCATTCCCACAGCATCAAGGCGAAGAACAAGGCCATGGCGCCGTAAGCGGCAAGGCTCCAGCCCGGGGCTTCAGCCACCGGTCCACGGAAGGGAAATTTGGGGTTTTCGGCCTGATCGTACAAGCCCCAATAGCCGCCGACCGCGCCTTCCGATTTGCGCTTCCAGGCTTGATCGAAGGCCTCGATGACGTTATAGGGGATTTTCTCCAGTTCCGCGCGCACGGCAAATTCCCGGATGAAACGGGCCTGGTTGACCAGGGTGGGTTCTGCCTCCTGGCGCTGGCGACCGTAACTGGGCCAGCCGGTTTCGCCGATCATCACCTCCTTGCCCTTCAATTCAGCTTTCACATGGTGGTAAATATGGCTGACATGGCCGACGGCGTTTTCGATTCCCACCGGGTCATCCTCCCAATAGGGAAGGATATGCACGGTGGCGAAGGAGACCACGTCCGCCAGTTCCTTCTGATTACGCAGCCAGAATTCCCAGACGTCGGCATAGGTCACCGGCACCCCTGGCGCTGCGGCCTTGACTCTTTCGATGTAGGTGCGCATCGCCGAAGCCGGCTGCTCACCGCGCAACAAGACTTCGTTGCCGACGATGATGGCGCGGATGACCGAGGGATACTTCCGCACCACGTCCGCGGCGCGGGTCAATTCCTTTTCGTTGTCGGCGAGCGTTCTTCCTATCCATAAGCCCAGCAATACCTTGATGCCGAGTTTTTGCGCCAGACGGGGAACCTCGTGCAAACCCTGGCCGAGCGAATAGATCCGCACGCAATCGAACCGTTGCGCCAATCGCTGCAAATCGGCTTCGATTTGGGCCGGCTCGATGAAAGTCGATTTTTCCAGTGGCGTTTGATGCGGTTTGTAATAGGGCGCGTAAGATACGCAACTGAGATGATCGCTCAGGGCATCCACGACGATCACCGGCTGACTCATCCGCCACCAATACAGAATCGAAAGGAAGGCGCATGCCGCCAGGATCAGGGAAACCATCCCACGCTTCGAAAGCATCACAATCACACCATCTACTTACAAGACCATTGGCGGATAATGTACCATAGGCTCTTCGTTCCCTTCATGGTTATGCGCCGAGCGAACCCCCAATCCACCACAATAACAACGAACCTGAATCGAAAGGTGAAATTCATGAACTTTAGGCGTGTCGCCATCCCTCGCGGCAATAAGAAAATCTACTGCCTGTTCGTTTTTGGGCTGGCTGCGCTGACGGCGATGCCGGCCGTCCTCGCCGAGGAAACCGTTCCAGCCAAACCCACGGCGCTGAATGCGCCCTCCAAACCCGTGGCAAATCCACCCGCCAAAATCCATGTCCCCAAACCGGTCGGCCCGGCGGAATGCGTCCGCACCGGCCAAAGAGTGATCGCGGCATTGGCCAGGGACGATTCTGGCGCGGCCAGTCAGTTCCATACCTTCTACACGGCATTCAAATGCCCGCAACAGCATCTGGCCCAATCCTTCGGCTGCTTGGTCAATCTGCAAACCGCCAACCCCGGTTTATCGAACCCGACGCCAGAACAGGTCAAGCAATGCTGGGACAATCCCAGCGAGATCCCCAAGGAGGCGCCGCCGGCTCCCGCTCAGCCTGCGACGGATGCAACGGGCGAGAAGAAATAGCCGCCCTCGTAGGGCCACGCGATCCAGTCGAGTCAAGGGAAAGGCGAAAAATCCGAATGCCCGCCATGAGCCGGCCCTGCGGAATGAAATTCCATCAACCCCCGATTTCCCCATCATGCGCCTCATCGTTCTGACTTCCACTCTGATCGCCGCCCTTCTACAAGCCGCCGTCTGGTATGTGGCGCAGCAGGTTGCCGAGCCACCCGATTTTGCCGGCAAGTTTGCCTCGCTGTCGCTGGCCTACGAGCCGCGCCATCCCCCCTTCGAAGGCCGCGATCCCAGTATCGAAGAGATAGACCGTGACTTGAAGCTCATCGCCGATGTCGCCAAGAAGGTGCGTATCTATACCGCCAGCGGCAATGTGGCGGAATTGCCCAAGCTAGCACAGAAATACAATCTCGACGTGACCTTGGGCGTCGCGCTGGATGACGAACGCGATGCCGCCGGCAATGTGGTTGCGGAAACCCGCGAGCGAAACCAAAAGGAACTGGAAACGGCGCTCAAGCTGGCGCGGGAAAACTGGAACGTCCGTGAATTGATTGTCGGCAACGAGGTGATGCTGCGTTCGCGCATAGACTACCCCGACGTGGCGGACGCCACCACCGGCAAGCTCAAGCTCTCCCCGGAAGCCACCCTGCGCCTGAATGATTTGATCGAATACCTACGCCAGGCCAAGGCGCAAACCGCCAAACAGGTTTCCACCAGCGAAGGCTGGAGCGACTGGGTGTTCCTGCCCGATTTGGTGAAAGAAGTCGACTTCATCACCACTCATAACCTGCCGTTCTGGGAGTTGATACGAGCCGACAAGGCAGTCGATTACGCCCTGGAAAAATATGATGTCTTGCGCAACCGTTATCCCGGCAAGCGGATTCTGATCGGCGAATTCGGCTGGCCCAGCCAAGGCTATAATCGCATGGCCGCCATCCCCAACCCGCTGAAGCAAGCCCAGGTCATCCGGGAGTTTTTGATCGAAGCCTCCAAGCGCGGCATCGACTACAACATCATCGAGGTATTCGACCAACCCTGGAAGAGCCGCACCGAGGGCAGCAATGTCGGGCCTTATTGGGGTATTTACGACATCAACCGCAACCCTAAATTCAAGCTTGCCGGCCCGGTGCAAAAGTCGCGCTTCGAACTGGCGGCTGGCGGCATCCTGATTGGTTCGTTCATCACCCTGTGGGGGTTGAAGCGGCGGCGGCCAACCTTCGGCCATGCCATCGCCTACGCCATCGCGGCCAACGCCCTGGGAGCGGGTCTCATCTCCGCGGCTTTCTATCCTTTCGATTATTACCTGAATCCGGGTCTATGGGTCATGTGGGGCACGGGGTTGTTGATGATGCTGCCTCTGGCCGTCATCACCCTGGCCAAAGTCCATGAAATCGCCGAGGTCATGCTAGGCCATGAGCCCGTGCGCCTGATCGAGCCCGGAAAGAACCGACCGGCCTTGCCCGATCCCGCGCCGCTGGTATCGATCCATATACCCGCTTACAAGGAACAGCCGGAGATGTACATGGCGACGCTGGACAGCATGGCCGCCTTGGATTATCCGAACTTCGAAGTGTTGGCCATCGTCAACAACACCCCGGAAGAACATTTCTGGAAGCCCATCGAGGAACACTGCCGCAAACTGGGCCCACGCTTCAAGTTCGTGTACCTGCCCAAGGTCTCCGGTTTCAAGGCCGGCGCGCTGAACCTGGCATTGAAGGACATGTCGCCCGACGCGGCAGTGATCGCCGCAGTCGACGCCGATTATCAGGTACACCCCGACTGGCTGAAAGATCTCGTGCCCTGGTTCAACGACCCGCGGGTGGCGATCATCCAGGCGCCGCAGGATCACCGCGACGGCGAGGAAAACCTGCTGAAGACCATCATGAACTCAGAATATGCCGGCTTCTTCGATATCGGCATGGTACAGCGCAACGAGGACAACGCCATCATCGCCCATGGCACCATGCTGATGGTGAAACGCGAGGCTTTCGATGCGGCGGGCGGGTGGGCCACCGATACCATCGTGGAAGACACCGAACTCGGTTTGCGCTTGCTGGCCCGCGGTTATCACGCTCATTACACCCGCGAGCGCTACGGTTGGGGCCTGCTACCCGATACTTTCCTGGCCTTCAAGACTCAGCGCCACCGTTGGGCTTACGGCGCGATGCAGATCATCCGCAAGCATTGGCGGCATATGCTGCCCAAATCCAAGACCCTGACGCCGCAGCAGAAGTATCATTTCGTCACCGGCTGGGCTTACTGGTTCTCCGATGCGGTGGGTACGGCGGTATCGTTCCTGAATCTGATCTGGGTGCCTTTGATCATCCTGTTCGATCTGGCCTATCCGGCGGTGGCTTTGACCGTGCCGGTGCTGACGGCGGTTTTCGTCAATATGGTCCATGCCTGGCTGCTGTATAGCCGTAGGGTGCGCATCCCCAAACGGCAGATCGTGGGGGCGGCGCTGGCGGCGATGAGCCTGCAATTCACCGTCTCTAGGGCGGTCGTGGAAGGTATGATCCGAGATGGACTGGCCTTCAAGCGTACGGAAAAGGGCGGCTTGGTGAAGAAGAAAAAGGCTGACCGGCCCGCGCAAACGGAAACTCTCTTGGGGCTATTATTGCTGTCGGGCTCGATTTGGCTATGGATTGCCAATCAGTTCGACGTTTACGAGCAAAACCTATTCGCCATCACCGTCTTCATCCAGGGCATCCCGTTTCTATGCACGACGGCTATGAGCCTGATCGAAGAGGCGCAAAACTGGCGCGCGGCCCGCGCCGTGCCGGCGGATAGCAAAGAAGGGTGATGCGGGGGCGCAGGCCAAGCCGTTCTTAAAGAACTGCCCGGAAGAGGGCGCGAGAAAAATATTGCTGGGACAAACACCATGATCACATCCCCTAATCCTCCCATTCCCCTTGGCGGCCGCCCAACAGCCAAGTTGGAAGCGAATATTCCCAATTTTTTCATCCAGTTCGTCTGCCTGGCCGGGCAGTTCTGGCACAGCGAAAACAAACGAGACATCCGTTCGCGCACGCTGGCCCTGGTGGGGCTGACCGTGTTGCAGATCGTCATTGCCGTCTCGATCACCGAATGGAGTTCCGGCCTTTTCAACGCGCTCGAACAACATTCGATGCCGAAGCTGATGATACAGGTCTGGCTGGTGGTGCTGATCCTCATCGCGAACGTGACGGTGACCTACTTCCATTTGAAGATCAAGCGCGACATCATGCTCGAATGGCGCGTCTGGCTGACGAACCGGCTCATCGGCCAATGGATGGACGACGGCCACCATTACCAGATCACTCACCTGCCAGGCAAGCACGACAATCCCGACGGCCGCATCGCCGAGGACATCCGCATCGCCACCGAGTTCGCCATCGAACTCGCCCACTCCCTGTTGTATGCCGTATTGCTGCTGGTGAGCTTCACGAAAATCCTGTGGACGCTTTCCGGCACGCTAGACCTATCCTTGGGGGTTTCTAACATCCTCATTCCCGGTTATCTGGTGTGGCTGGCTTTGGCCTATGCGGCGATTGCCTCCACCCTGGGATGGAAGATCGGCCAGCCGCTGACCCTGGCAACCCACACCCGGCAAGCCGAAGAGGCCAATTTCCGCTTCGGCCTGGTACGGGCGCGGGAAAACTCCGAGGCCATCGCGCTGGTCCACGGTGAAACCGACGAGAGGCGGCGTTTCTCCTCGCTGTTCGGCGGGATCGTCGAGGCCTGGAACCGGCAGACCAGGGCGTTCGCGAACATTCTCATGTTCACCTCGGGCTATTCGGTCATATCCATGGCCCTTCCGATCTTGGCCGCATCGCCACGTTATATCGCCGGCGTCATCACCCTGGGCGCGCTGGTGCAATCGGCCCAGGCCTTCCAGCAAATGGTGGGGGCCTTGTCCTTTCCGGTGGACAACCTGGCGAAAATGGCGGAATGGCGTGCCTCGGTGGAGCGCGTGTTGGGTCTGACCAAGGCTTTGGACCACCTGGAAGAAGACATCGCCCAGACGGACAGCACCCCCATCGTAGTCGAGGTGTCGCAGCGTTCTGCTTTGGTCTTCCATGACGTCAGCATCGCCAACCCTGACAACGACCTGGTGATCCTCGACAAATTCAACGCCGAAATCAAGCCGGGAGAGCGGGTTTTCCTGTCCGGCGATCCCGCCGTGGGAAGCAAGCTGTTCAAGGTGATCGCGGGCCTTTGGCCGTGGGGAGATGGCAAGGTGGATTTGCCGGCGGAGGATAGGATGTTCTTCATGCCGCCGCGTCCCTATCTGCCCATCGAGACGTTGCGGGGAGCGGTCAGCTATCCCGCTCCCCCGGATACCTTCGATGCCGCCGAGGTTGAACGGGCGCTGAGGCGTGTCGGCCTGGAAGAATTGATCAGCCGGTTGGAGGAGATCGACACCTGGGAGAACTGCCTGGTGCGCGAACAACTGCAACGGTTGGGGATAGCCCGCATGTTGCTGCACCGGCCGCGCTGGATCTTGCTCCAGGAAGCGCTGGATTCGCTGGCTGCGGAGGATGCGGAGCAGATGATGGCCATCGTTTGCGAGGAACTCCCGGATGCCGCCATTCTCACCGTCACCAACCAATCCGCGATAGCCGCTTTCCATCAACGCCAGATCAGCATCCAGTGCCCGGAGTGCGAGATGAATCTGAAGAAGGAGATCCGCAGGCGCCGCGACCAGGAGTCGTTAACCTCGATGGGCGCGCTGTTGGGCGCCCTGCGCAAGGATAGGCGCAAGAACTGAACGGCTCCTGAGCAGTTGCGAATTTTTGCCAGAGGAATACCCCGTCACGCCGGCCCGACCGACAATGTTGTTGAATTAAGACATTGGTTCGTCGTTCCGGCAGGGATCGCCGGAATCCAGACGCTCGGGATGAATTGCGGAGTCATGTCTCTGTCGACTGGATGCCGGCGATCCCTGCCGGTATGACAGCTTAATTCAATAATATTGGGCCCGACCGACGGCCAGACATAGGTGCCCACCGCCCCACCCTCCAGGGCGGTGGCGGCGAATTTGCCGTCGAACTGGATGTTGAAGGGCTGAACTTCCCGGCTGTCATTGAGCACGATCAGCACGATATTGCCGCCGGGTGTCTTGAACGCCACGTTAGGCAAGGCATCCGGCACATTCGAGAAGACTCTCCTCGAGCCGGGCCGGACGAACTTGGCCGCGTGGGCGATGACGTAATATGCAACGTTCCGACCGATCCCGTCGTCGGCGATGCTCAGCGCGCCTAGACAGTTGTGGCAGCCGCCAGGAGTGTGGGGGCCTTGATGTCGCACGTCAGGGTTGGGATCATGATGGGCCTTCGAGGCAAGGTTCCATTCCAGCACGGCGCTGCTCCCGTTTCGGATGGAGCCGATCATGACATGCTTCAGGTGCCAGCGTAAATCATCCGCGAACCGGCCACCCGCCTCCACCCACTGCTCGGTGAAGTACATCTTCATTTCCGGATAGGCCGTCTGAACTTCCGCCAAGGCGCTGATGTCGCCGGCGTACAAATGCCAGGCCACGCCGCTGATGAATGAACGGGCCTGCGGGTCGGCCAGGACCGCCAGGGGATAGTCTTTCCGGTCGCAATTGTGGTCCCAGCAAAACAGTTCCACCGCCCCCAGGCCGGCATCCCGCAACGCCGGGCCTAAATGGTTCTTGATGAAATCGGCCTGCTCGCCCGCCTCCATCACCATGCTGGGTTCGTTGCCCGGATGCAGGGGTTCGTTCTGCGGGCTGATGGCGTGGATGGGAATGCCCTGCGCATTCATGGACTGGAGGTACTTGACAAAATATCGGGCATAAACCGGATAAAATTCGGGCTTCAACTCGCCCCCGACAAAGCCGTGGTTGGTCTTCATCCAGGGCGGGGCCGACCAGGGTGAGGCGATGATGTTAATGTCGGGGTTGAGGGCGAGGATCGCTTGCAGCAAAGGAATGACGTCGTCATCCCCTGCCGCCATGTCGAAGCGGGCCAGTTCGGTGTCCATGTTTCCGGGCGGCAGGTCGTCATAAGAGAAGCTTCTATCGCTCAAGTCCGACGCACCGATGCTGATCCTCAGATAACTCGTGCCGATGCCGTCGCCATCGGGCAGGAAAAGCTGTTTCAACAAAGCCTCTTTGTCCGGGAGGGGCAGGCGGTTGATGAGGCAAGCACTGCCGCCGGTCAAGGCAAAACCAAAACCGTCCATGGATTGATAGCTCCACGCCGCATCGACTTTGATGTGGGGATGGGCATTGGTGGCGTCGCCGAAGGGGATGGGCGCCTGTTGCAGGAACAAGGCGCTTTGATCGGCGGCAGTCAACCAGACCCCCACCTCGCATCGCTCTGGCAAAGGGGGGAAATCCTGGATGCTTGCGTGGGTTTCATCGGGCATGGGGAGTCTGTGGCATCGCCGGAAGCGTTAAGGGAAGGATGATACTACAGGCTGGAAGGGTGACGAGCAGGCAGTATCCGACCTTTCGGCATGTCTCATTGATTCCCCCCCTTCATAAGCCGCAGGATACGAGGAGATAGGCCTCCGATACCGGGAATTCATAGTTCGAGACGGCTCAGTCTGTCTGTACCGATTTGAAAAAAATTCGATGCACCATACGATTTGCGGAAAACCTCACTAGGTTTTACGAAAAATCGGGGTTTAAGTTCGTATTAAGTCAGGAAGGTATAATTTAAAATCCAAGCAACGGGCGAGCGAGGTCGACCCAATAAGCCAAAGTCTGCCGTCGGGCGATAGCGAAATACATTTTCCACGTACCATGTCCATGGGCTGTATATCGACAGCCTTTTGAAAACTAAGGTAGATTGGGATGGATGAATTTGACGGTATCAACATTGCGGTGATCATTCCTTGCTATAACGAGGAGGTCGCCATCCCCACCGTGGTGCGGGATTTCCGCGCCGCCCTTCCGGCCGCTCGCGTTTACGTCTACGACAACAAGTCCACCGACCGCACCGCCGAGGTAGCCGCCTTGGCCGGAGCCATCGTCGGCTTCGAGCCGTTCCCCGGCAAGGGCAATGTCATGCGGCGCATGTTCAGCGACATCGACGCCGATGTCTATGTGTTGGTGGACGGGGACGACACTTATGACAGCTCGGCAGCCCCCGGCATGGTCCGCCTATTGTTGGACGGCCAACTCGACATGGTCAACGGCGTCCGCGTCAGCACGCAAAAGGAGGCCTACCGTTTCGGCCATCGCTTTGGCAATGTGATGCTGACCCGGATGGTCGCCACGACCTTCGGCAGGCAGTTCACCGACATGCTGTCCGGCTACCGCGTGTTCTCGCGCCGCTTCGTGAAGTCGTTCCCCGCCCTGGCGAAGGGCTTCGAGATCGAAACCGAGTTGACGGTCCATGCCCTCGAATTGCGCATGAAGACCGCCGAGCTGCCCACCCCGTACAAGGAACGCCCCGTGGGTTCCCAGTCGAAACTGAATACCCTGCGCGATGGCATCCGCATCTTGCGCACCATCGGCGAGTTGATCAAGGAAGAGCGTCCGGTACCGTTCTTCGGGGTCCTGTCCCTGCTGTTGGCGGCGCTTTCCCTGGGGCTGGCCTTTCCTGTGCTGTTGGAATATTGGCATACCGGTTTGGTGCCACGGTTTCCGACTGCCATCCTTTCGGCTTCCATCATGCTGCTGGCCTTCCTGTCGCTGACCTGCGGCCTGATCCTCGACAGCGTCACGCGCTCCCGGCGAGAGATCAAACGACTCGCCTATCTCGCCATAGCCGCCCCTGGCTGGCCCGAGGTGAAGCCGTGAGCGTCCAGGCGTTGATCCTGCGCATACCGGCGTCCTTCTGGCGCTTTGGGCTGGTCGGGGTCGGCGGCCTGTTCGTGGACATGGCGGTGTTGTATGCCGTGATGTGGGGCTTGGGGTTGGCGGCGGTGTCGGCCAAGGTGTTTTCCTTTCTGGCGGCGGCGACTTTCACCTGGTGGATGAACCGCCAGTACACCTTTGGCCGCAGCGGCAAGTCGTTGCTGCACGAATGGGCCAGCTTCCTGGCCACGAATGCCTTCGGCGGAGCGGTCAATTTCGCGGTCTACACCGCCATGGTGACGCTGTCGTTTCCCTATGCCTGGATGCCGGCGCTGGCCACCGCGGTGGGCTCAGTGAGCGGACTGTTGTTCAACTACACGGCTTCGCGCCATATCGTCTTCAAGCCCAAAACCACCGAGTCAGACTCCCGGGAAGACGCAGCGCCGTTTCCCAAGATCGCGTACCCGCTGACGCTGTTGGTGTGCCTGGCCTTCGGCGGGATGGCGCTAGGGCTGGGCATGGATGCCAATTGGGATCTGCGCAACTACCATTGGTACAACGGCTGGGCCTTTCTCCATGGCATGCTGGATCGAGACCTGTTGGTCAGCCAAACCCCTAGTTTCTACAATCCTACCCTGGACGTAGCCTATGCCTGGGTAACCGAATACCTGCCCGCCCGAGCCGTCGGATTCGTGTTGGGGTTCTTGCACGGCTTGAACTTCCTGCCCCTATTCGCCATAGCCTGGCGGCTGTCCGCCCTGGCCGACCCTCGCCGCCGCCTATTCGCCTCGACGGCCGTCGCCTTGGCGGGAATGCTCGGCGCCGGCGGGCTGTCCGAAGTCGGCACCGTATTTTATGACAACGTGTTGAGCCTGGGCATGTTGCTCTCGGTCTGGTTGGTAGTCTCGCGCTGGGACAAACTGGCTTGCGGCCCTGGCTTGAGTGGCGTGGTTTGGGCAATGGCTGCGGGATTTCCCGCAGGTTTGGCATTTGGCCTGAAACAGCCCATGGTGATGTTTTGCGTCGGCCTGTGTGCCGCCTTTCTGGTTGCCGACATGCCCTGGCTGAGCCGCCTGCGGACGGGGTTCTGGTTCGGCATCGGGGTGCTGTTGGGCTTTGCCTTGGGCGGCGGCCATTGGGCCTGGCATTTATGGGAAACCTACGGCAATCCCCTATTCCCCTTTATGAACCATATCTTCCGCTCGCCCTGGGGCTTGCCTATCGATTACCGGGACGATGGTTTTTTGCGAAATTCTCTAACCGACAAGCTACTGCTGATCTACCGTTTCAGTTTCAACCCCCGTTGGGTCGGTGAAATCGACTTCCGTGATTTTCGCATCCTCGCGCTGATGACGTTGATGCCGCTGGTGGCTTTGGCCAGGGTCTGGCGCAAGCAGGCCCATCCGCTCACCCGCCCCGGCCCGACTGGCTGGCTGTTGGCATCGGCCTTTGCGGTCTTGGTGGTTTGGGTGCTCCTATTTTCCATCTACCGCTACCTCGTTCCCCTGGAAATGCTGGCGCCCACCCTGTTGCTCGCCACCATCGGCTTGCTGCCGGTGGCGATCAAAACCCGCCAATACGCGGCAGTCAGCTTGATAGGGATTGTGGTGCTTACCACCGTTCCCGGCGATTGGGGGCGAGTGCCTTGGGAAGATCACGCCGTCCCGGTCACTGTTCCGGTCATCACCCGCCCCGAAGAAACACTGGTGCTGATGTCCGGGGGTGAACCGCTGTCGTTCCTCATCCCGGCGTTTCCCAAGGCGATGCGCTTTTACCGGATCAGCAGCAACTTCAGGCTATCCGATGATCCAGACACCGGCTTCCGCCGGCTGCTGCGCGACGGCATCGCGAAACACGCAGGCCCCATCGCCTGGTTAGACATCGTCAACATCAATAACCAGAATTGGGCGGAGAAAATGCTGGCCAGCTATGGGCTGGAACTGGATCTGCCCAGTTGCCTCCCCGTGAGTTCCCCCCTCAATCCCACCGCCGCTTATACCTATTGCTCTGTCCACAAGCTCGGCCCCTCGTCGTAAAGGTCGAGGCTCAACCATGACCGAACCGGCCTTCCGGTCTCCCTCCCGGTTGACGAATGCCATTGCCTGACTGCTTGGCCTGGGGTTGAGTCTTGCGATGACGAACTCCTGCCTTTTATCGACCCTTTATTGGGAACATGTCAATACCCATCAAGCACAGAAGTGCTAAGATTTCCTTTGCTTTCGGCGGAAGCCGCCGAAACACACGAGATAAGGAGGGATCACATTTCTTATCTTGAGTCAGGGAACGATGATGACGAGTCATTGGAACCCCTGTCCTTTAACTCCCGATCGGGAACCGCCATGAGACAAACCGTCAACCGGGTGCATATCGCACTCAATTTCGAACAGGTGAGCGTGGACGAACTCATCACGCTTTCGACCGCCATCGCCGACCGACTCACCGCCGACCCCGACGCCAGCGCGCCACCGGTTCCGAGTGCCGCGTTGGCCGAGCAGACGGCCAGTTTGCAGGCCACCCACACCCTGCGCAAGACCGACAAATCACCCAATCTCACCCAATTGGAGCAGCAGCAAGCCAACGCGCTCGTGCAGTCGCTGACCACCGACGCCCATTATGTGGAAGACACGGCGAATACGCTGGCCAATGGCGACGTGGCCCGCGCCCAGCAGATCATTACCCGCGTCGGCTTTCAGGTCAAAAAGACCGGTCAGCGCCATCCGCGCAGCTTCGAAGTGGTGGAAGTGGGCGCGGGCTGGGTCCACCTGCGGGTGAAAAAATCCTGTCAGGGTCCCGAAGCGCATGCCTGGCGTTATGGCGCCACTCCCGCCAAGGATACGCCTCCCATCGAACTCGGCCAGCCCTTCATCACCCTGGAAACCGATGTCATCCTCCGCGGGCTGCAAAGCGGCGCCGTCTACGGCTTCCAGCACGCCCACATTCTGCCCGTTTCCCATACGCGGAAGACCCGCCCGGCATCGACTGCCACCAGCCAGGCGGCGACGCTCATCCCGGCGACCAAGGCGCGTCATCCGCTGTTCGACGATGGCAACGATCCTCAGCAATGGAGCGGCTTCATCTACGTGGTCTGCCCCTGACGAGTGGAAGGCAATACCTGACCTGGCGAGGGTGATCGTGGGAATGCCAAGAAGGATGCCGCGGCAATGCCGAACCCTATCGACCCTACGGAGGTAGAGGCTCAACGGGATCATGCGGATGATCAACGGGTTCATGTAGATGATCCGCAAGAGGTTGCGGATGACCAACGGGTTAATGGGGGTGACCCGTAAGAGGGTGCGGATGACCAACGGCTTAATGGGGATGACCCGCAAGAGGTTGCGGATGACCAACGGCTTAATGGGGATGACCCGCAAGAGGTTGCGGATGACCAACGGCTCAATGGGGATGACCCGCAAGAGGTTGCGGATGACCAACGGCTTAATGGGGATG
>JAQTSI010000361.1 GCA_028711365.1 Methylococcaceae bacterium
AAACCCGAATGGGATGGGTGAAATTACCCGCCCCCAGCGTCCTGATGACATGATCCATCTGTCGCAAAGGCTGATGCAGCACATAGACAAAAATCGTCAATAACACCAAGGATATGGGCAAAAGCATGGCGGCCTGGACGATCAAGCGGTATTTTACGCCAAAGGAAAGGGCTTCCAGATCCCTGGCTTCCTGGTCGACGTGCGCGGAATACTGGAAAGCCAAATCCCCCGCCCTGGCCTTGATCCCCTGAAACCCGTCGACCGTTTGTAGTGGCAGTTTCTCGCCCCCCACCCCCATCTGGCCTGACTGTTGAGCTGCGAGCCGGGCAAAGGACGACTGCAGCGGAGGATACTGAGAAACGACCGAATCGAAAATGGCTTTTTCATTCTTCGCCAAATCTTCCAGTACTTCGACGATGTGGTCCTGTCCCGGTTTGACGCTGTCCATGAGCTTTCGTAGTCGCTCGCCGAACTGCTCGTGATTCAATCGGTACTCTTTGAAACTGCCGGAATCCCTCATCAGCAGATAATGTTTCCCTTTAAGCTCCAGTTCGTTCAATTTTTCCAGCAATTCCTGGCTATTTTGAGCTTCTTCGGCGACATGGTAAACGACTTTTTGCGACTGGGCGGCCAGATCCTCCACCGCGAGAATGGAGGAGAACAACCCCATCAGCAGGGGCAGCAAGGCCATGAAAAATCCCAATAAAACCAGGCCCCGCACGGAAACCCTGCGCATCAAGCTCGTGAAAAACTTCATCTCCCGCACCTTCCATCCGAGTCATGAACCCCCTATACCGGGAAGCCGGCGATTTTAGCAAGAAAATCCTTTACAATCCTCACCTTGACAAACCGCATCCAGCAGGAAACCACGATGTACCCACCGCCCCTCCCCTCCTACTGCCGCTTGCCGGCGCGAGCTCTCGCCTCACTCTTGTTGGTATTCTACGCCGCCGAGCCCCGCGCGAGCTCATGGTCGGAGCGAATGACGCCCACCGACGAAGCGGCGCGCTCCATCGGCCAAACCAACAATGGCTGCATCGCCGGGGCTCATGCGCTACCCCTGGAAGGGCCGGGATATCAAGTCATGCACATCGAGCGCAACCGGTTTTACGGCCATCCACAATTGGTGAAAACCATTCAAACCTTGGGGCAAAAGGCCGATGCCGCCGGCTTGGGGGTGCTGCAAATCGGCGATCTCGGCCAGGCTCGCGGCGGCCCTTTGCCCTTCGGCCATCGCAGTCATCAAACCGGCCTGGACGTGGACATCTGGTTCAATCTCGACCCCCGGATCCATGCCGCCGCCAACGACTTGCGCAGCAACATCAATGCCCCCTCCATGCTCAACGGAGCCAAGAATGGGCTGAACCACTCGCTGTGGAACCAAAACCACATCGCCATGCTGGAACTGGCGGCTAGCTTGGCCGAGGTCGACCGCATCTTCGTCAATCCTTATATCAAGAAGGCATTGTGCGGACAGGCCGGCGAACGCCGGTCTTGGTTGCGGAAGATCCGCCCCTGGTATCACCACGACGATCACTTCCACCTGCGCATCGCCTGCCCCTCCGACAGTCCAAGCTGCGAGAAGCAGGAAGCGGTTCCTGCCGGCGATGGTTGCGATGCCAGCCTGGACTGGTGGTTCCAGCCCCATCCGCCGACATCGGGACCGGCGGAAGAAAAACCGCCCCTGCCGCAAGAATGCCAGGCAATCCTGCAGCAACCTTAAGGTGATCTGCGCGTATCTGCGATTGGGGCATTCCCCCTTCAAACGGTTATACCGTTATCTCGAAGCGTCAGTTTTTTTTACACTGCAAAAAACGATTTATTATCGATTAAACCCCTAATAAATGAAGACATATGTTCAGGAAAACCCAAAATAGCGCGTGCCAAGCAGCAAATTGAACCCTTTCCTCACCCCAATCGACCTGCCTTGGCGTGTCAGTTTTTTTTACACTGCAGAAAAACCGTTGAGTATCGACTTAGGTTTTTGATAAATATAGAAGCCTGTTCAGAAGAACCCAAAATGGCGCGCGAAAAGAAGCAATATGGAACCCTTTCTTCCCCCAATCGGTCGGCCTTAAAGTGTCAGCTTTTTTTACACATTCGCCAGAAATGCACCGAAGAAGGCAGCATGAAAATTCTAAGGCGTTGTTTTTGAAGCGCTTGATACTAGCGGCCTGATTTTTGCTCAAAGAAATTGCAAACCGGAAACATAACACGGTTTTTAAAAGATTCATTTCAACCATCATCAACAAAGGTAATTGCATGAAAATCGGTACTCTCGTGGCATTGGCGCTTACCACCGGCCTGTTCGCCGCCAATTCCCAAGCCACCACCATCTCCGGCGGGAGCTTCAGCAACGCTGTAGCCGTCACTGAAATCCACCAAACCGGCTCATTGAGCCTGTTCGACTCGACATTGGGCACCCTTGACAGCGTCGATTTCACCTTCACGGGCGCGGGCGATACGCTGTTTAATGTGACCAACAATGCGGCACAAAAACAAACCTTCAATATCAAAAGCGAAGTTGACCTCAACTATGGCGCCAGCATTGCCCCGATCAATTCCCTGCTGTCATCGATGAATCCGCTGGTCATCCTGCACTTCGCAACCGGCACGCAAACCCTGGGTTCGGGCGCCTCTGCAAGCTATGGCCCCTTCAATGACAACAAATCAACGAACGCTACCTTCACCACCAGCTTATCGGCTTTTCAAGCCGTAGGCGGCGGTACTTTCGGTCTCACCTGCGACTCGCTTTCCGGCATTACCGTCGTTGGCGGCGGCGGCAACATCGCCAGCAACCAGTCGACCCATGCAGGCTGCGGCGCCAGCATCAGCTACAACTACCACACTTCTACCCGGGTTCCGGAACCGGCTACGCTGAGCCTGTTGGGCTTGGGTCTGGCCGGCTTCGGCGCGGCACGTCGCCGCAAAGCCTAACCGCATCATCGCGACCTAGGCGTCAGGAAAACCCCGCTCGTCCGAGCGGGGTTTTTTGATTGTTCCAGCACACACTCGTCTTCGCTAACTTGCTCTGCCCCCGCCACAGCCAGCTGTATTGTCGCTCGGTAAGCTGAAATAGCGCTGTCCGATCACTCTACCGTTTTCCTAACCTGGAGGCGATGCTATCCAACACGGCCAGCGTCAAGCCTTCATCTTCGCTCAAAAAGCTCGATGCCCCTTCCACGCGCCGCAACCAGGTATATTGCCGCTTGGCGAATTGCCGGGTGGCGATCACCCCGCGTTCACTCATCTCCCGGTAATCCAGTTCACCTTCCAGATAGGCCCAGACCTGGCGATAACCCACCGCCCGGATCGACGGCAGGTCCGCGTGCAAGTCACCGCGCTGGTGTAGCCTGCGCACCTCTTCCACCAAGCCCTGCTCCAGCATCATCAGGAAACGCCGGCGGATCCGCTCGTGCAAAAGCACTCGGTTGGCGGGAGTGAGCACCAGGCGGATGAATTCGAAAGGCGGATGTTCGGACCGGGCCTCGGCACAAAGTTCGCTCAAAGGAACCCCCGTCAGCCGGTACACTTCCAGGGCGCGCTGGATACGCTGGGGATCGTGGGGATGGATGCGGGAAGCCGCTTGCGGGTCGATCCTGGCCAACGCCTCATGCAGCTTCGCCCAGCCCTGGAGGGCCGCCTCTTCGTCGATCTGCCGCCGCACCGCCTCGTCGGCCGGGGGCAGGTCGGCCAGGCCGTTGAACAAGGCGTTGAAATACAACATCGTCCCCCCGACCAACAGGGGCAAACGGCCCCGTGAGCCGATCTCCGCCATCCGTTTCAGGGCCTGTTGCCGGAACTGGCCGGTGGAAAAAGCCTCGGCGGGATCGAGGATGTCGATCAGATGGTGCGGCACGCCTTGTCTTTCTTCCAGGCTCGGTTTGGCGGTGCCGATGTCCATGCCCCGATAGACCAGGCCGGAATCGACGCTGATGATTTCGCCATCCAGTTCCTGGGCCAACTGGATGGCCAGGCGGGTCTTGCCCGAGGCGGTAGGCCCCATCAATGCGATGACGGGTGGATTTGAAGACCTGCTCACGGCTGGAACCTACAAAAAATCAGACAGGCCCGCCATTCCTGCACTCATCATTGGCCGCGCAGAAAGAAACGGTCGAGTTCCTTGGCGTTGAGTTCGATCCAGGTAGGTCTTCCATGATTGCATTGGCCACTGTTCTCGGTGGCCTCCATTTCCCGCAGCAAGGCATTCATCTCGGGTATGCTCAATCGGCGCTGGGCGCGCACCGAACCATGGCAGGCCATGGTGGCCAACACGCCGTGCAGCGCCTGCTCCAGACGAGCGCTGCGT
>JAQTSI010000362.1 GCA_028711365.1 Methylococcaceae bacterium
CGTCCAGCGCGATCCAACCGCTCGTCAACAGCCCCGCCACCATCCAACACAACGTGGACCGATGCCGCACGTCGCGCCAGGGCGCTTGTTGGAACAGGATCATCAACGTATCGTACAGGCCGGAGGGGTGGGGCATCGCGGGTTCGTCCTTTGGTCGGGACGCCCAATTTGCCCCACCTTCCGCCCCAGCGCACGACTTTTGTCAGTCAATCAGGCTGTATTACATGAACAGGTCCTTCTACCATTACAAGGAAGATGAAATATGAATTCCTACCTATCCTTTCGATCTATCCCCTCATGAGGAAAAGGTTCCACGTGGAACCTTTTCCAATACCAGGAACCGATAAGAGAAATCCACGTCCGGGTCGTCGTCTATGGTCTCGCTCTCGATAGTCTTCCAGTGCATCATATCCAGGGGAGGGAAAAAAGTGTCGCCGTCAAACTCCCGATCGATCAATGTCAGGTAAAGGCGATTCGCCTCGGGCAGGAAACGTTCATACAGGGAGGAACCGCCGATGATCATCAATTCATCGACGGCTCCCGCTTCGGTGATGGCTTCGGCAAGGGTATGGGCAATGGAACAGCCTTCGGCCCGATAGTCGTGACTGTGGGTGAGGATGATGTTCCTGCGGCCGGGTAAGGGCCGACCGATGGATTCATGAGTCTTGCGTCCCATGAGGATAGGCTTGCCATGGGTGATGGTCCGGAAGCGCTTGAGATCGGCGGACAAATGCCAGGGCATGCGATTGTCCACGCCGATCACGTGATTGGATGACATGGCGACGATGAGGGATATTTTCATGTTGAGCCTTTACTCTTAGCCCTAGGCAGGGCTCATGATGTCACAGCAACCCGATTCCTGCCGCCTCGTTTCGCGGCGTAGACGGCTTCATCGGCGGCTTTAAGCAGGGTCTGCGGATGGGTCATTCCGGCTGCCCGTTCGGCCACGCCAACGCTGATGCTGCCGCGCCATAGGCATCCGTCGATCGCCACGACCAACTCGGCCACCGTCGCTCGAATGTGCTCGGCCAATTGCAGGGCGCCGGACAAAGCGGTGCCGGGACAGATCACCATGAATTCGTCGCCCCCCAGCCGGCATGGAAGATCATCGGTGCGCACGGAATGTTTCAGGAGATCGGCCAATCGGCGCAGCACCACATCCCCGGCGTCATGGCCGTAAGTATCGTTGATTTGCTTGAAGCCATCGGCGTCGATGAGCAGGCAAGACAAGGGTTCACCCTTGCGCAGCGATTCGTCCCACGCCTGTTCGAGATGGCTCATGCCGTGGCGACGATTGGCCAGGCCGGTGAGAAGATCGGTCATGGCGAGGTTCTCGAAATGTCGATTGGCCGCGGCCAGTTCGTCGCTCAAGCGGCGCGAGGCCTCTTCTTCGGCTTCCAGCTTTTGTACCAGTATTTTCAATTCCTGATTGGCTTCCGTCAGGGATCGCGTGCGCTCCGCAACCTTCGATTCCAATGTCCGGTTCAATTCCTGAAGTTTACGATTACGCTCCCAAACTTGGCGGAAAAGACCGTGGAGCGCGTTCAGCAAGGGTTCGGTAGCGGCATCCGGCTTTTGTTTTCTGGCATCGAGATAGGCTTGGTTGGCCAACTTCCCGCTGCGAATCGCGATAAGCTGCCGGGACATGTTATGGTCCATCCTCAGGATATGGTAGGCAAGCCAGTGGGTCAGGAAGTTCAGCAAGCGTTCGGCCGCACCGCTGCTTTCCACCATCACGCCTTCCTGCATCTGGTTGACCTCCTGCAGGAAACGGGTATGTTCATGGCGGTGATATTCCAAATGACGCGCATCGATGCCCACCAGGGTCATCGTGCGCTCCTCCTCGGCAAAGTGGTAATGGGCGTAAGCGATCAATTCATTCAGTACCGCCTGCAAATCCACATAACCGACATCACCCGATTCATCTAATAGACTTCCAAAGCGATTGATCAGGTCGACCAGGCGATGATGTTGTTCGTCGACCTGGGGCAAGCCAGTGGCAAAGGAATTACTCCAACGAAAGGATTCCATCGTCGTGGTCCTCGAAAGTCGTGAAGCAGAATCACCTGCCTTTTCCCTCGGCATCCAGAGAGATCAGTCTCCCGATTCCCCATTGTGCTAGCCGGTTTATATCGAATCCACCTCGCCCACATATCTAGGCTCGGCTTCCGGCTGAAAGCTGTCGGCATAATGGTGTATCGCGCCGATGAGCAACAAGCCGGCCAGGATCAATGCCATCTGCTGGATCACCGCCTCGGGATGGGTTTTTTTGTGCAGGGTGGGAATGAGATCGGCCACGGCGATGTAGATGAAACTGGATGCAGCCAGGGCGAGGAAATAAGGAAGCGCTTCATGCACATGCTCCAGGCTGAAATAAGCCAGCACCCCACCCAGCACCGTGCCCAGGCTGGACAACAGATTATAAAAAAATGATCGGGTCTTCGAATAGCCACTTTGCAGCAAGATGGCGAAGTCGCCCACTTCCTGTGGAATCTCGTGAGCGGCGACGGCCAGGCTGGTCACTATGCCCAAATGCAGATCGGTGAGGAATGCCGCCGCGATCAATACGCCGTCTACGAAATTATGGATGCCGTCGCCCACTACGATGAGGGTGCCTGCCGGTTGATGAAAATGTTCGTCCATGTCGATATGGGCTTCGCAGTCGGTGGTGTGGCAGTGCCGCCACAGCAGCAGTTTCTCCAGCAGGAAGAAGGCCAATATCCCGATCAACACGGTGGCGAACAGACCTTCAGCCTGTTCGATCCCGGCGTTTTGCACCGCATGGGGCAAAAGATCCAGGAAAGCCACGCTGAGCAAAGCGCCCAGCGCGAAACTGACGCCATGGGGCAACAGGAGGGAATGGTGACGATCCGGCACCAGGAGGAACAGGGATGCGGCGATGACGCTCAATATGCCACCCATCAGGGTGAAGAGGAGGATCCAGAGGAGTAAAGGCATGTCGGGTGATGAAATCATAGGGTGTCTAACAATGGCTTACACCAAAGGGAGTGGCAAATCCGAAGCCGGATGCAGGGAACCGGTTGAAAGCTTATTCGCGCCAGATCAACGTGGCCATGCGCCCGGTTTGGCCGTCGCGGCGATAGGAAAAAAAACGCAAAGACTCGGAATGAGTACAATGATGCCCTCCATAAACCTCCTCGACCCCTGCCCGAGCCAAGATCCTGCGGGCGAGGAGGTAAAGATCGGCCAACCAGCGATCCTCCCCGCTTCGACGGAAGGCGGCATCGCAATCGTCCAAACGTTCCATGAAAGCCAGACGCACTTGCGAGCCCACTTCGAAGCGCTGCGGTCCTATGGCTGGGCCCATCCAGGCCATCAGGTTCGGGCCGGACAAAGCCTGCACGGTGGATTCCAGTACTCCATCGGCCAGGCCGCGCCAGCCGGCGTGGGCCGCCGCCACTCGGTCCCCATCCCGGTTACAGAACAATACCGGCAGACAATCGGCCGTCATCACCGTGCATACCACGCCGGTTTCCAGGGTGTATGAAGCATCGGCTTGGCGGTTTGCCGCCGGCTCGTCGGCGCGGATCACCCTGTTGCCGTGCACCTGCTCCAGCCAGGCCGGTTCGGAAGGCAGGTTGAAAACTTCCCGCAACCGGCGACGGTTGGTGGCCACGTCGTCGGGGCTATCCCCCACATGCATCCCTAAATTGAAATCGGCATAGACTCCTCGGCTAACGCCTCCGCCGCGCAGGGTCGAGAGGGCGCGCACGCTGGGCGGGGCCGGCCAATCGGGTTCGATCCAGGATGGTTTCATGCCGCTTTCCTCAAGGCTTCGAGGAGTTGCCGCATGTCATCGGGCATTTCCGCCCGCCACTCGCACCATTCCCCGGTTGATGGATGTTCCAAGCCCAGTTTCTCCGCGTGCAGAGCCTGCCGGCGGAAGTCCCGCAGAATTTTCGCCAGTGTTTCGTCTCCACCGGGCAGCAGGCGCAGGCGTCCGCCGTAGACCGGATCGCCGAGCAAGGGATGGTGGATATGGGCCAGGTGGACGCGGATCTGGTGGGTACGCCCGGTCTCCAGCTTGACCCTCAGCAGGGTGTGGCCCGGCAGGCGTTCGGCGATGCGATAATGGGTTACCGAAGGTTTGCCGTTTTCTCGCACGGCGAAACGCTTGCGCTCGGTGGGATGGCGTCCTATGGGTAGGTCTACCGTGCCGCCTGCGGTGAGATAGCCTTGCGCCAGGGCCAGATATTCCCGATCGATGCTGCGCGCCTGCAACTGGTCGACCAGGGATTTATGCGCCGGCAAGGTCTTGGCCACCATCAGCAGGCCGCTG
>JAQTSI010000062.1 GCA_028711365.1 Methylococcaceae bacterium
TTTATTCAGTTTTGGGATCTTTGCAGAAAAACACCAAAAGGATACTTTCGTTTTTTCAGTTACCGGATACAAGTTACGCCATTCAAGCTGTGAAAGGTGAATCTTAATCAATTCTGGCATCTATATTGCATTGGCCGTCGGAAATTCATCAAAATATCCAGCTCCAAACGCAGCCGACCCGGTTACATAGGCATTGCCTGAGCCATCCACTGCAATATCATACGCAAAGGTATAGCCGCTGCCGATAAAGGTTGAATACAATACAGTTCGACCGTCTGCACTCAGGTTGAACACGAAAGCATTTAAACGATTATTAAATTTTGAATATTTTGCATTGACCAGCGGGAAATCGCTGGAGGAAGTAGTTCCAGTCACATAGGCATTGCCGACACTATCAACGGCAATGGCATAAGGGAAGTCGTAGTTACTCCCGCCCAGATAAGTGGAATACACCAACACCGGATCGATCGTCAACGGTTCGTCCCGGTCATAGGCGGCTATCTGGAAACCCACTTGCAATCCTTGCTTGCTCACGCTGTACATTCCTTCCACGGGAAGCCCTGTGATGGAATCGAGGATAGCGGCTGTCTCATTTTTGACTTTCCCCTGCAAGCATGGGTATCCACACAAGCTTGAAAGAGCTGAAAAATCAACTCCTTCCCCCTCGCAGGGGGAAGGATGGGATGGGGGTAAAGCACTTGAAACAGCCACTAAACGCCGAGACTCTGCGCGAGGTTCTGGCGTTCTACCCCCACCCTGCCCTCCCCCTGCAAGGCAAAGGTATCTACACAAATCCCCTCCCCCTGGCAGGGGGAGGGTTAGGGTGGGGGTTGAACGCCGATCATATGCGCCGCTTCTGGGTTTCGGCAAGCTTCTACCCCCATCCCAGCCTTCCCCCTCCAAGGGGGAAGGAGTCAAACTGTCAGCATTGCCTGCAAATGAAAAGGGGGTATGGAGTATGAAACGGCCTTCCACCGGGCGGCGCTGGCCATTGATGTCCTGGTAGATCGAAGGCTTGTGTAAGCGCAATTCACCGCTTGGCGTCGTCAGCACCAGGTCGCCGTTTTCATCTACCCGCGCCTGGTCCGCGCCTTCGAAACTCAGGCGGATGGCATTGGGATCTGCGCCGGGATTGACCACGAAATCGTATTCCAACTGACGTTGGTTGCCGTAATAAACCAGGTCGATGCCGGGATAGACCGAGGCGTAGCGGACTTTGGCGTAGGTCGAAACGCCCGATCGCCATTTCGAGGGATCGCTGCCGGTGAAGTAATTCACTTTGCCGGGTAATTCGTCAAGGCCGCTGATATCCGGGTTCGGCTTGGCGCCAAGCAGTTTCATGCGCAAGGCAAGGACTTCGCTTTTCTCCCTTTCTTCCGTTCGATCGACAGGATTGGCCTTATCTACCGTGGAGGAGGAGATTCCGAGTGCTGTCTCCTTACCCTCTTCGGAGGCATTGGCTTTACCCTGCTTGCGCAGGGCCAACACCGCTTCCGTTGGCGTCAGAAACAGCGAGTAGCCTTGGCCGCGCGAGAGGAATTTGACTTGATCGTCCGTCTGCCCGCGGTTGGCTTCGAAGCTCAACGGCAGTTTGCCATAGGATTCGATCAGTTGCGGGGATGCGGTTTTGGCGGCTTCAGGTGGCGGCAACGAGAGCGCCGCGAAGGCTGAGGGTGAGGCGAGGCTTGCAAGGAAGAAGAAAAGCGCCCAAAGAGTGGGGCAGAACGTGAGGGATCGTTTCACAAACATGGTCCATCTCCCTGTCACTTTGAAATGATTTTACCGACTGGGCGGTGACCGCGAGGCTGCCACGGATGCCCAAATCAATAGGAGGAAAATATGCGGGAACTACAGCGAAAAGTTCCCGAAAAACACCATTTGGCGATCCTTAAATTACACCCATCTTTGGTTTGGATCAAATATTAGGATCCGTCGCTGTTGCCTTCTTCTTGAAGAATGGACTAAACATGCACAGACCAGTAATTCTCAATTTGGCTCAAAGCGCCGTCATTCCGGCATGGATGCGGATTCATTCATCTGGAACGAATTGGGAAGCGCAGAGCGCGGGGTGTAGACGAATGTCCAAAACGCTGCGACGGGGTGCATACTTTGCATGTTGAGGCGGTTGTTCAGAAACGAGTTCCAGCACATTCATTAGAGTTGTTCCCGCTGTTAGCTTTATATAAATCAAACTGATAACGAAATTTTGACAGTATTCGCAAGCGTTTTTTTGCTCCTTTGAAGCTCAAAGAAGCCGAGAAGGCTTGATTTTCAAGGGCTGCACGCCGGGAACAACTCTATTGCTGGGCTTACCGCCTGCTGCCGCCCATTCCCGTTCCCGATCCATTTGAATACCTGCCGAAACCTGGCATGACACGAGAAGGCGGAGCATGACCGTCGGTGAATTTGCTGGCCAACAGCCAGTCAAACGGGTTTCAACCTATATCACACTTTCGAGGTATCCCATGACAAAGCTCGGCTCGATCTCAAAAGCAGTCTTGCTACTGTTAGTCTTGTTTCCGTTTTTCCCCATGGCTCAAGCCGACCCATTGCAGGTCGGGCAACCCGCTCCCCGATTCCGGCTGCACGACCAGGATGGCCATGAAACCAGCCTGGTCTCTCGCCAGGGAAAAGGCTGGACCGTTCTCTATTTCTATCCCAAAGCGGGAACGCCGGGGTGCACCACCCAGGCTTGCGCATTTCGCGATGGGATTCAATCGATCCGCAACCTGAATGCCGAGGTTTACGGCATCAGTACCGATGATGTCGAGGATTTGCTGAAATTCCACCGCAAGCACAAGCTCAATTTCACCCTGCTGTCCGATCCGGAGGCGGAAGCGACCCAAGCCTATGGCGTGAAACTCCCCTTGCTGAATATGGCGAAACGCTGGACATGCATCGTGGATCCGGACTTGGTGATTCGTCACATCGACGATCAGGTGGATCCGGCCTTGGATGCCGGCAAGGTGGCGGAGCAGCTCAAAGGCTTGCAAACATTCCGCTCCAAGGATGACAAACCGTTGTCCGCACCGGATAATTAGCAGTTTTGGGTCATTCAGGACAAGCATCTTTACAATGTGGTTCAAGAACCTTTCTTTATTACGATTCACCGAGCCTTTCACCCTGACCGCCGAAGAGTTGGAACAGAAGCTTGAAGGCGGGCGGTTTTGTCCTTGTGGCAGCCTGGAGCCGATGAGCTACGGCTGGATTCCGCCGGTGGGCAAGGACGATGCGCCGCTGGTCCATGCCGCAGGCGGTTGTTTCATGATCTGCGCATTGAAGGAAGAGAAGATCCTGCCTTCCTCCGTGGTGAATGAGATGCTGGCGGAGAAAGTCGCCGAAATCGAGGAACGCAAAGGCACTGCGGTGCGCAAGAAGGAGCGCGACGGCATTCGCGATGAGATCATCCATGATCTGTTACCCCGCGCTTTCAGCTTCACGCGCAGGCTCTATGCCTATATCGATCCCAACACCGGCTGGCTGGTGGTGGACAGCGCTAGCGCCAAGAAAACCGAGGAGTTGGCTTCCTGGTTGCGGCGCTGTCTCGAGTCTCTGCCGGTGACCCTGCCGGCAGTCAACGAGCGTCCCGCCGCCGTGATGACCCGCTGGCTGGCGGAGGGGGTGAACCCCGCCGACATCGTCATCGAGAACGAATGCGAACTGCGCGCCACCGACGAGGAGGGCGCCGTCGTCCGCTGCAAGAAACAGGATTTGTCCGCTCCGGAAATTCACAATCACCTGGAGGTAGGCAAGGAAGTCATCAAGATGGCGCTGAACTGGAACGACCGTCTCGGTTTCATGCTGGATGATAGCTTGGGAATCAGGCGTTTGCGTTTTCTGGACTTGGTGCAGGAACAGGCCTGCGACGTGGAGGCCGCCGACGAAGCAGAACGTTTCGACGTGGATTTCTCCATCATGTCGCTGGAATTGGCGGCGTTCCTGCCTCGCTTGCTGGAACTTTTCGGCGGCGAAAATACCCAAAAGAAATCTTGATTCCCAGGAAGTTGGAGTTATGTCAGGAAATTCCTCGTTGATTCATCGTGCCGTCCGGCGTTTTCTCGGCGGCTTGACCCTCGTCCTATCGCCCGTGATGGCGCAGGCCGAATACATCGATCTGCCGCCGCCAGGATCGGAACTGATCGGGCAGATGCGCTACGTCCGGGCAAAGCAGAGTGATACCCTGATCGACATCGCCCATGCTTTCAGCGTGGGACAGGATGAAATCGTCATGGCCAATCCCACGCTGAGCCGCTGGTTGCCGGGTGAAGGCACCAAGGTGCTGATCCCGCGCCGTTACATCCTGCCGGATGCCCAGCGTACCGGCATCGTCGTCAACATCCCGGAGATGCGGCTTTACTATTTCCCGCCCGGTCAGGATAAGAATCCGCCTACCCAGGTGATCACTTACCCCATCAGCATCGGCCGCATGGACTGGAAATCACCCATCGGCGTGACCAAGATCGTGGAGAAGATCAAGAATCCCACCTGGACCCCGCCGGAATCCATCAAGAAGGAACACGCGCTGGAAGGCGATATCCTGCCCGACGTGGTGCCTGCCGGCCCGGACAATCCGCTGGGGCAGTTCGCCATGCGGCTGGGCGTGAAAGGCAGTTACTTGATTCATGGCACGGGTCAGGACAAGGCGGACGGCATCGGCATGATGGTGACCCACGGCTGCATGCGCATGTATCCGGAGGATGTCGAACAACTGTTTCCCAAAGTCGGTGTGGGCACCCAGGTCAACCTGGTGAACCAGCCGGTCAAACTGGGTTGGGATGGCAATGTGCTGTATATCGAAGTGAGCCAGCCCCTGGACGAGGACCATCTCGGTTACGATCAGTTGCTGAGTCAGGCGATGAGCCTGATCCAGAAAAAAACCGCGGTTCGGCCCGATTTCGTCCTCAACGGCGAGGCTTTGAAAGCGGCGCTGATGAAACCGAACGGCATTCCGGTCGCCATTTCCGGCGGGGCGGTAGGAGCGGCTCTCGCTGCGCAGCCGGGCAGCATTCCGGAAATTCCCGGCAAGGGCCAGGCTCAGTCTCAGTCCTTGCCTATTCCGGCGGTGGGGCAGGGCGTGGTGAGCGCTCCGCAGCCGCTTGCGCCGGCGCAAGCCGCAACCGTTCAGCCCAGGTTGCAGCCGGTTCAGCAAGCCGCCCCCGTCTCGAGTGGGATAGTGGAAGAAGTCCCGCCCGGTCCCAAGCTGCAACCGGCCAGCCCCAAACCGGAACAGCAAATGCTGCCGCCGATTTACTGATACGGCGACGGCTCATCCGCTCTTTACTCTGCCATGACCGGGACTTGTGGTCGACGAGGCTTTTTATGCCCCGCCGATCCCGCTTTGCGTGAGAAAGACGAGGCTCAGAGATCAGAGCTTTAGCTTGAGGATCCTGTGGTTCGAAAACCGGAAGTTGTTTCGCGCACGTTCCCTTAGGTTCATTTCAGGGGGGCGGTTGTATTTCGGGTTGCCGGATTACATCTTGCGGCGGCACAAAAGCGACCCACAATTGAACCGGAGGAACCTTCGCCTGGGTGTGGTGCGGGAAGATGAGGGTGGTCTCCACCAGATCGGGGAAGCGATGACGCATATCGGCGTATACCGGTTGCGGAGGATTGCCGGGGGGGATTTCATGCACCATCACCGCGCCTTCCCGTCGCAGAGCGGACTCCTCCAGCCAGGGATTTTCCCGTGGTTTCCAGTTGAAATAGGGAATGGGTTTATCCGGGGAAAACGCGCAAATGCCCGAGATGACCCAGCGATCCCCTGCCACGTATTTCAATGGTCGCCCATAGCGTTCTCGCCATTCCCGGGTGATCCGCTCGGCCATCTCGGGGCTAGGATAGGTGATCGAATAGGGGGCAACCCCGGTATAGTGGGGACGGACGAAAATCATCCAGTACATCCCCCCGCCTATAGACAAGGTCAGACTCAGGATCACGGCGAAAAAGATCTTCAGACGCAGGGTCGTGATTTCCGGCCTGAAATACGCGACCAAGGCTACCCCGGCGAAGGAAAAGAAGGGGAAGGCCCAACGGCTGATCAGGTTGGCGCCGCTGAACACGGCGATCAACAGGGTGGCGGTCAATGGGCCGAAGGCCAGCCACTGCAGGAAATGCCGGTCGAAGCCGGCGATGGTCCAGCCCCGATTTTTCCATTTGAAGAACGGCAGATAAAGCAGGAACATCGGCAGCAAGGTTCTCGCCTGGTCCAACAGGAACAGGAGCGGAGTATATCCGCTGTGCTTGCCTGTCGGACTGTGGCCGCCCTGTTCCAGTTCCATGTTGCCCAAGGCATAATGGAATGGGGTAAAGCCATGTTGGGCGAGCCAGTAAAAATGCGGCGACACCACCGCCACCGCCAGCAGGATTCCCAGGTAGAATGCCGGCGTGCGAAAACTGCGTCGTCCTTCTTCGGTGGAAACCGTCAATCCGAACAAGACCAGGAAAAGTATGGCGGCTTCATACTTTGCCATCGCGGCGATCCCGGCGCACAGCCCGACCAGCAGCCAGCCGCGCAGGCTCTGATCGAGCAAGGCGCGGTAAAACGTCAGGCAGGTCAAGGCCCAGGTGGGTAGCATCGCCACATTGGGGTTGAAGGGGATGGAAGAGAAGTGGTAGTAGTGGATTCCTTCCAGCATGGCGACCGCAATCAGTGCCTGTCGGGGTTCCAGGATCGATCTGGCCACCCGCCATACCGCCCAGAAACACAATCCCACCGATAATTGGTCGAGCAGATAGATCGGCCAGCCGACCACGCCAAATAGATCCGAGACCCAAGCGCTGAGCCAGGGGGCGAGAAACGGGTGCTTGTCGTAACCCAACAGCCACATATTGCCCCAAGTGATACCTTCCAAGGTATCCTTCGGCGGATTGTGGTACATGAGCGCCGGGAGCAAGGTCCATATCGCCATATGGGCCAGGCAGAACAGGAAGAAGCTGGTGGCGGGATTCCACGCCCACAGGCTGTCCCATCCCCGATCGCTGGAGGAGCTTACTGAAACGATTTGATTCACGGTGTGGTCTGCCGATTTCCGTTCTTGCGGGGAGAGGGAGCCTACCTTGGCCAATAATCGCCGGATTTTCAGGCTTTCGGCGCCACGTAGCCTTCAGGTGCGTCGGCTCCGGGGCCGAAGAGAAATTTCTCTCGCTCCTGGGCGAGGAATTTTTTGGCGTTGGCTTCGAATGGACTCAGTCGGTGCTCGTTGATGAGCATGGTTTGCAGCTTGAGCCACTCCTGCCAGGCTTGCTTGGAAACATTGTCGAAGATGCGCAGTCCCTGTTCGCCGGGAAAAGGCGGGTTGTCCAAGCCTTCCGCTTCGACGCCCAGTTTAGTGCATTTCACCGTTCTGCTCATGGCGTGGTGTTCCTCGTTTTTAAGTTGATGGTCGGGATCGCGGCGTCAGGCGCAAAGCTCCAACAGCAAACGCCGCACCGGAGCAGGCAGGGCGCATTCCTCTTGGGGTTGACGCCAGATCGCCGATTCTTCCGCTATCTTTTCAGGCCGAAGGATTCGTCCGATCAAGGGGGTATAGTCCAGATGGAAGTGGCTGAAAGTATGACGGCGTTGCGTCAAGACCTCAAGCCCGGCGGTATCGATGCCCCGGGCCTGACACCAGGCTTCGAGATCGTAGTGCTCGTCGAATTGTGGAAAACTCCACAGCCCGCCCCAAATTCCCAGTGGCGGACGTTTTTCCAGATAAAATGCGCCGGTTTCGTCGTGCAGGACTAGCATATAGCTGCTGCGCACCGGGATGCCGCGTTGGGGACGGGGGGAGGGCAGTTCGGCCGTGATGCGCAGACGCAGCGCCAGGCAACCCTTGCTCACCGGGCAGCGCGGGCAGCCGGGTTTGCCGCGGATGCAGAGGGTAGCGCCCAGGTCCATGATGGCCTGGGTGTAATCGGCGACACGTTCCACCGGGGTCAAGGCCTCGCTGATGCGCCAGAGTTCGCGGGCGGTCTGCGTGTCCCCCGGCCAGCCGTCGACGGCTGCATAACGGCTCAAGACGCGCTTGACGTTGCCGTCCAGGATGGGGGCCCGCAGGCCCAGACCTAAGCTCATGATGGCGCCTGCGGTGGAGCGGCCTATGCCGGGCAGGGCGGCGAGTCGATCGAGGTCGGCCGGGAGTTCTCCTTGGTATTCCCTCGAAATGATCCGGGCGGCTTTGTGCAGATTGCGGCCACGGGCATAATAGCCGAGGCCCGCCCAATGATTGAGGACCTCGTCTTCCGAGGCTTCGGCCAAGGCAGGAAGGGCCGGAAATCGTTCCATGAAGCGCAGGAAATAAGGGATCACCGTGGCAACCTGGGTTTGCTGGAGCATGATTTCCGAAACCCAGACCCGGTAGGGCGTGGGTTCGCTCTGCCAGGGCAAGTGCTTGCGCCCTTCCTGCTCGAACCAGGTCAGTAAGGCGGATTGGAATTCTTCGGCTTGCATGGAGTCGGTCGTCGGGATAAGGGAAAGTCGGTTGCATTGGGCAATCGGAGGTTTTGCTTTAGAATGGCCCATTCGTACTCTACCTAACAGTGAGCTTCGCACTCAAGTCATGAATTCATTTTCTTCCATCGCCGCCCTGGTCTCGTCCGTCCTGCTGCTGACCGCCTGTGGCCTGAAAGGCCCCTTGTATCTGCCTCCCAAAGAGCCGGCTGCCAAAGAAGCACCGCCGGCGGATGTCAAGCCCGATGCCGCCAAGCCGGAAAAGCCCGCCAAGGCGCCGATGTCTAGCGGCGATGGACAGGCGCCAACTCCCTCCGCCAAATAAAGCTCATGGATTATTTCGAATATCATGGCGGCGCCTTGTGCGCCGAATCCGTGCCTTTGGCCGAAATCGCCGAACGCTTCGGAACGCCTTGTTATGTCTATTCACGCGCCACCCTGGAACGCCATTGGCGGGCTTTCGACGACGCTTTCTCGGGCCATCCCCATCTGGTTTGCTATGCGGTCAAGGCCAACTCCAACCTGGCGGTGCTGAATTTGCTCGCTCGCCTGGGTTCGGGTTTCGATATTGTGTCCGTGGGCGAATTGGAGCGGGTGTTGGCGGCGGGAGGCAGTCCGGGCAAGATCGTCTTTTCCGGTGTCGGCAAGCGCGAGGACGAGTTGCGGCGGGCGCTGGAAGTCGGCATCCGCTGTTTCAACGTCGAGGTGGCGGGCGAGTTGGATCGGCTCGACCGCATCGCTTTCGGGATGGGCGTGAAAGCCAAAGTTTCCCTGCGGGTCAACCCGGACGTGGATGCTCAAACTCATCCCTATATTTCCACTGGTTTGAAGGAAAACAAGTTCGGCATCGATATCGGCTTGGCCGTCGCCGAGTACGAACGGGCCGCCGCCATGTCCCATGTGGAGGTGGTTGGCGTCGATTGCCATATCGGCTCCCAATTGACGAGTACCGGGCCATTTTTGGATGCGCTGGATCGGGTGTTGGCGTTGACATCCGAGTTGCAAAAGCGCGGCATCGTGCTCAAGCACCTAGACCTGGGGGGCGGCCTGGGGATTCGTTACCACGACGAACATCCGCCGGAGCCGGGGGAGTTGGCTGCAGCCGTCTCCAAGCGGCTCCAGGACGCACCTTACGAGATTCTCATCGAGCCGGGCCGGGCCATCGTCGGCAATGCTGGCATCTTGTTGACCCGGGTGGAGTATTTGAAATCCAACAGCGTGAAGAATTTCGCCATCGTCGATGCGGCCATGAACGATCTGCTGCGCCCCTCGCTGTACAAGGCCTGGCAGGAAATCCTGCCGGTCGTGCAGGGGGGGAGCGGTGAGAAGAAAGTCTGGGACATCGTCGGCCCGGTCTGTGAGACCGGGGATTTTCTCGGCAAGGAGCGCGAGCTGGCCATCCGCGAGGGTGATTTGCTGGCGGTGCGTTCGGCGGGCGCCTATGGCTTCAGCATGAGCTCCAATTACAATTCCCGCCCCCGTCCTGCGGAAGTGATGGTGGACGGCGAGCGCCTCCATCGGGTGAGAGCGAGGGAAACCCTGCCAAATCTTTATGCTGGCGAATCGGTCTTGTGATTCAGCAGGTCGAACGCAATACGTTGACATCCCAAGGTACCGGCTTATTCCCGCAAAGCCGAGATCTTGGGGCGGATTTGAATGAAGTCATTTAATCAAGTTGTTTTTTTATGTATAATTTCGCTATAGCGCCCTTGGCAGTACGCCTACCATGCAATGACGGTAGTGCCGAACCCAAGGGCTTTTTTTTTGAACTACATGGAGTCCCGGTTATGAAGACGGCGATTTTGGTCGACGGGGACTTTTTTTTAGGCGCCATTATGCTTTCTTCGGCGCCGAAGAAGCTCGGGACGCGAGGCAAACCGCCAAATATTTCTGGAAACATTGCATCAAACATTTGGACAAGCAAAAAGATCAGCTCTACCGGATTTATTTTTATGACTGTCCACCCCTGAAGAAAAAATTGCATCATCCCATTTCCAATCAGTCGCTTGATCTTGCAAAAACGCCGACGGCTATCTTTCGTAACTCTTTTCACCAGGAAATCATCCAGATGAGGAATGTCGCCTTGCGACTGGGCTATCTCGATGAAGACAACGGCGCCTGGAAAATCAGGGATCAGAAGAAAAACAAGAAAGTCATCTCTGGCCAGCTTGACCCAAAAGAGCTGGAAGAAGCTGATTTTGTATATCACGCTTCGCAAAAAGGCGTGGATATGAAGATAGGTTTGGATATTGCCTCACTGGCGTACAAGCGGTTGGTCGATCGTATCGTATTGATTGCCGGGGATAGCGACTTTGTCCCAGCGGCGAAACTGGCTAGGCGAGAAGGGATAGAATTTGTCTTGGATCCCATGCGTAATCACATCCGACTGGATTTGCGAGAACACATCGACGGTTTGAAAACCACTTTGCCGCCGCAAAAGACATTCGTTGAGCCTCCAATCTTAACAAAGGAAGCTTGACTGCCATGAAGTTGCACTTCGTCAAGATGCACGGTTTGGGCAATGATTTCGTGGTCATCGACGCCGTGCGCCAGAGCATCGATTTGAGCTCACAGCAAGTCCGCCACATCGCCGACCGTCATTTCGGCGTGGGCTGCGACCAGTTATTGCTGGTGGAGCCGCCGGCCAGTCCCGACGCCGATTTCCGATACCGCATTTTCAATGCCGACGGCGGCGAGGTTTCCCAGTGCGGCAACGGCGCCCGCTGCTTCGCCCGCTTCGTCTTCGAACAGGGCTTGTGCGACCAGGAAGAAGTGCGGGTGGACACCCATGCCGGCCGGCTATTACTTCGCCGCGAGCCGGATGGTAACATCACGGTGAACATGGGCATTCCCCGCCATGATCCGGCGCAAATCCCCCTCGATGCGCAACGCGAGGAGTCCTACTACCCGGTCGAGGTCGAGGGCAAAGTCTGGGATTTCGGCGCAGTATCCCTGGGCAATCCCCATGCGGTGCTGCGGGTCGACGACGTGGATACTGCGCCGGTTTCGACCTTGGGGCCCGTGCTGGAATCCCATCCTTTGTTTCCCGAACGAGCCAACATCGGTTTCATGCAAGTGCTGGATCGCGGGCATATTCGCCTGCGGGTATTCGAGCGCGGCAGCGGCGAAACCTTGGCCTGTGGCAGCGGGGCCTGTGGATCTGTGGTGGTGGGCATCGAGCGGGGATGGCTGGAAAGCCCGGTACGAGTGGATTTGCCCGGTGGGTCCCTAAGCATCCGCTGGGCGGGACGTGATCATCCGGTATTCATGACGGGCCCGGCCGTCAGCGTTTTTGAAGGCACTATCAATCTATGAAATTACACAATGCCCAAGCAACGAAACGGGGTGAAATCCCCGCTGAGGAGATCGAGGAGTGGTTACGCCGGCATCCCGATTTTTTTCAGCAGCATCTCGATTTGCTGGAAATCCTGAAACTGCCCCACCCCTGCGGTGAAGCGGTTTCCCTGATCAGCCGGCAGATCGAACTGCTGCGGGAGAAAAACCGCAGGCTGCAGCAGCAGTTGAGCGACATATTACATGTCGCGCGGGACAACGATATTCTACTTCGGCGTTATCACCGGCTCACTCTCGCGTTGCAGGATGCAAGCTGCCTCGACGACGCCCTGGCTTCCTTGCGCTGGTTGTTACAGGATTGCTTTCAGGCCGATTTCGTCGCCGTGCGCTTGATCCAGCCCATCATCGACTCCCCCATCGGCGATCTGTGTGTGGCGGAAGACTCCCCGCAACTGCCCTATTTCTGGCAAATTCTGGAAATAGGCCAGCCCGAATGCGGCAAGCCCGAGCGTGAGCTGGCAAGGTTTTTGTTCGGGGCGCAGGCGCATGAGGTTCAATCCCACGCCCTGGTTCCCTTGCAACATGCGGGACTGACGGGCATTCTCGCCATCGGCAGCCGCGATCCCAAGCGTTTCGAAGCGGGCATGGGCAGCCTGTTTCTTTCCCAAATGAGCGAGATGGTGGCGGCCCGTTTCGTCTCGCTCCTGCCTGAACGAGTCCGGGGCTAAGCGTGAGTCCGGATGCGCGGGAATCGGTGGCTCGCTATCTGGAAATTCTCCGGGTACAGCGGCGCAGCTCGGATCATACCCTGGATGCCTATACCCGCGATCTGGATCGCTTGTGCACATACTGTGAAAGCAAAGGCCTAGCTTCCTGGACGGATTTGCGCCCGCAGCATATCCGCGCTCATATCGCCGACCGTCACCGCGAGGAAATCTCCAGTCGTAGCCTGCAAAGGGAATTATCCGCCATCCGGGGCTTTTTCGGGTATCTGATCCATGAACGCTTGCTGGACCTGGATCCGGCGCGAGGGGTTCGCGCTCCGAAAGCACCGCGCTCATTACCCGGATTATTGGATGTGGACCAGGTGGTCGGGATGTTGGAGGCAAATCATGAGGGTTGCCTGGAACAGCGCGACCTCGCCATGTGGGAGTTGTTCTATTCTTCCGGCTTGCGTTTGAGTGAGTTGACCGGCCTGGATTGCCCCGATCTGGATCTGGCGGCCGGTTTGGTTTTCATCCGCTCCGGCAAGGGCAACAAATCCCGTTACCTGCCGGTCGGCAGCAAGGCCTGCGCGGCCATCGAGGTTTGGCTGGGTGTGCGCGAAGCTTTCGCCAAGAAGGGTGAGAATGCCCTGTTCGTCAGCCGTCTCGGCGGGCGCATCGCGCAACGCACCGTGCAGAAGCGGCTGGAACGCTGGTCGGGCAAATTGGGATTGGATCTCCGCGTCCATCCGCACATGCTGCGCCATTCCTTCGCCAGCCACATGCTCGAAGCCAGCAGCGATCTGCGCGCGGTGCAGGAGCTTCTAGGCCATGCCAACATCGCCACTACCCAGATTTATACCCATCTCGATTTCCAGCATCTGGCGGCGGTCTACGACCAAACCCACCCCCGGGCCAGGAAACGGGAGGCTTGAATTCGGGGCTGGATCGAAGGCGGCCGCCTTCGATCCAGTGGTTTCGTTTATTCCGCGGCTTTGGGGCCCGGGGCCTGTTGCCAATAGGCTTTCAAGATGGCCAGGTCAGCGATGCTGACCTTGCCGTCTCCATTCAAGTCGGCATTGGCGGCCTCCACGCTGCTGGCGGCGGTTTTGTTGAACACGGCTTTGAGCTTGTTGAGATCCTGGGAGTCCACGACAAAGTCATTGTTGAGGTCGGCGTCGCAGGCATTGCCATAGCCGTCGCCGTCGGTATCGCGTTGGTCGGGGTTGGGTTTGGTCAGACAGTTATCGACGACGTCCTTCTTGCCGTCGCTGTCGACGTCAAACGCATTGAGCGCCGCCATTTGCGCACCGATATACTTGCCGATTTCCGAGGGGGTGGGATGGGAATCGCTGCTCGGGGTCGCCTCGTGAACCTCGTCATAGGTTCCCGCATACTCGTAAAACTCATAGCGCCGGGTGACCGATTCATGGCCTGCGGCCATGGGATTGCCCACCGCATTGTCTTCCAATTGGTCACGCTTCAGGATTGGTTTGCCCGCTTCATCCAGCGCAGGATGCAGGGTTTTTTGCAACAACTGCCATTCCACCTCGATTTCCGGAGGTTCGACCGGGTTCGGGTGATTCGGATCCGGCACTTTGTCACTGTCGGTCAGCAACTCGTTGAGATCGCGAGGGTTGGGCGATTCAATGGTGAACACCTTGACCCAAATAGCGTCGCCAAACTCGGGCGGGATCACTTCAGGCACGGGCGGTGGGGGCGGAGGTTCCGGCGCCTCGATCTTCGCCTGGATGATCGGGGCAGGGGGAACGGCCACGGGAACCGGCGGCGGCACATGCGCGACCGGTGGCGGTGCCGGCGGAACCTGGGGCGCCGCATTCACGACGAAGATTGGCGCGGGGATGCTGACTTGAGTGGTATTGCCACTGGCGTCTTTGGCATAGGTCAGATTGCCGGCAACGGCGGGGTCTGCTACCAGCCAGCGGTAAGTCGTCTTGGTCGGGTTGCCGATCACGCCCACGCCGAAATGCTCACAGCCGCTGGACAAATAGCCGGCCGTGCCAGCTCCACCACCGGTCCAACATTGGTGTCCGGCCGTCTGCAGGGTCGGATTGGGGGCAACCGGGGTGCCTTGTTTGAACGAGGCAGTCGCGGAGTCATAGGAGCTTTCGTAACGAATCCTCACACCGCTCTTGCCGGTGACGGAGTCGGTGTAGTCGATTTTTTTCGGTGTACCGTAGCGGTATTGGTAAGGGCTGCCAAAGGTAAAGGTGATGCTCTTGCTGGACAGTCCTTCCAGTTCGATTTCAAAGCCATGGGTTTCTCCGCCCGTGTTGTTGACCACGTCGAAGTTGCTCAAGGAGCCGAAATAAGGAAGGACAGGGACCGAGGTCGAGGCATGGATCGGGTTCAGGACGAGGCATAAGACCGGCAGGGCCGTTTTCGAGGCGGCGCCAAGCCGGCGGGTGGGACGAAGACGATTAGGGGGCATGAGAAGATCTCCTGTGGATGGGGTGCGGTCGGGAGGCGCTGAAGCCTTGCGCCAACCCTATTCGATTCATCGGGTCGAGTTGACTGCGGTCAGGGCTAGCGCTTGCGCATCGGAACCTTCAGACCGGCCAGGGAAAGCAAGCCGACCAACAACAGCCAGCCGGTGGCGGGCGAAGGCGCATGCGAAGCCTGGACGCTGAGTTGGGCCGGGGTGTAAAGGGGAACCTGCGGATTGCCTCCATTGAATGATAAAAAGCCGCCCCATGCCGCGCTGTCGGTGAGTGAAAGGGTGTAATTGCCTGTCGCATGAGCGCCTAATAGCAAGGTGCCGATCTTTGCGGGGCCGGAAAGGCCACCGATGTCGGCGAATCCGATGCCGCTCAGCCGGTCGGCCAGCAGATCGGGTGCGCGGGCCAAGGCGGGATCGCCCAAGCCCGCGGCGGTAAAGGAGGTGAAGCTGAGCGCCCCGCCCAAGGCATTGTGGCCGAGAGAATCGTTGAACAGAATATCCAGGTAACCGCCCAGGGTCGGTTCGTCGCGGAAGTCCATCCATAATTCTAAAGTCGCAGAAGAACCTGCCGTGACGGTCTGGGTGGAGGGAGTGAGATAAACCGTCGTCGCACCCGCAACGCCCAGCGTACCCATATAAACCAAAAATCCGAAAACGAGAGACTTGTATCGTCCTTTTCGGGCGGTCCAAGGTTGTTTTGCCATAGAATATCTCCGGAGGTAGAAGTTACAAAGGAAAGTCGAGATGAGGGGCTAGGGATAGCGCAAGGTGACGGATTCCTTCCGGGCGTAATCCCTCGCAGGGAATTTATAGCATGCGAAGATAAACTGAAGCTTAAAGGCGCAAGCAGACCCGCAGGCCGCCCAGTGTCGGTGAGCGATCGATCGTGATCGTCCCGTCATAGAACGCCACGATGTCGCGGACGATGGCCAATCCCAAGCCATGTCCCGGTTGGGTTTCGTCCAGGCGCAAGCCCCGTTGCGTCAAATGCTCCAGATCCTCTGCCGGGCAGCCGGGACCGTCGTCGGCCACGCTGAGTGAAATCTGCTCTTGCCGGTATTCCACCTCGATGGCGACCCTCCCGGATGCCCATTTGCACGCGTTATCGGCCAGATTACCGATCAATTCCAACATGTCCTCACGGTCATAGGGAGTAAAGGCATCGGGGGCGATGAGGTCTATGCTCAGTCGTTTGCTCTCATACATGGTGCTCAGGATGCGTACCAAGCCGGTCAATTCCAGCTTTGGATTAAAGCCTGCGCCCGGTTTCGCGGTGCCGGATAACCGGGCTCGTTTCAATTCCAGTTCGATGCGTTGGTGGATGATCGAGGTCTGCTCGCTCAAGCGGCGGCTCAGGTCGGGATGGTCGTTGAGTGCCGGGTCGGTGACGGCGCGAAACAAGATCGACAGCGGCGTTTTCAGTGCGTGGGCCAAATTGCCCACGGCATGACGGGATTGAAGCAGGCGCCGTTCAACCAGCAATAACAGGCGGTTGATTTCATCGACCAAAGGTTGTGCCTCTTGTGGGGCATTGGCATCGATGCGGGTTTTCTGACCGCGTCCGACCCGCTGGAGGTCGTCGCGGATATCGGCCAGGGGCCTGAGGGCGCGTCGAACATCGGCGGCTTGCAGGGCGATGGCGGTCAATAAAAAGGCTACGGACAAAGCCAAATAAGCCAGCCTGATGTGGGCGATCTCCAGCCCGATGGCGGTCAGGTCTTCGGCCACGGTCAGGCTGAGGCTTTGATTTTGCAGATTCAGGACCCGGGTCAATACCAGCAGGGGCTGGTCCTGCGGGCCTAGTGCATGATAACGGTGAATGCCTCCCAGGGAGGGCGGCGGCGCCGATAGGGTTTCATTGCCCATGGAACGGGAGCGCAATACCTGTGTGCCGGATTGAAGGGTGAAATAATGGCCGGAATAGAGCTGCTCATACACCAGCCCGACATGGTCGGTCGTGAAGCGCATTTGGCCATCATCCGCCAGGCTCAAAGTGGCCAGTAGGGAATCGCCATCATGCTCCAGCCGGGTGAACATCTGATTTTCAGCGACGGTCCGGATCACGAAGTCCGCAGCCAGCCAGTGGGAGGCAAACAGCAGTATGAGAATCGCGGTCAAGCCGCGGTTCAGCCGGACTTTCAGCGAATTCACTGGAATTCACCGAAGATGTAGCCTTGGCCCCGGCGGGTGGAAATCAAGTCTTTGCCCAGTTTGCGCCGCAACCGATTCATGTAGACCTCGATGACATTGCTGTCCGGGTCGACATCGCAATGGTAGACATGCTCGCTCAAATGGGCTTTGGAAAGGACTTTTCCAGGATGCAGCATGAAACAGCGCAACAACCGGAATTCAAAGGCGGTGAGGGAAACGCTGCCTATCCCTTCGACCTGGGCGAGCTGGCGTTCTTCGTCGAGTTTCACCCCGAACATCTCCAGGGTGGGTTGTACCTGTCCATGGAGGCGCTTCAACAAGGCGCGTATCCGGGCGATCAGTTCTTCCACATGGAAAGGCTTGCCCAGGTAATCATCGGCTCCGGCCTCGAAGCCATTCACCTTTTCATGCCAAGCATCCCGAGCCGTCAGGATGATGACGGGAAGGGGATTTTTGGCGGCCCGCCAGCGTTTCAATATCTCAAGCCCTGACATTCGAGGTAAACCTAGATCGAGAACCGCAATATCATATTGTTCGCATGCGCCCAGATACTCCGCCGTTTCCCCATCGGCCGCCGTATCGACGGCAAAGCCGACCGCTTCCAGATCCTGGCGCAGGGACTTCGATAACTCGGGATCATCTTCGATTAACAAGATATGCATCGCTTTCCACCGACTTTCTCTAATGGGTTGATCGGTCGATAAGCTTAAACACAGACTGTGCAGATTACTATTGTCTTGGGTCAATAATCGGGATTGAGTCGGGTGCGATTCAACGTGAGGCGACGCGGGGAGGGCGAGGAGATTGCCAGACCGTTGATGGCAGGGAAGCCATCGTCGGGCCTACAGGGAGGTATTCACGGCGTGTCTTTCAAGCCCCTCGCCCTCCTCACGGCATTCGACAGGCATCACTTTGAATCACTCCCGATTGAGTTCGGGACAGCGCTCAAGCCATGATCGGATCAGTCAAAATCCCCAGCAATCAGCCTCGGAGTTTTCGCTGATCGCTCGCAGGGGAAGTGGAAGTAGGGGTATGGCCGGAAAGTCTCCGGTTCGCGAGAATAGCTCCGCCTGGGTTTCTTTGGCCGATAAGATCGGAAGAGCACA
>JAQTSI010000363.1 GCA_028711365.1 Methylococcaceae bacterium
TCGAAGTGCTCTATCTCGATCTTACAGACAGTTCCCCCATGCCCGCCGCCTCCCATGTCGCTAGCGAAGAATTCTGCAAAGCCGCTGTGCGTTATGGCGAAAACATGATCAGTATTCTGGATCTGCAAAAAATCCTGACTCAAGGCGGACTGGAGGTAGATGAGGCAGCTTGACTCCTTCGCGATCGACGCCATAGAAATTGTATCCTCAAGAGGAAACCGAAATGTTCAAGAACATGAAACTGCGAAACGTCATCCTGTTGGCTTCTTCCATCCCGCTGGCTCTATTCCTGGTGGTGGCCATCGTGGTAGTCATCAATGTTCATGGCGCTTATCAGGTCGTCAATGCCACCGATGCAGAGAATATGCACATCGACAATGTGAGAGACACGGCATTGGGCATCGCCAATATCAATCGCAGTGTGCTGGGTTATATTCTGCTCAAGGATAATAAATATTTGCGCTCCCTGGAGGAGGGGGAAAAATTATTCCTCACCTCGATGGATGCCTTGAAAAACCAGTTGAAAGACACCGGCCTGAAGGAGGCGCTAGACAACATCGAAGAACGGCATGGGAAGTATCTTCCCCTCACGCAAAAGATGATTTTGCTCGTCGACGAAGGCAAAGCGCCGGCGGCCATCGCGGTGCTCCAGTCGGAAGAGCTGACCCGGCTTTCCGATGAATTGAAGCTTGCACACCAAAAACTCCAGCAGGCGCAGCAAAGGAAAGTGACGGAACTGATTCAGCAGGAGGAGGTGATTTTTTCCCGCCTCACCACCGCGACCTGGGTGGGCGTCTTGCTGGCGGCCCTCTTGTCCGCCGAGTTTGGGCTGTGGATTTCAAGACGCATCAGCCTTTCGATCAAAGAACAGATCAATGCGCTCACCTCCTCCTCGACCGAGATCGCGGCGACCATGGCCGAACACGAGCGGACGGTGGGCGAGCAGTCAGCGGCAGTCACCCAGGTTTCCGCTACCGCCGAGGAGTTGGGAGTCTCATCCCGAACCTCTTCCCAGCAGGCCGAAAGCACCGCAGCCTTGGCCAATCATTCGCTGACTCTCACGGAGGAAGGCGTCAAGCTGGCCAACCGTTCCTATGACGGCATCACCGAGATGAAAGACAAAGTCGGAGCCGTGGCGGAGCAGATCCTGCGCCTTTCCGAGCAGGCCGAGCAGATCGGCTCCATCGCCAAAGTGGTCGGCGAGATCGCCAGCGAGACCAACATGCTGGCGTTGAATGCCGCGGTGGAGGCCGCACGCGCCGGTGAACACGGCAAAGGTTTCGCCGTCGTGGCCAGTGAGATCCGCAAGCTCGCCGAACAGAGCAAGAAATCGGCGGAGCGCACCAATGCCCTGGTGGCGGAAGTTCAAAAAGCCACCAATTCCGCGGTGATGGCGACCGAGGAAGGAGCCAAAACCGCAGAAGAGGTGGCCGACATCGCCAAACAGTCGGGTGAATCCTTTGCCTCGCTGGCGAGTGTCGCCAATCAGGTTTATGAAAGCGCTCAACAGGTCATGCTGAACAGCAAGCAACAGTTCGGAGCGTTGACCCAGGTGTCGGAAGCCATGAAAAGTCTGAGCAACGGCTCGAAGGAAATCGCCGCAGGCACGGCCCAGGCCAAACTCGGGGTCGTGAAACTGAATGAAGTGGCCTTATCCTTCAATGCCATGATCTGACGCATTTCGATGACCGAGGCCCCCTTGATCGAAGATAAGGAACTGCGAGAACTGTTTCGGATCGAGAGCGAAGAACACTTGCAGCGCCTCGACCAGGGGCTGCTGCAACTGGAAAGAACCCCCGCCGATCAGACCTTGCTCGATGAGCTGTTCCGCGAGGCCCACAGCCTCAAAGGCGCGGCGCGAATGATGGGTCTGACTGAAATCCAGAATCTGGCGCACCAGATCGAGAATGTCATGGGATCGGCCAAGCGGGGAGAAGCCGCATTGCTTCCGCAGACTCCCGGCCTTTATCAGACGCTGGATACCATCCGCAGCCTGATACGGGAAGCGACAGATACTGGCGGCGTTAAACCGACACAGAAACCTGCCGAGACTGAACCCACTGCTATTTCACCGGCTGAGACTCCGCAACCCATACCCCCGCCGAAATTGGCGCCTACCGTGGCATCACTATCGCATCAACCGGAGGTCCGCGCTGCAAAGCCGGAAAACTTCCGCATCGAAACGATCCGAGTCGATCCAAAGAAACTGGATGCCCTTCTGACCCAATCGGGCGAGCTGACCGTGACCAAGATCCGCATCGCGCGCCGTCTGGCCGAGATCGACGAACTGCTGGATCTTTGCGATGAAGGGGGGCGGATCGAATCTTCGCGCCAGTTATCGTCGAGCGATGCAAGACAGGCCTTACAACGCCTGGAACGCCTGCAGGCCGGTTTGAAGCATTTGCGCAGTGGGGCGTATGAGGACAGCACCCGGCTGGATTTCATCGCCGGCCAGATCGAGGACGGCATACACCGGATGCGCCTTTTGCCCCTGTCCACCCTGTTTTGCCTGTTTCCAAGGCTGGTGCACGATTTGGCCAGGGATCTGGGCAAGGAGGTCGAACTGGTCGTCGAAGGGGCGGAAAACGTGGCGGACAAGCATATCCTGGAGGAAATGAAAGATCCGCTGATGCACCTGCTGCGCAACGCCATCGACCATGGCATCGAGCCGCCGCAGCAGCGCGAATTGGCAGGCAAGCCCAGAGTCGGCAGGGTCCGCATCCAATCCAGCCAGACGCCTTCCCATATCGTGATCGAAGTCAGCGACGACGGCCAGGGGCTGGATCTCGACGCGATCAAACGCACGGCCATGAAGCAGGGGATATGCGACCAGGACGGGCTGGACGGTATGAGCTTGGCGCAGTTACAAGCGCTGATCCTGGCTTCCGGGTTCTCCACCAGCGCTTTCGTCACCGATGTGTCCGGACGCGGGGTTGGATTGGATGTGGTGCGCAACAGCGTGGAACGCCTCAAGGGCACTGTGCAGATCGAGTCGACCTGGGGCCAAGGTTTGAGCTTGAGGATGCAGTTGCCGATCTCGCTGGCGACGGTGCGGGTGATGACGTTCACGGCGAACGGTCAAAGTTACGCATTACCGGTGGAATATGTGCAATTCTCCCGCAAACTGCGGCCGAACGAGATTTATCCCCTGGAAGGACGGCAGACCGTCTCTCTCGATGGGCAACCCGTTTCCGTGGCCAGGCTGCTGGACCTGCTGGAAATTTCACCGCCCACTCGGCAACCGGTTGAAGCTCCGTCCACGCTTCTTTGCATCGTCCTCGCCGTGGGTGAGGAGCGTTTTGGCCTGATCGCGGACGAGTTGCTCGACGAAATGGAAGTCGTACTGAAACCGCAAAGCGCCTTGCTCAAACGGGTGCGCAACCTGTCCGGCGCGACCATTCTGGAGACCGGCGAGGTGTGCATGGTGCTGAATCCGCCCGATCTGCTCAAATCCCTGTGCAAGCCCTCCGTTTCCGCCCTTGCCTTGCCGATCGCCGAGGTGCCGGCAGTGCAGAAAGTGCTGTTGCTGGCCGAGGACAGCATCACCACCCGCACCCAGGAAAAACGCATCCTGGAAGGCGCCGGCTACGAAGTGGTCACGGCCGTCGATGGAATGGAGGCTTTCAACAAACTCGGCACGCGCCGTTTCGATGGCATCGTATCCGACATCAATATGCCGAATATCGATGGGCTGACATTGACGGCGAAGATCCGCGCGGACAAGAAATATCCCGATCTACCGATCATCCTGGTGACCTCCTTGGCCTCGGAGGAAGACAAGCGGCGCGGATTGGAAGTGGGCGCCAATGCCTATATCTCCAAACCTTCCTTCGATCAAAGGGTATTGTTGGATTGCCTGGAGCGGTTGATTCCATGATGGCGAGTCTCGAAACCCCGAAATCGCCCGCCATCCGCGTCCTGCTGGTGGATGACTCCTTGCTGACCCTTACCATCGTCAAGAAGATCCTGGCCACCTGCCCCGAAATCCAGGTGGTGGGCACGGCGACCAATGGCAAGGAAGCGCTGAACCTGATTCCCGATTTGCGGCCCCAGGTCATTTGCACCGACCTGCATATGCCGGTGATGGATGGCCTGGAATTGACCCGGGCGGTCATGGCGCAATTTCCCCTTCCCATCCTGGTCCTGAGCGTCTCGGTACAAAAAGAGCAGCCGGCTAACATTTTCAAATTGCTGGCGGCGGGGGCCATCGAGGTCATGGCCAAACCGCTGGGTAATGCGGAGGGGGGCTACGGCCTGGATGCCC
>JAQTSI010000364.1 GCA_028711365.1 Methylococcaceae bacterium
CTTCTGCCATCGCTCCCGATCTTGGGGGACAAAACGCTGGATGCGGATTCTTCGGTTCATGACACCCTCCTACCCGATTCGCCATCACGACCCTAAGTGTAGTCATTATTGGGGGGATAAGGGAGTAGATTCGAGCAAACGAGCACAAATTGTGGACCGGCCAACAGGAGTGCTTCACGCGGATTCGGCCCTTTACCCGGTCGAGTAATCGCATCGGCTTGTCAGGCATGTCATCGAGGTGTATAAAAAAGTCGGAAAATGACCCCCATAAAAATAGCATAGGGTTGAAATTTCAGAGCCTTAGGGGTTAGCTTCCGTCTTATACCCCGGATGTGGTGTTTTATAAAGCCCCATTTGGGGTGTCTATTTCAAAGTTGGGCCTCATAAACACACACCGCTGGGGAGTAGGCGATGGCTGGCAAATGCAAATATTGTGGTTCGTCAGGGTATGGCTATTGCGGCACCAGTCCATACAAAGTTCACGAACACACCGGAGATCCAGGGCATTGCGTATTTTGCGGATCGTCAGGTTACGGATATTGCGGCACTAGCCCGGAGAAGAAGCACAAGCACGGCACTGGGAGTGGCAAGTGTGTCTACTGTGGATCAAGCGGCACAGGGTACTGTGGCAACAGTCCAAACAAGGTCCATGAGCAATAGCGTGGGCCAACAGGGCGCTCAATCCGACGGTCACGCCTTCGGCGTGCCTGCGGCTTAGCTGGAGCGTTAGATTGATTGGAAGGGAAACCGTATGCGAGCTAAAGTTTTGGTGTGGCTGCTGCTCATAGTCCCTGCAATAAGTGGCGCAGCGGATCTGTGTGGTTACACTTTCACTAACCAACTTGTATGGAATAAGCAGTTTCGGAAAGCGCTGACTGAATTCTTTGGTGCCGAAAAAGCAGATTTATTTTTGCCCAATTCCTCAATCTCAAAGCAGGTAGTTGAGGGGCTTGGCGGCCCGCCCAACCCGCTCGTTAAAAGAAACAAGCTTATGTTTGCCTCCGCGTGTCGGGCTCATAGTTGTGATGAAAAGGCTGCGGTTGTTATTCAATGTCCCGCCAGACTAACTGCTATTGGCTTGCTTCATTACCACTGTACCAAAGCCGGTTGTGACAGTACATCTACAGCCACACTATTCCTAAGCGACACCGATAGTGATGATCGGGGAAAAACAGAGCTTCAGACCTGGGCGAGGCAGGTAAATGCGCAGGCGGTAGAGTACCGTACGCAATCTAACCCTGCGGTTCACGCGGACTCCGCGCCTGCGGCGCTTCGCCGGTGATTTCCACGTTAGACTCAAAGCAGCGTCATGTCCGATTCAATCCCAATTACTGTCTATGTCGTTCCACAAGGAAACCTTGTCAATCGCTTCGGTAGCGAGATCGGGAGTCTGTTGGCAAGCGATCAATCCCCCATTAGGGCGAATGTTGGTGCCTATGACGGTCGGTGGAAGCCAATCGGCGAGGGTGAGAAGATGCTGGTGGCATTTTCGCGAGGCGGGATGATTATCTATGCCCTTGGGAAACTCATGGATAAGTCCGGCATGAAACACCTGGCATTCCTCGCCAACCAGACATGTACGCACGAGATAGTTGCCAACGAAGATTGGGGCAAAGAGGTGTTTCGGTTCACCGTGATCACGCAACACATCGACGAGGTTGCCAATAGCATCCGTGCATTTATCATCTGGTGTCGGGACAACCCTGGAGCGACATCAGAAGAATTCTGGGGGGAATATGGAAATGACCACGACGGACGAGAGTTTGAGAGCGTGACCGATGTATTGGATAACGTCCGCCCCTCGCTCGATCCAAATAGAGATGTTTGCGATAACGAGTCATGGAACGCTGCGTTGGCCTTTTCGGTACTCAAGACCATTATCGAACTGCTGGACTATGCTCGGGCCCACAACTATTGGGTGATTTTCGAACATTGGGGAGGGTTTGAACACTGATAACACCCCACGGCATGAGGCAATGTGCTGTCTAACCGTCCGTTCCAGCGCACCCGCGCCACGAAGCGCCTCGGTGTTTTCGGGTTTCGCGGGGTGGCGCGGGGCGCTGAACGCAAGCGTTACAGGAGAAGTCATGACCCAGTATTGGGTTGCTATTCACCACCCCGACGACTACGATCCGTCCGTCGCAGAGGACGAAGCGATGTCCCGCGATATCGACGCGCTCAACGATGAAATGAAGGCTGCCGGTGTCAGGGTTTTCGTGGGCGGCCTGCGCCCGGCAGGCAGCGCGAAGTCCCTGCGGACGCAGCCTGATGGGCAGGTGCTCATCACCGACGGACCCTATCTGGAGACCATGGAGCATGTCGGCGGTTTTTGGGTGCTGGAAGCCGCTGACCTGGACGAGGCGCTGACGTGGGAGCGCAAGGCCGCCGTCGCCTGTCGGGCGCCGGTAGAGGTGCGCCCGTTTCACTGATGGAGGACTCAAGCAAGCCTGGATGGAGCTTGCGCAATCCAGGTCAACGGGTTAAAAATCATCCCCTCGCCCTATTGGCCTGTGACTCAAAGGCATGTTTGTGGCCCCTTCCTGGATTTCGTTGCACTTCATCCAGGCTTGCTTATTCCAGCCACCGGCGCTGGCGTCTTTTTTCCGTGCGGGCTTCCATCATCTCCCCGCTCGGGAATACAATCTCTTTAACTGATGTTACGCAGCGATAATGAACGATCAATAGGTTATGCTATTTTTTTGCTTCGTAAGCCATTGATTCTTGCGAATGCCTGCGTAACATCAGTCTTTAATATTAAGGTGAATCGCTTCGACCCGTCGATTTCGGTGTAGTCGCGGCTTAGTCCAACAGACATGTATCCGTCATGCGCCCCAGCGCTAACGCCCGTTTAGGCTATCTCGCTTACACACGACGGATAAATTGCTTATTCGTTAGGCCTCAACCCTATGTCTGCACCTGTAGAGCTACTCGCAACGGTATTAGAGCTTCTGTCCGGAATCGGTGAGTTGCGCCAACGGAAGATGTTTGGCGGCACCTACATCTACTGCGACAACTTGTTCATTGCCACCGTGCACGACAACAAGCTCTACTTCAAAGCGAACAAAAACACCGCATCGGATTTCGTCGAACGAGGGCTTCCTGCTTTTTCTTACCCCATGCAAGGCGGCATAGCAACACTCCAGTATTACCAAGCTCCAGCCGAAGCGTTCAACAGCCGTACCGCCATGAAGTACTGGGCCAACAAGGCCCTCACAGCAGCAAGACAGGACGCGTCTGTCAAGAAAAAACGAAAGACAGCATCTAAATAAGAGCGTGTTAAAAAACCATCCCATGAGTATCTACTAGTTTAAAAGTGGAGACCAGATTTCCCCCTTTCGCCACGGGTTGGGCACTGGAAAAAGCTGTTTCAGCATCATTCTAATCATAGAAATATAGATCATCGCTTCGCTTGATTCCGGTGTCCGTTCATAGTCACGCGCCATCCGCCTTTGCCGGCTAATCCAAGCGAAAGTTCTTTCGACTACCCAACGTTTGCGAGCTGGCTTAAATCCAGGCTCTTTCTTGGGTATTTCAGTTTTGATATTAAAACTATCATTCAACCATTTAAGAAAAGGTCCTTTATATCCAAGATCGGCAAATATAATTTGTAGAGTGGCATGCAAGGCAAAAACCTGCGTCACCAACGCCGGCGCTGTGCGGGTCTCCGCTTCATTGGCCGCGTGAACCCTAGCGCCTAGTACGTAGCCCATGACATCGCTGACGATGTGTCGTTTGCGCCCGTTGACTTTCTTGCCGCCGTCGAAACCACTGGCTTCCCCACCCGACTCGGAGGTTCCTTTTACGCTTTGGCTATCAATACAGGCCGCGGTAGGCATGGGATTGCGTCCTGCAGTCTGCCTGCATTGCTGGGTTAAAGCCTGGTTCACTTGTCCCCATAAGCCTGTTTGCGCCACCGTTTGAAATAATAGAATACCACCGGCCAAGATGGAAAATCATGAGGTAAGCTACGCCATTGACATCCCGTTTTATTCAGATAAAAGATGGCATTGACGACCTCTCGTGTGTTTACTCTACGAGGTCGCCCCCATCCGAACACATGGCGTTTTTCCAAAAAGGGTTTTAGTATTTCCCTCTGGTAGCCCGTGAGATCGGAATCGTAGGCTTTTCTGCTCATGAAAATAAAGGTATCTGGGTGTTATTGAAATACTATTTTAGGGAGCAGCGGGTTTTTAGCCGGCCTCAAAAATTAAAATACATTGTGCATCAATTGGTTAGATTTTTTAACACGCTCTCACTGATG
>JAQTSI010000365.1 GCA_028711365.1 Methylococcaceae bacterium
GAAAATCAAGCCTTCTCGGCTTCTTTGAGCTTCAAAGGAGCAAAAAACGCTTGCGAATACTGTCAAAATTTCGTTATCAGTTTGATTTATATAAAGCTAACAGCGGGAACAACTCTATTGTTGAATTAAGCCGTCATGCCGGCATGGATCGCGGTATCCAGTCGACAAGCCTGTCCTGAGCCGAACCGAAGGGGACGTGACTCCGTCAGTCATCCCGAGCGTCTGGATTCCGGCGATCCCTGCCGGGGCAGGCTCTGCCGGAACGATGAGCAAATATCTTAAACCGACAGCATTGATCCTAACCCCTCCCTGCCAAGGCATGGGTATCTACACAAGTCGGAAAGGGCAGAAAAATCAACTCCTTCCCCCCTTGCAGGGGGAAGGCTGGGATGGGGGTAGAAGCTTGCCGAAACCCAGAAGCGGCGCATATGGTCGGCGTTCAACCCCCACCCTAACCCTCCCCCTGCCAGGGGGAGGGGATTTGTGTAGATACCGCTGCCTGCCAAGGGGAGGGGACTTGTCAAGCACGCCGAGTCGTCGAACCACAAAACCCGCCGACAGGTGTTGAAAAATAACCGGTTAATGGTGCGCAACGCGCACGTTACTTGAGACATAACGCATGGGTACTTATCAAACCGACTTTCATGAGTGGATCGAGGAGCAAACCGTGCTATTGAAAATCGGGCAACTTGAACGACTCGATGTCGAGCACCTGATAGAGGAACTGGAGTGCATGAGCGCACGCGAGCGGCGGGAGCTGATCAACCGGCTGGCACTGTTGTTAGCGCACTTGCTCAAATGGCAATATCAACCTGAGCGGCGTTGCACCCGTTGGCGTCTGACCATTAACGAACAGCGCAGACAACTGGCGCTGATACTAGAAGATAGCCCCAGCCTTACCAGACGTCTTTCGGAGTTTTTGCCGCGCAGCTACCAGAACGCCAGCCGCGCAGCCATGGAGGAAACTGGCTTCCTCGAATCACCTTTCCCCGCGAATTGCGGCTATGACATTGCCGAAATCCTTGACGAAAATTATTGGCCCGATGGAATATAAGCTTAGATATCTCTATTAGCTGAGTTCCGCCCTGAACCCCCCAATTCCTGAGAGGGACTTTTAATGCAAACAGTCAAAGAAAGAGTTTCTGAAATTATTCAGGCTCAACCCGATGACAGCAGTTTTGATGAAATTCTGCGCGAACTTGCTTTTTCGCGCATGGTGGATCGCGGATTAGAAGACTCCCGCCAAAGCCGACTGATCTCCAGCGAAGAAATGGAACATCGAATCCGGACATGGCAGAAATAAGCTGGACTGCCGAAGCTGAAGTGTTGGTCATTATAACCTCAATAATGGAACAAATGGCTCTATTATTCTTTTGAAAACAAAATATATTGAAAATCTACACCAAGATTGCGCCCATTTCTAAGCAGAGTGGTGAAAGCCGACGGTTGCCACCTCAATGCGGCTGCTGAGGTGAGCAACCTGGTTAGCCCATGTAGGGAGCAATAGCACAGCTAAACCCCAAATCAGGAGAGATATCCATGACCTTAACCGTCGAACAAATTGCCGAAGAAGCGCTTGCCTTGCCTAGCGAGGCGCGGGCATTGCTCGTCGATCGTCTCGTGGAAAGCCCCGATCCGGCGGAAGATGGGTATATCCAACAGCTTTGGGCCAACGAAGCACGCCGCTGCCGTGATGATGTCCGGGCCGGATATGTCCAGACCATTCCTGGCGATGAGGCATTGGAGCGTGTCCGGCGCACATTTACCGGGTGAGACGAAACGGATTATGTGCTCATCATCGCAGTCATGCACTGCCACCGCGAACCCGGCTATTGGCGGCGACACATTGTGTGATGGATGCCAAAGGTTTCCCACTTTTTTGAATTTTAAGAACAGCCTATGAAATACCTCTCCACCCGCGGTCAAGCGCCCGCCAAAACCTTCACCGAAATCCTGCTGGGTGGGCTTGCTCCCGATGGCGGACTTTATCTGCCGGAGGAGTATCCGAGGGTATCCCAGGCAGAATTGGATGAATGGCGCAAACTGTCCTATGCCGAGCTGGCTTTCGAGGTATTGTCGAAATTCATCACCGATATTCCTCGCGATGATCTGCAAGCCATTGTCCACAAGACCTATACCGCCGAAATCTACTGCAACGCCCGAGCCGATTCCGATGCGAGCCAGATCGTGCCGCTACGCACTTTGGAGCCGGGTTTGCACATTCTCGAGCTGTCCAATGGCCCGACCCTGGCTTTCAAGGACATTGCCATGCAATTGCTCGGCAACCTGTTCGAATATGCGCTGGACCGGCAGCATGCCGAATTGAATATCCTCGGGGCCACCTCCGGCGACACCGGTTCCGCCGCCGAATACGCCATGCGCGGCAAACGCGGCATCCGCGTGTTCATGCTCTCGCCTCATGGCAAGATGAGCGCTTTCCAGCGCGCGCAGATGTATTCGCTGCAGGACCCCAACATCTTCAACATCGCCGTCCGCGGCATGTTCGACGATGCCCAGGACATGGTGAAAGCCATCTCCAACGATCATGAATTCAAAGCGAAACACAAGATCGGCACGGTCAATTCCATCAACTGGGCTAGGGTGTCGGCGCAGATCGTTTATTACTTCAAGGGCTATTTCGCGGCGACCCGATCCAACGACGAAGAAGTAGCTTTCTCGGTGCCTTCCGGCAATTTCGGCAATATTTGCGCCGGCCATATCGCCCGCATGATGGGGCTGCCCATTGCCCAACTGATCCTGGCTACCAACGAAAACGACGTGCTGGACGAATTTTTCCGCACCGGCGTCTATCGCCCGCGTGGTACTGCGCATACCTATCAGACCAGCAGTCCGTCCATGGACATCTCCAAGGCTTCCAACTTCGAACGCTTCATGTTCGATGCAATAGGACGCGACGCCGCGAAGTTGTGCGAGTTATGGTCCCGCGTCGATGCCGGCGGCGAATTCGACCTCAAGGGCACGCCCTACTGGGACGCATTGCCTGGCTTCCGGTTCTCTTCCGGTAGTAGCAGTCACCAGGATCGACTCGATACCATTCGCGCAATTTGGCAAAGATACTCCGTGATGATCGATCCCCATACCGCTGACGGCCTCAAGGTCGGTCTGGAACGGCGAAACCCCGAGCTGCCGCTGATCTGCCTGGAGACCGCCCTGCCGGCCAAGTTCGAGGAAACCCTCGTCGAAGCCTTGGGCCGCAAGCCCGAACGCCCTGCAGGACTCGAAGCCATCGAAAATCTTCCCCAACGCTGCGAGGTCATGGATGCCGATGTGGCGGCCCTAAAGGCGTTTATCGCGGCGAATGCGCCGAAGGGTGACGAGCGTGTTAAAAAACCGCTCTAAACATAAAGATCGCTGCCGCCGTAGCCAAAATCGCACGATCTCTATTGGCGGGGTGACATTGCAGCATCGCCAACTGCCGGAAATGCCAAACTGTTACTGTCTCCCCGGCAGAGCCAGGGGATTTACTTATGATTGAAAGTTCCTCTGCGCTTAAAGTTTCGACATTCATTCGAAAACAACGCAACGCTACCGTCAACAATGGAAACCGGTAAAACCGTAGCCCAAAATACCTATGTCCACATCGACGCTTTAGAAATACTAACCCCCATGTGGCGCGAGATGATAGCGCAGGCCTCCGCACTGACCCAGGCTGAAGCGGGAAGGGACTTCAATGTCATCAAGCTAGGCCAAGAAGGTGGCGTGAGCTTGCTCGACTACCCAGGCTTCTTCGAGCAAGCCTTCCCTGTTTTGAAACGTTATTGGACGGTCGATCTTGCCAATTCCTCAGTGCGTTTCCGCAGCTACGCCGACTCGCTGAACCCGCCCATTCTGCACCGCAAGGAACTGTTGCTGCCCAAAGGCCACCCGTCCATCGAAGGGTTTGCCAGCTTGACCCGCGCCGCCGAGCAAATCGGTCTATTTGAAGACCCGCGCCGCATCGGTTTCCTCAAGGCTTGGGAAAGCCTGCTAGATCAGCGAGGCTATCGCGTCGTCGGCCACGAACTGCTTCCACTCGGCAACGATGAAACCACCATAACCACCGATAACCAAACATTCACCGGCGTCGCCCGTCATCTCACCGCCCTGAGCCGGTCCAACCCCTCCGCCCCGGTGCAGACCTTGGCTCGCTTCGGCTTGCTGGATGGGTCGAAGACGGGGTTCGACTATGGCTGCGGACGGGGCTGCGATGGGCGCGGGCTGCCGGAAAACGGCCTTGCCGTCAGCCGC
>JAQTSI010000366.1 GCA_028711365.1 Methylococcaceae bacterium
GCAACTGTTGCAGCCGATCTCGGCGAAGGTGTTCATGCCGCGCTGTTGCTGCTCGGTGAGGGCGCTCTTGTCGCCGCCGACGAACTTGTCATAGGCGCTATTGGGGGTGATCAGGGTGCGCTCGTAGGCGGCGATGGCCTTGGCGGCGTTGTCGGCGGTGAGAGAATCGGCGTTGCCGAAAGCGTCGGCGAAGGCTTTCGGATAGCCGGGGATTTGCTTGAGGCGGGCGACCACGTCATCCCAGTTTTTCATGCCCATTTCGATGGGGTTGGTGACGGGGCCTTTGGCCTGGGCTTCCAGGCTGGGCGCGCGGCCGTCCCAGAACTGCACGGAACTGAAAGCCGCATTCCATACCGTGGGGGCGCTGCGTCCGCCGACCTGGGCCTTCACGCCCACCGATCCTGCGCGATTGTCTTCTCCGCCGGCCATCACATTGTGACAGGAGGCGCATGCCACGGTCCCGCTGGAGGAAATGCGCGGATCGTGATAAAGCATCTTGCCCAATTCGACTTTGGCCGGGGTGCTGGGATTGTCGGCGGGTTCCGGCGCCTTGCTCGGCAGGGCCTGCCATTCCGCTCCCATTGCCATGCTGGAAACTCCCGCCAAAGCGAGAGCGCCGATGAGTGAACCAAGTTTATACATTGAATCGCTCCTCTTAGAGGTGTGGGCCTGATCCAGGCGTTATTGCTTTTAGGTTGGAGCGATCCTTATAGTGAATAAGCCGGACAATTTCAACCGCCGTTGCCGCAGTCATGATGACGGCTTGCCTTGCAGTCGCGCTATCCTGGCTTGGTAATGGCGTTCCAGACAATCGCGAGGTTTTTTGGCTTTGCTGCATTGGCCACGGGTTTTTAACCAGTTTCTCTGATCGCTCAAAAGCGGTTTGAGCCGCTTTTGCGATGCTTTCGCTTTCGCGGTTTTCCAGGCCGAATCCAGCTTGAGGTCCAGGGCGGCTAGCCCTTCGTCCTTGCAAATCAGTGCTTCGACCGCTCCTTTCGCCTGTTTGCAGTCGAAGCTCGGCGCCTCGGCCAGGGCGGATGCCGGGGCCAGACACCCGACCAGGAGCATGGCCAGAGAGAACAGGCCGGTGAGTTTGGTCGGGAGAATTCGAAACGTATCGAGCATGGGCATTTCCTCGGCGGGCAAGGGGGATGGGGACATCAAGTTTCCGCTTTGCGCCGTTTCTTGTCTGCGATCATGCGGACTGCGGCGACTTTCAGCAGGGCCGCCAGGCTGCAGCCATCCTTGGGATAGGTGGCGACGCCCAGGGAAGCCCCGATTCTCAGGGTATCTTCGCTGTAGGAAACCGGAAATTCAATCTTGTGGCGCAGATTTTCGGCGATGATCGTCGCCTGTTCGAAGGGGCAGGTGTCCAGCAAGACCACGAATTCGTCGCCTCCCCAGCGGGTCACCGTATCGCAATGTCGAATCGAGCCGATCAGCCGTTTGCCGATACCCTCCAGCATCATGTCGCCGACTTTATGTCCATGGCGGTCGTTGAGCTGCCGAAGTCCATCCAGATCGATGAACAACACGCTAAACTGTCCCCCGTTGCGCTTGGCGTGGCGAATCATTTGCTTCAGCCGATCGAGGAACAAATGCCGGGTGGGTAAACCGGTCAGCCGGTCGTAAAGGGCAAGCTCGGCCAAACGGCGATTCAAACCGATCAAGGCCAGCGTCTGCCAGACATACAGACCCGCGAACAGCCAGGCCAATGCTCTTAAATGCCAGTTTCCGGGCGCGGACATTCGGGGTTTCACGGCAAGCTGCCAGCTACCGCCGGCGGTCGTGACCTCCATGATCGCCGCGTTGGGATCGGCGAACAGTTTCGCTGCGCCCAGGATCATTTCCCCGTTTGCGCCCAGGCTGTGTTTGCCCCGCAGGGCGTATTGATAGTTCTCGTCGAATTCTTTCATTCCAGCCGCCGAGAACAATGAAGCATCGTCGAGCACCGTGCTGAGCAGTCCCCAGTAATGGCCCTCCGTGAAAATGGGGAATCCAATAATGAGTCCCACGCCTGCAAGAGACTTGGGAAACGGGCCCATCAGCAAGGGCGAGCGGGTTTCCACGCTGCGCTGAATCAACGGCCATTGGTCGATTTGGTTGCGGTAGTCCAGCCCCAGGGCTTGAATGTCGTCATCCTGCGGAAACACATAGCCGAGCCGATAATCGATGGCGATGCCGAAACTGCGTACATGGCGGCTCTGCCGATAAGACTGGGCGAGGATGGCGCGAGTTTCCCCGGGGTCGAAGGCGCCGCGGTGGACGGCCAAATAACCGCTCAAGCCACTGCTGATGCACATCACCGCTTGCAGTTCGCCTTCGAGCCGGGCGCGCAGGGCGTCCGCGCGCAACCAGGTCTTGTCCCTCAAATTGCTCGCTTGCTCTAGCCGATATTCGAGGAGCAAATATTCGAAACCCATGAGCATCGCCAACAACAGGGTCAGGCCGATGAGTCGGGTAAGCACCGGGGAAGTCAGCAATTTGTTGAATGCTTGCAGGGAAGATCCTCCAGTCAGGGGCTGTTCGCGGACGGCTTTTTCCCAGGCCGAGGTTCACAATGTCCGGAGATGGCAGGGAATAATCGATTGCATTGCCTCAATCGACGGCTTTTCGGGCCACGAACAATGTCTTGGCGAAAGGGGCAGGCAAGGGCTTTGCCACCACGGCCAGTGACAGCGATTCCAGTTGTTTTGTCCAGGCCACAGCACTTCTGGGATAGAGGGGGCGTCTGCATTCGCGGTTCAATAGGCCATGGGCTTTTTGGGTCAGACTGATGACGGCCTGACGCCAGCCGGGACCGGCGTCGGTTTCACGCAGGACGATGAGGCCCCCCGGTTCCAGCGCTTGCACTGCGCGTTCCAGTAGGGCCTCTTGTTCCGCGGGTTGTAAGCGAAGCAAGATATCCAGCATCAGCACGAGCCGGCAAGTCGGCAGGGTTTCCAGCCGGAGGTCGCCGGTCATGATTTCCGCCTCATTCGCCAAGGCCAGACGGGCGGTTTCGGCAAGCTCGCCATTCCCCTCGATGCCGACCCAGCGGTGTTTTCCGCTCCTGCCGCCCGGCAACATTCCCAGGTTGCTGGCGCAGACCAACAGGCTCAGCAGGAGTCCGCGGCCACAACCCAGCTCCAGAACGAGGCCATGTGGGGGGAAATCGCTCAGCGCGAGAATCTCCCTATAGACCGGATCGCGCATCAACTGGTTGCGAACCGACCGGTGGACGATCAGCCCCTGGTTGCGGTAACGCCAGGCGGCGGCTTCGGCGAGAAAACGGAACCGGTTGGCGGCGGTTTGCGTATCGCTGGAGGCCATGGGAAAAGCCGCCGCAGCCTACCCTGTGAATTTCACCCCTTTCTTGCCGGCGATGCGCATTCGCAGCGCGTTGAGTTTGATGAAGCCTTCCGCGTCCTTCTGGTTGTAAGCGCCCTTGTCGTCTTCGAAGGTGGCGATGTTCATGTCGAACAGGCTGTTTTTTTCCGACTTGCGGCCGACGACGCTGACGCCGCCCTTGTACAGCTTGATCCGCACCAGGCCGTTCACGGAGGTCTGGGAGGCGTCGATCATCTGTTGCAGCATGAGCCGCTCCGGGCTCCACCAATAGCCGTTGTAGATCAGGCTGGCATAGCGCGGCATCAACTCATCCTTGAGGTGAGCGACCTCGCGGTCCAAAGTGATGGACTCGATCGCGCGGTGGGCTTTCAGCATGAGGGTGCCGCCGGGGGTTTCATAGCAGCCGCGTGATTTCATGCCCACATAACGGTTCTCGACGATGTCTAGCCGGCCCACGCCGTTGGCGCCGCCCAACTGGTTCAGCTTGGCCAGGATCGCCGCTGGGGACAGTCTTTCGCCGTCCAGGCTCACGATATCGCCGCGCTCGTAACCGAGTTCCACATAGGTCGGCTCATCTGGGGCCTGCTCCGGCGATACCGACCAGCGCCACATGTCTTCTTCCGGTTCCGACCAGGGGTCTTCCAGGATACCGCCTTCGTAGGATATGTGCAGCAGATTGGCGTCCATGGAATAAGGCGAGGACTTGCCGCGCTTCATCTCGATGGGGATACCGTGTTTCTCGGCGTAGGCCAGCAGGGTCTCGCGCGAGGTCAGATCCCACTCGCGCCAGGGGGCGATGACGCGGATGTCGGGTCTGAGGGCGTATGCGCCCAACTCGAAACGTACCTGATCGTTGCCCTTGCCGGTGGCGCCGTGAGAAATGGCGTCGGCCCCGGTCTCGTTGGCGATCTCGATCA
>JAQTSI010000063.1 GCA_028711365.1 Methylococcaceae bacterium
GGTCAGGAAACGATGCCAGGCCCAGGCAAAGACGGCGAGAAAAACCGCAAATGCTGAGAAAACCGCAACGAATCCCAGGCCATCGACATCCACCGTGCGAAGTGCCCAATAGACGATATTAAAGGGTAATCCGGCCACGGACGCCTCGCCATCCGGATCGTTTTCCTGACATTTTTCACCGCCGCGGTAAGCCAAGAGCACGATGTCCTGCCGCAATGCCAGGGCGCAAGTGCCCTTGACATTCATCGCGTCCTCCAACAACCGGATCGGCAAGCTGACATGAATGACGCCCCCGCCATTATCCAGGCGCTGCGCCATGGCCAGATGTACATCCGGCGAATTGGCCAAATGGATGGCCGGTTGTGGCGCACCGTTCAGCGCACTTCTGATCATGTTCAGGTCGGAAAAACCCATGCGTGGCGAACGGGCTTCATCCAGTGTCTGGACATTTTCCGGCAGTAAACGGACCAGCAATGCACCGGGAAACGCCCGGGTGATCCGTTCTTCCTCGGCGCGCAAAAGGATTGGATCGGCTTTGGCAATCACCACCGCCAAGTGTGAATCTGCCGCCAATCCTTTCAATCCCTGGTTCCACAAAGCAATCAGGCTGCTCAGTTGACTCGCCGCATTTTCCGCCGATTGTCTCGCCCTTTCCCTGCCTAATTCGTCGATATTGCGCCATGCCAAGGAATACAAAGCACCATGGCTGAATCCCAGCGCAAGGACGGCAATGATGACCGGGAAAGCGATGATTTTCCCTAGACTCAACCCGATTTTCATGGGTTCAGCGCCCCGCTTCCCCGTTATTGTCGCCCCGTATGCCCGAACCCTCCTTCGGCACGATGACTTTCGCTGAATTCCTCCACTCGCTCGAACGCCACCTGTTCCACCAGCACGAACACCATCTGTGCGATGCGCTCGCCGACATGGATCTCGTAGGCCTGATCGCCGCGGTTCCAGCAGGAGATGAAAACCTGTCCCTGATAGTCCGAGTCGATCAGACCGACCAGATTGCCCAGCACGATACCGTGTTTGTGGCCCAATCCGGAGCGGGGCAACAGCACCGCCGCCAGAGTGGAATCCTCGATATGGATGGCCAAACCGGTGGGGATCAGTTGGCTCTCTCCCGGTTGTAGGATCAGCGCTTGGTCGATGCAGGCGCGCAGATCGAGACCTGCCGAGCCGCCGGTAGCGTACTGTGGCATAGGAATCTCTCGCCCCAGACGCTCATCCAGGATTTTGAGCTGAATTTTTCGCGGCATAATGTTCCGTAATCAGTTCGATGAGTTGAGTGGCGATGAGCGATTTGGGCGCCATGGGCAGATACCCTTCGCCATCGCGCCAGAAGACATGCAAGGCATTATCCTCGCTGTCGAAGCCCCCCTCGGGCTTGCCCACCCGATTGGCGGCAACCATGTCCAGCTTTTTGTCGGCGAGCTTGGCCTTGGCGTAATCTTCGAGATGATCGGTTTCCGCGGCGAAGCCCACGGTAAACGGCGGGTTTGACAGTTGCGCGACCGCGGCCAGGATGTCGCGGGTACGGGTCAATTCGATGCTGATGGCTTCGTCCCGTTTCTTGATCTTGCGCTCCGCCCTCTTTGCCGGACTGTAGTCGGCCACCGCCGCCGCGCCGATGTAGATATCGTGGCTTGAAGCCAAGCCGACCACCGCCTCGTACATCTGGGCGGCGCTTTCCACCCGCACCAGCTTAACACCCTGCGGGGCCTGCAAGGATACCGGGCCGGACACCAGGGTCACTCGGGCACCGGCGGCAAGCGCCGATCGCGCCAGAGCATAACCCATTTTACCCGAGCTGCGATTGCCGATGTAGCGCACCGGATCGATGGCCTCGCGGGTGGGGCCCGCGCTGATCAATACCGAATGCCCGGTCAATCCGCCCAAGGCGAAAAGCGTTTCCGCCGAACGTAGAATATCCGACGGCTCTAGCAACCTGCCCACTCCGCTCTCCCCGCAGGCCTGTTCCCCCTCGGCGGGACCGAATACTCTGAAACCTCGGGACTTGAGGCAGCGCACATTGTCGCAGGTGGCGGGATTCGCCCACATGGCGCGGTTCATGGCTGGCGCCAAGGCGATGGGCGTTTCCGCCGCCAGGCAGAGAGCGGACAGCAAATCGTCCGCCAGGCCGGCACGCAGCTTCGCCATGAAATCGGCGCTCGCCGGGGCGATGAGGATCAGATCGGCCCAACGCGCCAGGGCGATATGGCCCATGGCCGACTCCTCGGTGGCGTCCAACAAGTCCAGATGCACCGGATGGCCCGACAAGGCCTGAAAAGTGAGTGGCGCGACGAAGGCCGTGGCGGCACGGGTCATGACCACGCGCACCTGTGCTTCCGAAGCCCGCAAAAGACGGGTCAACTCGGCCGCTTTGTAGGCGGCGATCCCGCCAGTGATCCCTAGGAGAACGCGTTTTTCGGCTAAAAGGCCCATGTTGGATCCCAAGACTAGCCCAATAAATTGGCGGGAATTATGGCAAGTTTGGCGACATCCTTCTATTCTTTTAGTCCGCCCTCGCCGATTAACCGTCAAATCGAGAGATAAACCATGCCGATCACCGACTGGCCGAATGCGGAAAGGCCCAGAGAGAAACTCCTGCAGCGTGGTCCCCAGGCCCTGTCGGATGCGGAGTTGTTGGCGATTTTTCTGCGCACGGGGGTGAAAGGGAAAACCGCCGTGGATGTGGCACGGGAATTATTGCAGGAATACGGCTCGCTGCGCGCCTTGCTGGAGGCCGATTACCCGCGCTTTCATCGCAGCCCTGGACTCGGCAGCGCCAAGTACGCCTTGCTCCAGGCGGTGCTGGAAATGGCGCGCCGGCATTGGAAGGAAGAATTGGAGCACGGCGATGCGCTCACCAGCCCCGAGCTCACCCGCCGCTATCTGATATCGCTCTTGTGTTCCCGTCCGCACGAGGTATTTGCCTGCCTGTTGCTGGACAACCAGCATCGCGTCATCCACTTCGAGGAGCTATTCCGCGGCACCATCGACGGGGCCAGTGTCTATCCGCGTGAAGTGGTGAAAATCGCCTTGAATCATAACGCGGCGGCGGTCATTTTCGCCCACAACCACCCCTCCGGGGTGGCCGAACCCAGCGAAGCCGACAAATTCATCACCCAGAGGCTGAAGCAGGCGCTGGGTCTGTTGGACATCCGCGTCCTCGACCATTTCATCATCGGCGACGGAGTGCAAGCCTATTCTTTCGCCGAGCATGGGTTAATATGACCATCCCCTGGACGAGCGCGCCCTAGTCATGGACGGCTCGCAAGGCGGAGATGCGGTACCGCGATCAGTATGGGTTTTCTTGATCCTGTGTGGGTATTACGTTATGGACGAGTCGACAGCGACTTCGAGTGCTCACGAGCTAGGAAACTTGGCGGACCGCTGCCAGGTGGCCTACCCTGCAATTCATTAAAGTTTGGGGGGAGTCGATTGGACGAATTCTCAAGCGAACTCTACGAGGCCCTGGTATCCCTGGACAGGCTACGGGCAGAAACCCTTTTTCAGCAGGCTATCGGTCACAAGCCTCCCATGCAGGTCATTGAAGAGTTGATCGTGCCGGCGCTCGAGCAGTTGGGGGAAAAGTGGAACGCCGGCCAGATCGCCCTGTCCCAAATCTACATGAGTAGCCGCATCTGTGAGGATATGGTTGAGCGTGTTCTTCCTTCCATGGCTTCGGGGCGGAAAGGACATCGTCATCTCGCGATCGTCGTTCTCAGCGATTACCACCTGCTTGGCAAACGCATCGTCCTGTCCGTCATGCGAGCGAGCGGTTTCGACATCTTCGATTACGGGCGCATGGATGTGGACGAGTTGGTGGAGCGTGTCCTGGCCGACGAAGTGAAAATTCTGCTGATCTCGGTCCTGATGTTGCCTGCCGCGCTCAAGGTGAAAGAGTTGCGCTCGGCGCTGGACGCCAAGGGGAGCCGGGTGCGCATCGCCGTGGGCGGCGCTCCTTTCCTTTTCGATCCCGATCTTTGGCGAGAGGTGGGGGCCGATGCCATGGGGCGCACCGCTGCGGATGCCGTGGCTATCGTCCATCGCTGGATGGAGGAAATGGCGTGATGACCTCGATGCAAAGGGTCTTGACGACGCTGGCTCATCAAGAACCCGACCGGGTGCCGTTGTTCCTTCTCACCACCCTGCATGGAGCCAGGGAGTTGGGCCTGAGCATTCGCGACTACTTTTCGCGCTCCGAGCATGTGGTCGAGGGTCAGATGCGCCTATTGAGCAAATATCGGAGCGACTGCCTGTATGCCTTCTATTATGCCGCCCTCGAAGTCGAGGCGTTCGGTGGCGAGACCCTCTTCATCGACGACGGGCCGCCCAACACCGGCATGCCCATCCTTCGCCGCAGCGAGGACATCGACCGCCTGGAGCCGCCCCGCGTGGCGGAGACAAGCTGCCTGTGCCGCGTGCTGGAAACCATCCGCCGGCTGAAGGAGCGGGTGGGCGATACGGTTCCCATCATCGGAGCGGCGATTTCTCCCTTCTCGCTGCCGATCATGCAGATGGGCTTCGACCGTTACCTCGAGTTGATCTATGAGCAACCGCAGCGGTTCGACCGTCTGATGGCGATAAACCAGACATTTTGTGTGGACTGGGCCAATGCCCAGTTGGCAGCGGGAGCCACGGCCGTCGGCTATTTCGACCCGATGGCCTCATCGACGATCATTCCGCGTGATCTTTACCTGAAGACCGGCCATCGCGTAGCCATGGAAACGCTCGCTCGAATCAACGGGCCGACGGCGACTCATCTCGCTTCGGGGCGGGGACTGGGCATCGTCGACGACATTGCCGCCACCAAGACTGCGGCAATCGGGGTCAGCGCCCTTGAGGACCTGGCAGAATGGAAGACCGCCACGCGTGGCAGGCTCACCCTGCTCGGCAATTTGAACGGCGTGACGATGCGGCATTGGACGGCGACTTTGGCGGAAAGCGAAGTGAGGGGAGCCATTGCCAAGGCCGGGCGCGGGGGCGGGTTCATCCTCGCCGACAACCATGGGGAGATTCCCTGGCAGGTACCCGAAGACGTTTTGCTGGCCATTCGCGACGTCGTCGACCGCTGGGGCTGTTATCCTCTGGACTGGGTGGAATAGTGCCATGTCAGGGAAACTGTGTCTGTTCTGCTGCCAGAATTTTCGCCCCGAGATCGAGGCAGTGATTGCTGCCGAGGGTTGGACCGACGTGATAGCCGCTGCCTACCCTGCCCTCTGTGGCCGCCCACCGCTGAACTGGGCCGAACTGCACCGGCTGCTGGAAGAAAGCTGCACCCAGGTGGTGATCCTTGGCCGCGCCTGCCTCGAAGGCCTGGACGACGCGCCTCAGGGCTGGCCACCGGTACGGCAGCTTTCCCTGGGGGAGTGCTTCCATTTGGTAGCGGGCGCGGCCCTGGTTGCCGAGGCAATTGCAAGAGGCGGCTACCTGATGACGCCTGCCTGGCTAGCCGACTGGCGCGGCAACCTATGCAGGCTGGGATTCGACGAGGGAAACGCGGCGGGATTCTTTCAAGATTTCGCCCGTGAATTGGTACTGCTGGACACCGGCGTAGTCCCCGATGTCGAGCGCAAACTTGCCGAGCTGGCCAAATCGGTCGGGCTGCCCGCCACCCGCCTAAGCGTCGGCGTCGATTATACCCGCCTGCTGTTGGCGCGTAGGGTAGCCGAATGGCGCCTGGAGGAGGAGCGGAAGCAGGCGGCCGAACGCGAGCAAGACCATGCCCGCGAACTGGCCGACCACCTCTCCGCCATGGATTTTCTGGGGCGGCTGGCGCTGCTCAAGGACGAACGGCAGGCCATTGCCGCCATCGAAGAGATGTTCCGCATGCTTTTCGCACCGCAGGAGATTCATTACGTGCGGTTCGAGGGCGGTATAGCGCAGTGCGGTGACGCGCTCCCACCCGAGTTGGTCAGGCAGTTCCAGGCCCTGCAGAACGACTGGGCCTGGACCGACTCGGGTAGCGGCTTCCTGCTGCGCATCGCCCGGGCGGGAGAACCGCTGGGGGCCATCGCCCTCGATCGTTTCGCGTTCCCCAAGTTCCGCAACCGTTATCTCAATCTGGCGCTTTCCTGTGCAGAAGTCTGCGGCCTGACCATCGAAAACGCACGCACCTACCGGCGCATCCAGGAAACCGAAGAGGCCCTGCGAATGAGCGAACAGCATCTGAAGATGGCGCAGGCTATCGGACATCTCGGCCATTGGGAATGGGACATGAACACCGGAGCCATCCGATGGTCCGACGAGACTTACCGGATTCTCGGGTATGAACCCCAGGCACTCATCCCTAGCTATGATACTTTCTTCCGGGTGATACATTCCGACGACAGGACACGGGTAGCGAACCGCATCGACCAGGCTCGCGAGGGAAACAGCTTTGACATCGAGTACAGGATCGTCCTGCCTGACGGGCGGGTGCGAGTCGTGCATGGAGTGGGTGAGGCCATCTTTCTCGGCGCCGACAAACCACCCAAGCTGATCGGGACCCTCCAGGACGTGACGACCCAGGAACAACCGGAAGTGTTAGGCGTCATTCAGGATATTACCGACCGCAAGGAACTGGAGTGGAAGCTCGAACAAGAAGCCCGTACCGATGTGCTCACCGGCTGCGCCAATCGGCGGTATTTTCTGGAACTGGCCGGACATGAGTTGGCCCGATCCCGCCGCTACACCAAGGAATTGTCGGTGCTCATGCTGGACCTGGACCATTTCAAGGCGGTCAATGACCTGCATGGGCACCAGGTTGGCGATCTGGCCTTGCAGAAGCTGGCCCAGGTATGCCGGGCTATTCTGCGTGGGGAGGACGCGATTGGCCGCTTGGGCGGGGAGGAGTTTGCCATCCTGCTGCCGGAAACCGGGGGTGAAAAAGCAATCGAGGTTGCCGAGCGCTTGCGTAAGGAAATAGCTGCCGCGCAGGTGGCCCTGGATGGGAAGCCGCCGCTTCGCTTCACCACCTCCATAGGCGTGGCCACGGTGGCGCCGGCAGACTCGGGCATCGACACGGTCCTCGGCCGTGCTGACCAGGCCCTGTATGAAGCGAAGAGAAGTGGGCGCAACAGGGTCATTGCCGCCGAAACTGCGCCCTCGATAGCCAAATAATCCCGTGGCGCTTCCCTATGCAGTGAGAATATTCCAGACTAGGACAGGCCCGCCTTGTCTTGTCACCTATCACTTCTATTCCATCCCTCGGTTTATGGACAGGATGGACAAAATCAAAGGCATCAACAGGATTTCATCCTGCGATTCCTGTTCATCCTGTCAAAGCGATAGGCGATAAGCCCGATTGGATCGCCCGACTCGCGCCTAACGAGAGAAGCTTTATAATATCGGACCTCACCCAATCAACCACCAGGACATCCATGTCACAATTCGATCAAGTCAGCGTCATCAAGAAAGCCAATGTCTACTTCGACGGCTTATGCGTCAGCCATACGGTGATTTTCCCCGACGGCGCGCGCAAGACTCTGGGCGTCATCTTTCCCTCCACCCTGACCTTCAACACCGGCGTTCCGGAAACGATGGAAATCTTGGGCGGCGTCTGCAAGATCAGGCTGGCCGGCGAAAACGAATGGAACACCTACGCGGCGGGCGAAGCCTTCAGCGTTCTCGGCAACAGCAGTTTCGACATCGAGACCGTGGAAAGGCTGGATTACCTCTGCCATTTCGGCTGAACGGATCTCCGAGACCACATGCGTCTGGGCATCATCAGCGACACCCACGGACTGGTGCGGCCCCAGGCCATGGAGATACTGGCCGGAAGCGACTGGATACTCCATGCCGGAGACATCGGCAAAGCGGAAGTCTTGAACGAGCTAAGTTCCCTCGCCCCGCTCAGCGCCGTGCGCGGCAATGTGGACCGGGGAGGCTGGGCGCAATCGCTGCCATCGACGGAAGTGCTGGAGATCGCGCATCGCTGGATCTACCTGATCCACGATCTGGACGAACTGGATCTGGACCCCGCTGCCGCTGGCTTCGAAGTGGTGATCTGCGGCCATTCCCACCGTCCGAAAATCGACCGCCGCGGCGGCGTGCTGTATTTTAATCCGGGCAGCGCGGGCCCCCGGCGGTTCAAACTGCCCATCAGCCTCGGCCTGATCGAGATCGAAGGGCCTCACTTGGAGGCCCGAATCATGGAAATTGAAGCCTGATTGACCGGGCTGGCGGTTCGATCCCGAACCCGCCTTCCCCCTGTCATAATCCCTCGTCCGATTCGTCGTAGATTAAAGAAGAGGAACGCCATGGCAATCGAACAGACCATCTGCCCCGTATGCGGCTACAACATGATCGGGAAATGCCCCGATCGCTGCCCATTCTGCGGGGCCTACTATCCCTGCTTTTTGAGCCTGGAGGAATGTTCGAAACGCTACCTGGTGATCGAACAAACGCTCACCGATCAGGTCAGCCGCCTGGAAAGTGTCCCGAAACTGGGGTTGGAACATGCGGCTTACCGGGTGGATACCGGCCAGAAAACCTTTCTCATCGACTGTCCGGTCTCTTTCGACAGTCGCATCGTCCCGGTCGATTTCATTCTGTTCACCCATCCCCATTTCCTCGGCGCTTCGAACCTGTATCGCGATGCATTCGGCGCCGAAGTCTGGATACATCGGGAAGATGCCGAAAATCCCCTGGCCCGGCCTTTTCCTTTCGATCACCAATTTACGGAAGGATTCACCGTGCATGGCATCGAAGCTTACCCCATCGGGGGCCATACTCCCGGATTCACCATCTACGCCCATGGGGATGTGCTGTTTGTTTGCGATTACGTTTTTCTCGATTCGGGGGAGATGCGCTTCAATCCGCATGGACCGACGGAAGAGACACAACGGGGTGGCAAGCGGCTTTGGCGATGGCTGGAGGAGCGGGATTTCGCCACCGTGTGCGGCTGGAACTATGCCGTCGATTATGATCACTGGCGCAGGCAATTCGCCGCGCTGGTCCATGACCAATAAAATCCTGATCATTTGCAACCTCATGGAGTCTTCGTGAAAGTGATTGCCTACTATGTGACGGCCCATGGATACGGCCATGGCGTGCGATCCTGCGATGTCATTCGAGCGTTGAAATCGCTCAACCCCGAGCGGCCCATTCATATCATCAGCGATCTGGGCGAGCGCTTTTTCCGAAACCGCCTCGGCCCCATTCTGGGCAAGCAGGATGTGATTCGGCAAGCTGGCTTCGATCTGGGCATGGTCCAGCAAGATGCGATCCGCACCGACGTAGCCCAGACCCTCGAACGCCTGCTTGAACTCTGCTCCGTGGGCGATCGCTTGAGCCGCGAGGAGAGCCGGTATTTGCGCGACAACGAGGTGGCCGCCGTGGTCGCCGATATTCCCGCCATCCCGATCGACGCCGCCGCTCGCGCGGGAATACCCGCCATCGCCATCGCCAATTTTTCCTGGGACTGGATCTACGGCCCCTATAGGGAGCGGGATGAACGCTGGGCGAACGTCATCGGCTACTTCCGTGACGGCTACGCCAAGGCGGATCTGCTGCTGCGGCTGCCGTTTTCCGGGGACATGAGCAGCTTCAGAAACATCGAGGATCTGCCTTTGCTGGCATCGGCGGGAAATCCGCAGCGCCAAGAACTGGCCGAACGGTTCGGCGCGGATGCCTCCCGACCCTGGGTGCTGCTGTCATTCACGAGCTTGAATTGGGAAAGAGGCGCCCTGGATCGGTTGAGCCGCCTCGTGGAATACGAGTTTTTTGCCTTGCATCCCTTCGAGGCTTCCGGTGCGCGCATTCATTGTATAGGCCCCGGCGAACACGCTTTCCAGGATGTGCTCGCTTCGGTCGATGTCGTGGTTTCGAAACCGGGATTTGGCATCGTCTCGGACTGCATCGCCAACCGCAAGCCGCTCATCTATGCGGAACGGACCGATTTCAGCGAATATCCGATTCTCCTGGACGGCATGAACCGGTATCTGCGCAATCTCCACATCCCTTCCGAACGGCTTTATGCCGGGGAATTGGCGAAGCCGCTTGCCGAAATCGGCTCCCGCCCCGAGCCGGCCGAGGTTCTCGGCGGCGGCGGGGCCACGATCGCAGCCCGCCGGATCGAGCGCTATCTCGAAGCCCGTTGAGGGTTGGAACCCTGCCCGCCCGACCACTCCGATCAAGCCGTCCCCAAGGCAATTCGATGACCTCGCCCACCTAGGGGCTGTGGATGCGGGCGCCGATCCAGGTTTCCCGCAAGAAGAGGCGTCATGATGCTCACGTCTTGATCGAGTTCCCAAGCTCCAGCTTACCTGGCCAGCAGGAGCCAACATGCCTCGAAACTGCTAACCTTGTCCTGAACGACAATGTCCCCACTGTTGATCGGCTGGCTTGGCGTCCCGGCAGGCGCTTGGGAACCACAGGATAAAACCGTGCGGATATGAGCCGTCCGGGTACGGATATGGGGCGCAGGGAAGTCCCGATGGGTTGAAACCGCGCCCCGGCACGGCGTATCCGTACGGTGATGGGTGAAACCTTGCGGTTGCGGGACGAAACCATGCGGATACGCGGTAGAACCGTGCGGATATGACCCGCAGGGAAGCCCCGACGCGTCGAAACCGCGCCCCGGCAAGACGTAACCGCAAGGTTTTGAGATCGATCCGCACGGATACGCGGTGCCGGGAAGCCCCGGTCGATCGAAACCGCAGGCCTGCCGCCCCCATCCGCGCCCTTTCGAGGCCTACGCGCTCCCGGCAAGGCGCGCGGGAAGCGGGACAGACCCTTTTCGACACGCCGGATGACTTCCGGCGCGTCCCTACCCCCGGCCATCGCGCGCCGGGAACCTTGACCGTAGCAACAGGAGATAGAACCGTGGCCAAATCCGACTTCGTCCCGACCGCCGACAATGACTTCCTCGCCTGGCTCGAACATCTGGCCGCCAATGCCGGCAGCCACCAGGCCGAGCTGGGTCTTTCCCCCACCGCCTTGAGCGGACTCAATGCCGCCATCGCCGATTTCCGCGTCAAACTGACCGCCAACACCCAGGCCCAGTCGGTCGCCCGCCAGGCCACCGAGGCGAAAAAAGCCAGCCGCCGCGCCGCCGAAGGCGCAGGCCGCGCCATCGCCCGGCAGTCCAAGGTCGCCACCGGCTATACCGACGCCTTGGGCGCATTGCTGCAAATCGTCGGCCCCGAAGACAGCACCGACTACGCCAGCCTCAAGCCCGACCTCACCGCCACCGACCAGGGTGGCGGCAACGTGGTGCTGGGCTTCTCCAAGCTGCGCACCGACGGCGTCAATATCTACGTCTTCGACGAGGCGACGGGCCAGTTCCGTTTCCTGGCCCGCGACACCCAGCCGCCTTATGTCGACAACCGCCCCCTGGCCGTCCCCGGCAAACCGGAACTGCGCCGCTACAAAGCCATTTACGTGCTGGGCGATGAGGAAATCGGCTTGTTCAGCGACGAGGTGGTGGTGAACTGCACGCCTTGAAACTGGCTATAGGGCATGATTTTAGGCAGATTCAACATAGAGTGAGGGCAGGTAAACACCTTTCTTGTTTGCCTGCTCTGCCATTAAGATAGAATTAGGCCCAAGGAGAATATATATGAGAATTTGCAGCAACGCAGAAGAACTCAGGAATGCGCTCAATATAATTCAACCGTCGAGAGTCGCGGTGGCATTCGTAGGAAGTGGATGGAATATCTATGTGTCGCCTGACAATCTTAAAGAAATTGTTCTATCTTCAACTCTTGGCTCAAATCCCAAAGCAATTGAGGAGATCATGAAAAAGATTGGGCCGGAAAATGTTTATTTCCTTGACAATCTGCACTCTAAGCTATATCTCGGGGAAGATTCCGCCTTACTTGGAAGTCCCAATTTGTCCGATAACGGTTTTGCCGATTCAAGACTTTTAGAAGCTGGTGTGGTCCTTAACTCATCCACCAGTTTAAGAAATCTGAATGCGGTTTTTGAAAATTACAAAACCATTGCTACTCGTCAATACCCTACTCCGAAAAGCAAGAAAGAAAGACTCCGAAAATTGATGAAACAATGGCAGCGCTCCATTTGGTATGGTCTAAATACTAAATGTGATGATGAAAATGTGCCATCCATAGCTGAATTCACAGAAAGTGAACTTGAGCGGATTCATATTGTAGGGTATTTATCTGATGACTGCGACTACAACTACAACATAGAAGCGATTACCGCAGTTGTGCCGGAGGCAATCGGTCTTGATCCAGAAGTCTATTTTTTGGATTGGCTCAATTTCTATGAAGAAGATCCAATCGAACCAGGAGACTGGCTTCTATGTTGGCGTTATCGCCAAGACGGCTACCCATATGGGAGGAGCAAGGCATATTGGCTTCAAGTTCACCACGTTATTCCTAACGGGGTTAGTGGGGTTAATATTGATCCTTATACTAAGCTAGGTGCTCAGGCGCGTAACCTACTATGTACTGCGCCGCCTTTTGCCCTTGACGCAAGAACACAGACCCTAATTCGGTGTGCGCTTAAGTTGCCGCAATTTTTTGCACTTCGTTCGGTAGATAATAACGTATGGCGGCTTGCGCCAGCCGATGCCGTGGTACCTAGATTCTTACAATATATCAGAGAGCAATATCTCAGGGAAAACGCCTAGCACTTATCCCGGATGAAGCGTAACGTAATCAGCAAGTAGACCGGATGGAGCGCAGCGTAATCCGGGGACGATGGGTGGCGAAATCCCCGGATTCTGCAAAGCTCCATCCGGGCTTCGCGAGATCACCTGCAGCCGAGCGCCAGCTTACCCGCGCAAGCCATCATCAGGCCGAACAGCAACAGCGACGTCAGCTTCCAGAATAATAGCGGGTTGCTCTCATACCAGGAGCGCTTGAGCGGCCTGATCTGGCCGCCTTTGGCCAGGCCATTTTCCAATTCATAGGCCAACTCCAGGATGTCGGCATACCGTTCGCTCGGCTCGACCGCCAAGGCGCGGGCCAATACGGCGTCTAACCAACTAGGCAGATCCGGGCGATAGGCGGTGAGGCTCTTCGACCGGCCATGGTAGCGGGGCGTGCTGAAAGGCTCGATTTCACCGTAGGGATAGGCCCCACCGGCGAACATTCGAAACAGGGTGACCCCGGCGGCGAACACGTCGGTCGCCATCGTGCCGCGTTCACCCCTGAATTGCTCGGGCGCCAGGTAACTGGCGGTACCGGGAATCGGCGATTCGGGATCTTCGTCGAAGGAAGGCAGACGGGCCACGCCCAGATCCAGCAGTTTCAGAGCGCCGCCTTCCAGCAGCAGGATGTTGTCCGGCTTGATGTCGCGGTGGATGATGCGCAAGCGGTGCAGGGCATGAATGGCTTTGCATAGCTTCAGGGCGATGTCGATGCCCTCCTCCAGCCCCATCTTTCCGGATCGCGCGATTCGCCGCTCCAGGCTGATTCCCGCATAGTAAGGCATCACCGTGTAAAGCCGGGACTGACGACCGGGCGGCAATTCGATGATCTCACCCACCCAGGGGCTGTGGACGCGAGCGCCGATCCAGGCTTCCCGCAAGAAGGCGTCGTAATACTCGCGTTCGCTAACGACATGGGGATGGGGAAACTTCAGCACCATCGGGTTGTTCTGATCCCGCGCCAGGAACAGGCTGCTGTAGCGCCCTTGGGAAATGACCTGCTGCAACTCGAATCCGTCGATGTATTGGCCCTGGCGCGGCAGTTCCAACAAGGGCAGCACGCCGATGGTATCCTGCAACTGGAATTGATTGGGCGGCGGCAGGCGGATGACATCGATCACCAGCGCGCTGATATTGTCCTGGCTGCCTCGCTCCCACGCCAGTTGGGTCAACGCCTGCGCACTGGTTTCAGGCGCCGCGCGCTCCAATAGAATCTGGCGGATGTCGTTCTCGCGCAGGCTGGCGTGAAGTCCATCCGAACACAGCAAAAACCGGTCATGTTCCTCCAGGCCGAGCATGGCGCAATCTGCGCAAACGGTATCTTCGATGCCCACGGCGCGGTAAAGGATATGATCCCTGTCGGGGTTCTTGAAGGTGTGATCTTCGGTCAGCTTTTCCAGCGTCTCCTCGCGCAGCCGGTAGATCCGGGAATCTCCGACGTGAATCCAATATGCTTGACGCTGACGCAGGATCAGGGCGCTGAACGTGGTCGCCATACCGGCCAGTTCGGGGTCCTTCCGGCCGATGGCGTGAATCCAGTCATTGGCCGCCGCCAGGCACCTTGCCGCGGCTTGTTCCACGCCCAGGGTTTCCGGCATACTGTAATAGCCATCGAAGAAAGTGCGCACGCAGGTTTCCGCCGCCACCCTGCCTCCCTTCATTCCCCCCATGCCGTCCGCGACGGCGGCGACGAGGCCGCGCAAATCCTGGCCGTCCATACCAGTGAATGCGCCGAAATCCTGATTGTCATCCCGCCGGCCCTGCAAGGACGAGAATCCCGCCTGGATGATGAGCCGGGAATCGTTCAGGGATACCATGCCCGATCAGACCTTGGCCCCGGAAAGCGCGCCCCAGGTGGTGCGCCAGCGCCGTTTCACCCTCAACAATCCGAACAGCCCGAGCAGGGGCAGGCCGGCGAAGACCGAGAAGCCGGGGCCGAAGCTGTGATAGGCGGCCCAGGAGACCCCCAGGGATTTGGCCAGGAAAAAACCGCCCACGCCGCCTGCCGCGCCGACCAACCCGGTCATCACGCCGATTTCGCCGCGAAAGCGCAAGGGCACCAGTTGGAACACCGAGCCGTTGCCCATGCCCAGCGCCATCGTGCCGAAGAAGAAGATGGCCGTGGAAACCCAGGCGATGGCGGGCATGGTGAGCAAACCCCAGCCGCTGACCTTGGCCTGCGCCACCTGGCCGGCTTCGGCAGCCGGACCTTCCGGCATGAAAGCGATGCAGGCGTAACAGAGGGAGACGAGTACGAACAGGATCTGCAGGGAGCGCACGCCGCCGATGCGGTCGGCCAGATACCCGCCCACCGGCCTGAACATGGAGCCGGCGAACACCACCATGGCCACCATCAAGCCGGCGGCGATGCCGGAGACATGGTACCAGTTGCTGAAATAAAGCGGCAGCGCGTTGCCCAGGCCGACGAAACCGCCGAAAGTGATGGAATAGAAGAACATGAACCACCAGCTATCGGCATCCTGCAACAGCTTGGCATAGTTGCGCCAACTCACCGGCGTGCGTTTTTCCGGCGCATCCTTCACCATGAAGCCATAGAAAAGCAGAACCAGTAGTAGCGGGATGAGCAGGAAACCGAACACCGCCTGCCAGCCGAATTTTTCCGCTAGGACGGGGACGATCATCGAATCCAACACCACGCCCATGTTGCCGGCCCCGGCGATACCCATCACCACCCCCTGATATTGGGGCGGATACCAGCGGCTGGCCTGCGGCAGCGCCACCGAGAAACTCGCCCCCGCCACACCCAGGACCAGACCCAGCGCCTCCAGTTCCAGCTTGGAATGCAGACCGAAGACAAACACATAAACCATCCCGAGGATCACGGTCAGTTGCGCCAGCATCCCGGTCAACTTGGGGCCGCAGTGATCGGCCAGCATGCCCAACGGAATGCGCATGATCGCCCCGCAAAGAATCGGGATGGCGACGATGGTGAATTTTTCCTCCACCGGCAAACCTAGCTCCTTGGTGATGTAGAGGGAAAGCGGGCCGAGCATCACCCAGACCATGAAGGAAACGTCGAAATACAGAAAGGCCGAGATTAAGGTGGGCCAATGGCCGGCTCGCTTGAATTCGCTGAAGTTCATGAGGATTCCTCGTCGAGATGAATGAATTTAATTTTCGGGGCAGTGGAATGTCCCGCCATCGAAAAAGCGGTCCGAGCCCAGGGTGAAGGTGTCGGTTTTCGTCGCCAACAGCCAGGACTGCTCATGCAATCCTTCCGACTTGCAATCGCCAGGCGGGCAAGTCAAACCCAGGGCGGCGGCGGCCCGGCGGAAGATGTCGGGACGATAAACGGCGGCGGCCGCGCTTTTGATGTCCAAAGGCTCGCGCAACTGGCCCCAGCGCAGCATCTGGCCGAGGATCCATTCGGCATGGGACAGCCAGGGAAAATTGGCGGCATAGCGGTGGAAGACATGGAAATCGGGCAGCGATCTTGGCTCCTCGCCGGGGCCATAGCGGAACCGACCCAGCAAACCGGCGGCAAGCAGGGATTCGGAGGTATCCACATATTCCGGTGCGACCAGGATGCGCGCCGCCTCCGGGCGGTTTTCCTCTACATCCAGCCACCGGCAGGCTTCGAGCAGGGCCATGAGCACGGCCTGATGGGTATTCGGGTGAGCGCAGGCCCACTCGGCAGTCACGCCGAACACTTTCTCCGGATGGTTGTTCCAGATTTCACAGCTGGCGATCACCACCCTGCCCAGCCCCTGCTCGACGGCGTGGCTGTTCCAGGGCTCCCCCACGCAATACCCGTCGATGCGACCGTCGGCCAGATGAGCCGGCATCAAGGGAGGTGGAACCACGACCAGTTCGATGTCGCGGTCGGGATCGATCCCGGCGGAAGCCAGCCAATAGCGCAGCAGATAATTGTGTGAGGAGGAGGGAAAAACCATGGCGAAACGCAGGGGTTCGCCATGGCCGATTTTTCCCGCGGCGATGACTTTTGCCAAAGCCGCCGCGGAAACGGGGGGCTTCGACATGAGCGGTGGATCGGCCTCCTGCATTTTCCGGTAGAGCGCCTCGGATACCGTCACGGCGTTGCCGTTCAGGCTCATGGAAAATGCCGTCACCATGGGCCTTTGGAAAGCTTCGGCTCCCAGCGACGCGGCAAGCGGCATGCCCGCCAGCATCTGCGCTCCGTCGAGCAGACCGAAACATACCTTGTCGCGGATATTGGCCCAGGAAGGTTCGCGGGAGAGCACGACTTGCAAACCGTGGCGCCGGAAAAACCCCATTTCCTGGGCGATCACCAGGGGAGCGCAATCAGTGAGCGGAATGAACCCGAGGGAGAGCTCGGTTTTCTCCAGACTCCCTTCCTTTCCATTCTGACTGAGGGGCATAGGGTCTTGGCTGTTGACTGGCGAGTTCACTGCAATCCTCCAGTAGAATGGCCTTCGAAAATCTTAGGCAATAAAAAAAGGCGCCAAGCATCAGATCCTTTGCAGGATCTGATGCTGGACGCCTTTGTCCGGAATCTCTTCTCCGCCTTTGGTGAGAGATTCACTTGCTCATATCAAAGCAGTTCTCGTACCATGCGCATATGATTCATTCATTTCATTGATTTATAAAGATGATTAGACCAAGATCGCGGAACCGGTCAATACTTGATGGCCCCGGTCACGCACAAAAACAGGACGAAATTTAAGAAAAACGCTCCGCTTTGAGGCTAGGCGAAAGGCAAGTCGACCGCGTCGAACAGGTTGCTGCCATTGCCTTATGCCGAAATCGTATGACGTTTCGTGAATTTCGTCTTTGAGCGCATGACATTGTTTGTTACTTTCCGAAATCTCAAACCCATCGAGATCGAGCCCCATGTTGGAAAAAATCGCTCTGCTGCTCGCCACGCTGACGCTCATCCCATTTCAGCAGAACCTGGCCGCAACCACTCTGTTGAATGCCTCCTACGACGTGACCCGCGAGTTCTATAGCGAATACAACCCGCTGTTTGCGCAACATTGGCGCGGCAAGACCGGAGAAGAAATCGCCGTCAACCAGTCCCATGGCGGTTCGACCAAGCAGGCCCGCGCCGTCATCGACGGTCTGGACGCCGATGTGGTCACCATGAATCAGCCCACCGACATCGACGCCTTGGCCGAGAAACCCGGATTGGTCGACAAGGATTGGCGCCCTTCGTTTCCGAACGACCGCGCGCCCTACCGCTCCACCATCGTGTTCCTGGTCAGAAAAGGCAACCCCAAGGGTATCAAGGACTGGGACGATCTGACCAAACCCGACATCAGCCCCATCATTCCCAACCCGAAGACCTCTGGAAACGGTCGCTATAGTTACCTGGGCGCTTGGGGCTTTGCCAAGCAGAAATATG
>JAQTSI010000064.1 GCA_028711365.1 Methylococcaceae bacterium
CCTCCCGGTAGGCGATGCGCTCGGCGCCTGCCAGTTGCCTTCTTCCCGTCAACAGAACGGAACACAAAGCCTCGATTTCGTCCATCAACTCGGCAAGATCGAAACCTACCCGATACCATTCCAGCAAAGTGAATTCCGGATTATGCAGACGCCCTGCTTCCTCGTTGCGAAAGGCTTTGCAAACCTGATAGATGGAGCCTGAGCCAGCCGCCAGCAGGCGCTTCATGGCGAATTCGGGGGAGGTCTGCAGATAAAGAGGGGTGCCTTCGACGCAGCCCGGCTCGTGGAACAGGGCGATGAAGGGATGGAGATGGGGATCGGTCCCCCCCGCATGGCACAGCAGCGGGGTTTCCACCTCCAGGACGCCGCGCGCCTCGAAGAAGCGGCGGATTTCGGCGAGCATCCCGGCCCTGGCGCGCAGGGCGGAAAGCGCGCAGGCCGGTTGCCAGACGAACGCGTCGTTATTCCTTGACACGCGAAATGTATTCGCCGGTGCGGGTATCCACCTTGATCAATTCATCGGTCTGGACGAACAGCGGCACGCGCACCACGGCGCCGGTTTCCAGGGTGGCCGGTTTGCCGCCGCCGCCCGAGGTGTCGCCGCGCACACCCGGATCGGTTTCGACGATTTTCAGGATGACGGAATTGGGAGGGGTCACGGATAGAGGCTGTCCGTTGTACAAGGTGATGATGCAGATATCCTGTTCCTTCATCCATTTTTTGGCGTCGGACACGGCATTGGCGTCGGCGGTATACTGCTCGAAGCTCTCCGGCTGCATGAAATGCCAGACTTCCCCGTCGTTGTAGAGATACTGCATTTCCATGTCGACCACGTCGGCGCCTTCCAGACTCTCGCCGGATTTGAAGGTGCGCTCGATGACGCGGCCGGTCTTGAGATTGCGCAGCTTGACCCGGTTGAAGGCCTGGCCCTTGCCGGGCTTGACGAATTCATTCTCGATGATCGAGCAGGGGTCGCCGTCGAGCATGACCTTCAAGCCGTTCTTGAATTCGTTGGTGCTGAAATATGCCATTCTGTCCTCTTGCGATTAGGAGTAACTCAAAAAAATGCCGGCCATTATAATGGAGAACTTTGCCGTTAGAAACTTTACCCGTGAATTCTCCGAATCTTCCGACCGAATCCGCCTGGCGGGTCGAACTGGCCGATGCCTACTCGCGCATCGAAGACCTGCTGACCTTTCTGGAATTGCCCAATCGGGAGCAGGGCAGGGCGGGGCTCTTTCCCTTCCGCGTGACCTACAGCTATGCCGCCAGGATGAACAAGGGCGATCCCTCCGATCCCCTGTTGCGCCAGGTTCTTCCCCTGCCCGAGGAGTGGGAGCAGCAAGATGGTTTCATCGCCGATCCGGTAGGCGATCGGCAGGCCGTCGCCGTTCCCGGCCTGCTGCACAAATATCACGGCAGGGCTTTGCTCATCACCACCGGCGCCTGCGCCATCCATTGCCGCTATTGTTTCCGCCGCGAATTTCCCTATGGCGAAGCTCAGTTGAGCCGCAGCCGCGAAGCGCAAGCCCTGGAGCACATCGCGGCCGATGACAGCATCGCCGAAGTCATCCTCAGCGGAGGCGATCCGCTGGTGCTGGATGATGAACGCCTAGCGGAACTCGTCGGCAAGATCGAGGCCATTTCCCATGTGCAACGGCTGCGTATCCATACCCGCCTGCCGGTGGTCCTGCCTTCTCGCACCACTGCCAGAATGGTGGACATCCTCGCCAGTACCCGGCTGAATCCGGTGGTGGTGATCCATGCCAATCATGCCAACGAACTCGATACCGAGGTCGGCCGGGCGCTGGATAAGCTGAGTCAGGCCGGTATAGTGCTTTTGAACCAGACGGTATTGTTGAAGGGCGTCAACGATACGCCGGGGGCCTTATCGGCCTTGAGCGAACGCTTGTTCGAGTTGGGGGTGTTGCCGTATTACCTGCACCTGCTGGATAAGGTCAGGGGCGCGGCGCATTTCGACTTGCCCGAGGCAAGTGCGCTGGCTTTGTATGACGATCTGCGCCGCCACTTGCCGGGGTATCTGGTCCCCAGGCTGGTTCGGGAGTCGGCGGGGGAGCCTTATAAAACCTTGGTTCCACCCTCCCTACCCGAGCGCTTGGGATTGTAATCACTAGGGGGCGCCGTGCGGCCTATTGGTTGATCATGTGGGTGGCGGTCTGGCTCAGGGCTCGACGCATCAGCTCGCGCAGTTCGGCATCCATGGGGGTGTCATCCAGGGCCTTGTTCATGCACAACATCCATTGATCGCGCTCCTTAACGCCGATGGGGAAAGGGAAATGGCGGGCGCGCAGGCGCGGATGGCCGAATTCCTGTACGAACAGGTCCGGGCCGCCCAGCCAGCCGGAGAGAAATTTGAACAGCTTGTCCGCCGCTGCACTCAAGTCGGCGGCGTGCATCTTGCGAATGGGTCGGGCCTGCGGCAGTTCGTTCATATAGCAGTAAAACCGCTCCACCAGTTGACGCAGCACGGTTTCTCCGCCCAACCGCTGGTAAGGGGTAACGCTGGGTGATTCGCTTGTGGTCTGAGGTTCGGTCATGGTCGTTCTTCGCGAGGGTGACTGAGGGTGGATTGTCCCATGTTTGGCCGGAGATCGTCATGCCCAATCCTGACATTGAGCCTGAAATGAAGTCCCGGGATTTGTGGAATCGAGGCAGAGGCTTGACAAGCCGATTCGGATGGCTATGATTGGCACTCGTGTTCGGGGAGTGCTAACAGGTGGCGTATGCCGCCTCTCCCGCGACCAACTTTCATCCAACTTAACAGGAGTACATCATGGCTTTGACAATCCGTCCCTTGCACGACCGTGTGATCGTAAAACGTCTGGCGGAAGAACGCACCACTGCGGCAGGCATCGTGATCCCTGACTCCGCAGCCGAAAAGCCGATGCGCGGCGAAGTTCTCGCCGTCGGCACCGGCAAGGTGCTGGACAACGGTCAAGTTCGTCCGCTGCAGGTGAAGGTGGGCGACAAGGTGCTGTTCGGCAAATACGCCGGCACCGAAGTGAAGATCGATGGCGATGAGATCGTCGTCATGCGCGAAGAAGATCTCATGGGCGTGATCGAAGGCTAATTCGACCCCCATCGGCAAAATCATTAACCCATCCAACGAACGAAGGTATTCGAAACATGGCAGCTAAAGAAGTAAAATTCGGCGACGACGCGCGCACCCGCATGGTCCGCGGCGTTAACACCCTGGCTCACGCCGTAAAAGTCACCCTGGGTCCGAAGGGCCGCAACGTGGTTCTGGAAAAGAGCTTCGGCGCTCCCACCGTGACCAAGGACGGCGTATCCGTGGCCAAGGAAATCGAATTGAAGGACAAATTCGAAAACATGGGCGCGCAGATGCTGAAAGAAGTCGCTTCGCAGACTTCCGATGTGGCTGGCGACGGCACCACCACCGCCACCGTGCTGGCTCAATCCATCCTCAACGAAGGCCTGAAGGCCGTCGCCGCCGGCATGAACCCGATGGACCTGAAGCGCGGCATCGATAAGGCCGTGACCGAAGCGGTGCAGGCCATCCATGCCATGTCCGTGCCCTGCACCGACAGCAACGCCATCGCCCAGGTCGGCTCCATCTCCGCCAATGCCGACGAAAGCATCGGCAAGATCATCGCCGATGCGATGGACAAGGTGGGCAAGGAAGGCGTCATCACCGTGGAAGACGGTTCGGGCCTGGAAAACCAGCTCGACATCGTCGAAGGCATGCAGTTCGACCGCGGCTATCTGTCGCCGTATTTCATCAACAACCAGCAGAGCATGAGCGCCGAGCTGGAAAACCCCTTCATCCTGCTGTACGAAAAGAAGATCTCCAACATCCGCGAAATGTTGCCGGTGCTGGAAGGCGTCGCCAAGGCGGGCCGTTCGCTGCTGATCATCGCCGAAGACGTGGAAGGTGAGGCGCTGGCCACCCTGGTGGTCAACACCATGCGCGGCATCGTCAAGGTGGCTGCCGTCAAGGCGCCGGGCTTCGGCGATCGCCGCAAAGCCATGCTGGAAGACATCGCCGTCCTGACCGGCGGCACCGTCATTTCCGAAGACGTGGGCCTGAGCCTGGAGAAGGCCACCCTGGCCGAGCTGGGCACCGCCAAGAAGGTCCAGGTCAGCAAGGAAAACACCACCATCATCGACGGCGCTGGCGCCCACGACCAGATCACCGCTCGCGTGGCGCAGATCCGCAAGCAGATGGAAGACACCACTTCCGATTACGACAAGGAGAAACTGCAAGAGCGTCTGGCCAAGCTGGCCGGCGGCGTCGCGGTCATCAAGGTCGGCGCGGCCACCGAAGTGGAAATGAAGGAAAAGAAGGCCCGCGTCGAAGACGCGCTGCACGCCACTCGCGCCGCGGTTGAAGAAGGCATCGTGCCCGGCGGCGGCGTCGCCCTGATCCGCGCCCTGCAGAAGATCAAGGACCTGAAGGGTTGCAACCATGATCAAGACGTCGGTATCAGCATCGCCCGTCGCGCCATGGAAGAACCGCTGCGTCAGATCGTCACCAACGCCGGGGACGAAGCCTCGGTAGTTTGCGCCAAGGTGACGGAAGGAACCGGCAATTTCGGTTACAACGCCGCTACCGGTGAATATGGCGACATGGTGGCCATGGGTATCCTGGATCCGGCCAAGGTCACTCGCAGCGCTCTGCAGAACGCCGCTTCCGTGGCCGGTCTGATGATCACCACCGAAGCCATGGTGGCCGAAGAGCCGAAGAACGAATCCGCTGGTGCAGGCATGGGCGGCATGGGTGGAATGGGCGGCATGGATGGCATGATGTAATTCCCCTGAAAACCTCTCTCCCTTTGGGAGAGGGGATGGGGTGAGTGCCTATGAAAACCCCGTCCGGGCAACCGGATGGGGTTTTTCTTTAGGCTTCGATGATTGATCGGCTCGATTCGGCCAGACTGGTAGGCATGCTAAACTATCGGCAATTTAAGGCCGTTTCCGGGAATGGATTTACCCTTCTCCCGCTGCATCAGTCCCCTCAGCCACTCTCCCTTTATCTGGGGAGGGAGAAAACCCCCTCTGATCAGCTGGAGTATCTACACAAGTCTGAAAATACAAGGAGATCAACTCCTTCCCCCTTGCAGGGGGAAGGGTGGGATGGGGGTAGAGACTCGCTGACCCCTGAAGCGCCGCCGTCTCGTCGGCGTTCAACCCCCATCCTAACCCTCCCCCTGCCAGGGGGAGGGGATTTGTGTAGATACCCATGCTTTTCTGGGGAGGGAGAAAAGCCCCCTAAATAAGGGAGGGGTTAAATAGGCAAATCGTTTCCCAGAAATCGCCTCAATCAATATCATCCATCGTTACGCCTTCAGGCGACGGGGGAATTCCAGAGATGAAAAAAGCAGTCGTACTTCTTTCCGGCGGGCTCGATTCCGCCACCATCCTGGCCATTGCCAAACAGCAAGGCTATGTCTGCCATGCCTTGAGTTTCGATTATGGTCAGCGTCATGGCGCCGAATTGAACGCCGCCCGCTTCATCGCCGAACAGGCTAGGGTGATGGAGCACAAGCTGGTGCGCATCGAACTGGACTCCTACGGCGGTTCGGCGCTGACCGATTCCCGCATCGCCGTGCCCGATAGCCCGGGCAGCGGTATTCCGGTCACTTATGTGCCGGCGCGCAACACCGTGTTCCTCGCTTTCGCCCTGGGATGGGCGGAGGTGCTGGGCTCCTTCGATATTTTCATCGGCGTCAATGCGGTGGATTATTCCGGTTATCCCGATTGCCGGCCGGAGTTCGTCCAGGCCTTCGAAAAACTGGCGGGGCTCGCCACCAAGGCCGGAGTGGAAGGGGGCCGATTTACGGTTCACACGCCACTGCTGCATCTGAGCAAGGCTGAAATCATCCTCGCCGGCAGGGCGCTGGGGGTGGATTATGCCCATACCGTTTCCTGCTATAGCGCCGACGATCATGGCCGCGCCTGCGGAGTGTGCGATTCCTGCCGCCTGCGCAAGGCGGGATTCGCGGCGGCGGGGCTGGAAGATCCGACCCGCTACCGCAACGGAGGCATCGTTTGACCCGGGAAGTCCGTGGGCCTTGCATCGTCCCTTTTTCCCAAACCGCCGGGGATACCCGCCCCGGTCGATCGCCGGGATTGACAGCAGGCGCGCTCGTACCAGCGGCTTCTCGTCCCTGCCTTCGGGCGACTGGCCGCCGCCATGCTTGTACGCAATGTCTTGCCACAAAGCATGTAAGTCGCTGAAGGACGGCGGCGTCATCGCCGGCCGGCCGAGTTACCCTGCCGGGGTGTGAAGCTTTTTTCCTGTCCCGCCTAGCGCCGTTGCTGCCTGCCGAAGCAACGGCGCTTCCCTGGGAAGGAACGATGCAGCCGACCGAAGCAATGGAGCTTCCCCGGCTAGCAATGATGCTTCCGTCCGAAGCAACGGAGCTTCCTCGGCTAGCAACGATGCTTCCGTCCGAAGCAACGGAGCTTCCTCGGCTAGCAACGATGCTTCCGTCCGAAGCAACGGAGCTTCCTCGGCAAGCAACGATGCAGCCGACCGGAGCAACGGAGCTTCCCTGGCTAGCAACGATGCTGCCGACGGAAGCAATCGAGCTTCCCCGACTAACAACGGTGCTGCCGTCCGAAGCAATCGAGCTTCGGTTACGCGGCCCGCCTGTCTTTAGCGGTGGATACATAGCGGTACAGCGTCTTGGGCTCTATATCCACGCGGCCATTCAGAAACTCCAAACAGCCCCACTCGGCATCGATGCGCGCGGTATGCAGCGAGTCCACGGCGACATGCTGCCCGATTAAATCCTGTAGATCGGCCTCCCAGGTTTCGCCATTCTCAAAAATCAGCAAAAACCGGTAAGCTTCATGATGTTCAAACTGTCGAAGTTTCATCGGTTACTCCAAAGGTTGGATTGGATGGAAGCTTTGCGTATCCCACATTTCGATCAACTCATCTTGGTGCATCTCTGCCCACTCCCGGACGAGTTGACGGCATTTCTTGGGCAAACTGCCGTCGATGATATTGAGGTTGATCAACTCCATCACGGCTTCGTGGTCGCCATATTTGATAGGGATATGGCGCGGCGGATGCTCTCGATCAATCAAATATAGATACCCGCGGAAGGAAAGCGACACAAAATTCCCTCGCCCTCCGGGAGAGGGCTAGGGTGAGGGAAATCGAAAGTCGCTTTCCTTCCGCGGGTATCTATACATCCTGATGATGATTCCATAGAATCGACAGATTACTGGCATTCCGTAGGCTCCGGCAATTTGTGAATTGAATCATCTCTTGGCTCCAATGCTGGAGCCTGGCAATGAGACGATATTCTTTGGCTTGGGTGGTTAATCATGTCGGATTGTTTACTTGTTTACCAACCTGGATGGATGAATCATGAATCGAGGATGGTTTTTAAGTCGAACCAATGTTTGCCGACGAAGCGCAGATAGCATTTCTTACCTGCTAGGGTTATAGGAATTTCGGCCGCTGGCGAGTCATCCGAGGCGTCGTGTTCGGCAAGGCGGCGGCGGATTTCAGCATATTCAGTTTGGCGGTAATGTTAGTACATCGCGGCGCAGGTAGGCTTGCCCGACTATGCCTGGTTTTCATGCGTTATCCCATAAAGCTACTAACCGTCTAAAGTGGCGCTCACTCCAAGTGATTTCTTGCTCTTGACCTGCCAAACGAACTTTTACTTTTACAGTTTCAATTTCTCCCGGCTCCCTATTTTTGAACAGTTCTATTTTCTCTTCCAAGTTATCCAGCCATTCAAAGTTGGCATTTTTAAGTTTTGCCATGGTGTCCGCGCTCACGCAGACCGTGTTGCCAGCGTCATTGAGGTATTCAGCGTAACTGTAAGACACCAATGAACATGCCTCAAAATAATTCTCTGCTTCACCTTCGGCGTTGGCCGATGCTTTGGGGAATGTATTACCGGTAATCTGGCAGTACCCTTGATACTGCTCGTATAGAAAATTCCGAGCTTCTTGATTGGATGGCCGTTCTCTTACTGGGGAGAACCGAATGGATTGTGGCGTATTTTCATGCTGCTTCACAGCATCGACAACCGCCTGATTGATGTTATCTTGATATCGATTAGGATTGTTAATCGGATGATTTTGGATTTCTGCACTGGAATTGGAAGTTGTACCATGCTGAGGCTGCATCATGTTTTTGATGCTCTCTTGAAAAGATGGCACATGTGCTGGCGGAAGAGTTTTTGGTAAAAACTTTTCGTATTTATCAAGCTCGTCATCAGAAGCATTGGCGATGGCTTCAAGAAGTTGCTTTTTGCGGGGATTACCCTTCGCCAACTCCTCTGCCGCTTGTTCAGCCTCCGGCTTTTTCATCCCAAGTTTATCCGCCACCTCTTTTGCTCTGATTGAAGTGGTTTCAAAATCTTCCGGTAGATCAGATAAAAAAAGTTGATCAGGTTTGAACAAGTTGCCTGCTTTATCTGGAAGCCACTTATGTTCACGGCATAGATTACCAACCTCAGTGTATTCGGTCACTTTTTTAGCAGCATTAAGTTGTTGTTGGTTTCGTGCTTTTTGCGTTTCGCCGCTGACTACCCGTGGAGCGGTCAGAAGAATTTCCCAAATAATTATTGCTTTTTCTCTATTATATGAGTACATGAAGACATCGAGCAATCCAGTTATCTTAGCATCAGGGTTAAAGCCATTTACCCCCCACTTATGATTTGAATGCCTTGACGATAAAACAACAGTGGTGTCTTCTGAGTCAAGGTTTTCAGTCAAGGTTGTGGCTGGCCTTACCAAGCTCATGACAAGGCCATCAAGCTCTTCTATCACAAAAGGGTGCGGAAAATAGGCATTCGTCAAAAATAGCCCACGGAACCATGTTTGGTGTTTGTCAGTCTGCTCGAATACATCGGGTACCCTAGGTTTCTTCCAAATGGGGTTCTTTGAGGAAAGGTCAGTGGCATCAATGCAGGCTAACCATGCGACATTATCCAGGTTTATTGTGAGTTGCTTTTTTGCGATGTCGTTGCTTTCTGTATAGGCTTTGCGGATTTGGCGCAAGTGATTACGGTAAGTAGATTCATCGAATAGCTTATTCTCTTCTTCATATTGTGGCAATATGCACTTTCCGACGATACCCACCGCATCTATTTCCCTGATTCCCTCTTTTTCCAGAAAATTCCTGATCGCATCGTTAGCAGCTAATTCTTCGTGGACGATGGCAAACACAGCCAAGTCCAACCCCGAAATGTCTTTAGGGGCAAACCAAGCTGTCGGCTCTATTTCCTTGCTTGTAGGGAGTGAAACCTGTTTGCCGGATGCTAAACGAATAAACGGTACTTTTCTGAGTGATTGCGCACCTCGTATAGCATATTGCACGAACTTCACTAACCACTCTATCGTTTGCTTACCCAGAAAGTCAGCCGTCAGCTTTTGGGCTAGTGCGTCAGCGTCTATCTGAATTCCTTCAACAAGCGGCTCGACACTATCTTGCGAAGAGTAATCTTTTTTGCGCCCAATTAGGTAAGTATGGATCTCCGCTGTTTCGCTGCTTTCAGTGATGGATGCATCCAGCCATGCTAGAGGTTCCTTGCCGAACAAAATACCAAGCTGCTCTGGTGAGAACAATTCAACCAATTCTTTACCACGCGCCAACTTGGCTTCGCCGACCTTGATGAAACCGCCACCATGCGCTGGCAGTAAAGGCTGAGTTTTGATTGCTTCGCGTACCTTTTCGTAAACGGGGTAGAATAGACTGCTGTCTTTGTTGTAATTTGCCGGTTTTGGAAAATCCTGATTGCTTAATGGAAGTGCGTTAAAACTTGCGACATTTAGCAAGCCCATGTCGCGTAGGGTTTCTAGGCTATCGGCAGCGAGTTGCGCCGCCGCTTGAATCATCTGCCGGTTGGCCGAATCATCAGCCTTGATGTTGTCACGCGACTTGGTTGTCTTGAATGGAGCCTGAATAAGAAAGCCAAGTTTGGTTTCCTTTTCGGTAGGAAAAAAAACGACTAGCTGCGTATTGTTGGCTTTGATGACAGAGCCATCTTTCACCAAGAAAGCAACTTCTACCGTGACTTTGTGAGATTTTTCGCCTTCTCGCACCTCGACATCCCGTGAAAATATCAGCCACTCTTCAAAATATTCGTCTTGATTGCGGAGTTCTAGCTTTCGCAGCCCATTACAGGTTGTTACATTCTTGGAGTTTCTAATGAATTGTCCTGATGTGCCATCCGGCAATTCAAATTTAATATCTTCGATATGCCTTAAAAACAGTAAGGTGCGGACACTCAACTTGAGAAGCGCTTCGGCAATTTCTTCCACCACATCAGCCGCAGGCACATCTTCCCGAAATGCCCATTCGGGTCTTTTATCTGGCTGGTCGAAGGGCAAAATAATTAGCGTATCATTGCTGTCTACACTAGTAATTGCATGGGGTTCAACGAAACGTCGTATCTCGAAATCTTCGTCACCGGAATGAATCTGTGGAAAAAAGCTATACGCATAAACTGACTTGAAGCCAATGCCGAATTTTCCTATCTGGGTATAATCGTCTGCCTTCGTACCTTCACCAATACCGCAAATACCCGTTACATCAAATTCAGTGAAAGGTACTCCGTTATGTCGTATTTCCAACCGATCCGGGTGTAAATGGAACTGTACAGAACCGGCTGGACTGCCTTCCAATCGCCTCGCCAAGGCATCCTCGGCATTTTGTAGAACTTCAAAAATAAAATGAGTTCGGGTCGTGTAGATATCAGAAAAATAAGAGAGGTGGCGCGATCCTTTACCGTATTCCTCAATGTTTTTCTGACGTATTGCCTCGTAGTTTGCACTCATATGTTTACCTCTAAAACTCCAAACGCCACCGCCTCAGCAATAACATCCGCCTGCCCCGGCGCATTCCTCAAATCCTCCGCCCGCCGTTCGTAATCCCGCTTGGCCGATTCGATTTGCGATTCCCTCATGCGGCGGATACGCGATTCGGTGGTTTGGTCGCGTTGCTCTTCCAATAGCGCGAGCCGCGCTCTATGGGTCGTGTCCAGCGAAGCCAAGCGGGAGTTAGCGGTTTGCGTGACCAGTTCGATATGGACGGCGCGAGCATCAATCCAGTGGCGGTAATGGGCTTGCTCCAATGCGGTTTCTTCCTCATGGCTAAGGCCGGGAACTTCGTTTGCCAAGGGGTGGGCGGTTTCCAGCAATTCAAGCATCCGTTCGGCGAGTTCGGGACGGGTGGTCACGGGTTGAAACAGGAAATCTTCCTTTAGGCCGAGCTTGCGCCAACGGTAGATTGCGTAAAGGTAGCGACCGGGCGGCAGGCCGTCGGCTTGTGCTTGCAGTTGGCAGATGACGGGGGAGGTTGGTTTGATGGATTGCGCGGCTTGCCGGGCCAGCGGGTGGGTGGGCGTTATGAAAACCACGTCGCGCCGTTCGTCGGCGGTTTCCGGCTCGAAGGTGACGGTCAGATACGGGTCATTGCCTTTCAGCCAGCGTAGCCAGGCTTGCGCCGTCTCGCCGGTCAGTTTGAGGAGGTGGAAGTCGGCAAGGAGCTTGTCGCGGATTTCCTGGCCGAGTTGTAGCGTGGCAACGGGTTTGCGTCCGAACGAAGCGGGTAGGTTGTTGACGCCTAGGGCTTCAAGGTATTGGGTGATGAGATTGGCGAGCCGGGCCGGGGTGAGCCAAAAACTCTCGGCTTGCTTGACCATTTCCTCATCACGCTTGGGCAGGGACAAGCCAAACAACTTGGCCTGTTCCTGTTCCAGCCGCTCCTGTTCCTGGACGGCGCGGACTTCGTTGTCGGCGAGTTGTTGCAGCTTGGCAGCCTGTTCTTCGGGGCTGAGGGCGAAGTTTTCAGCGATGGCGCGGATTTCACGGGTCAGCTTGCCCAAGATTTCTTCGCTACCGCCCAGGGCTTGGCGGAATACGCCGATGCGCAGCAGGCAGCGTTCGTAGATGTCGGCATCCACCGTGCCGGGGGTGATGAAGTTATAGATCACCACGGTTTCGCTTTTCTGCCCGTAGCGGTCGATGCGGCCTATGCGTTGTTCGACGCGCATCGGGTTCCAGGGCAGGTCGTAGTTCACCAGCCCATCACAGAATTGGTAATCCAAGCCTTCGCAACCGACTTCGGAGCAAAGCAGCACGTCCAGCGCCTTGGGGTCTTCCTTGGCTAGTTTGAAGCGGTTACGCAGTTCGCGTCGTTCGTCGTCGGGGATGTCGCCGTGTATCAAGCCGACACGGACGGATTCGTCTTCCAGCTTTGCCACCAGGTAAGCCAGAGTGTGACGGAAGCTACTGAAAGCCAGCAGTTTGTTGTTGGGTAAAGCCTGTTTGTCGCGGATGACTTTAAGGAAGGCGTCCAGTTTGGGGTCTAGGCCGCTCAGACTTTGGGCGCGGCGGATCAGGTCGTTCACGTCGGCGCGGAATTCGGCTAGGGTTTCGGCTATGTCTTCCGAGCTGTCTTCGTCGCCCAGTTCGCTCAGTTCCAGTTGCGATAGTTTGCGTTCCAGCATGTTTTTGAGCAATGGGGCGAGGCCGAAGACGCAACTGGCGATTTGCCGGCGTACCGTGGTCAGCATGAAGGCGAGGTTTTGGTCGCCGTGGCGGTGGGCGAGGATGCGAGCAATCAGGCTGATGAGGTCACGGTGTAAGTCCGCTTGCTCGGGAGTGAATTCAACCGCCACGGTTTCGGGCTTGCGGATCGTGAAGTTGCCGATGTCGCGCCGCCGGGTGCGGTTGATGAGCGAGGAGAAGGTGTAGAGTTCTTCGAGTTGTCGCACCAGCACTAGGCGAGTCTGCACGTCGTCGGCCTCGGCAGTTAGGCAGTCACAGGCTTGTTGCAGGCGTGGGTCGGCGGCGAGTACGCCCCGGCCCCAAGGCGTGGCGATGGCGAGACCGATGGCTTCGCGCACGGCGTTTTGCCAATCCGGCCTTGCCGCCCGCGCCGCTTCGATGGCGGCGTTCAGGTGGGGGTTGGGTTCGGCCATTTGGTCGAAGTCGCGCCGATTGGGCAGCACGTCGGGGCGTAGCAGGTGCAGCAGGTTGTAAAGGTCGTCGCTGCCGAGTTGGATCGGCGTCGCGGACATCAGCACCACGGCTTCGGCGTTGTCGCAGAAATAGCGCACGGTGCGGTAGGCGTAGGTGTCGGTGTTGCGGATGTGGTGGGCCTCGTCCACGATGACCAGATCGAACGCGGGCGGCGGGTCTAGGTCGAGCAAGCCTTTTTGGCGCTTCTTGCCGTTTTGCTTGCCCATCAACAGGGCTTCGTCAAACAGCGAATAAGGCACGATGGCGCGGGCGTATTTCTGCGGCCACACGCCGTCCAGATGGGTTTCGTCCAGGCAATAGCGCAATGCGCCGCCATCCAGATGCTCGAAGCGTTCGTCAAAACGCTTCATTTCTTCCAGCCATTTGCGCTCGGCAACCAAGGGTTTCGGGCAGACAATTAAGACGGATTGCAGTTCGCGCCGGGCTTGCAGTTCTTTCAAGATCAAACCGGCTTCGATAGTCTTGCCGACGCCAACTTCATCGGCGATAAGCAGGCGCGGGCGGTCGGATTGGATAAGCTTTAGTACCGGGCGGAACTGGTACGGCACGAACTGGATGCGCGATGCGAACAAGGAATAGAGGTGGCGGGTGCCGGGGTGGCGCAGTTGCAGCGCAGTCAGAAGGGCGTGTAGTTCGTCCGGGCTGACGGATTTCGGTGGTGTGGCCGGAGAGGCGGTTTCGATTTGCGAGGCGTAATAAGTAGTAGTCGAACCGTCGTGGAAAACTTGGTAGCGGTCTTCCGGGGTGCTGGGCAGGTGGGTAATGATCGCGCCGGTGGTTGCCGGGTGGGCTTTTAGACGGACGACGGTGCCGAGGCTAAACTGGCCTGCGGGGGCTTTTTGGAGGGCTTGGGGCATGTTTCCGGTGTCGGCGGCGAATTGGGCTAGCAAGGTTTTCTTGTGCTGGCGCAAGATTTCCAAGATGTCGGCACTCGCGCCGAAGGTATGCAACAGCCGTTCGAGGGTGTCGAGATCGCGGTAGTGCGTGTCGTCGTCCAAACCGCCAGCGGGAACATGCGCCCAGCGGTTGCGGATGGTCATGGCTTCTTTGAGCCAATTCCTAGCGTCTTTGCTTAAACTCGCTTGCTGGGAAAGCTCGAACCAGTTTTGGTCGACGATGCGCAGTAGCGCCGCGAGGTCTAGCTGGTTGAGCGCCTTGGGCGGCAGGTTGCGGACGAAGTTTTGCTGTTGGAAGGTAAGCTTGTCGATGACATGGGTTTGCCACCAGCTTGAGGAAAGCTTCGGGAGGGTGTTGTTGAGCATGTCGACGAGTTGCTGCGTAAGAGCAGTGAGAACTTCCGTTTCCATCGTGGGCCTCGGGAGGAGTTATTGGGTGTCGGACTAATAATAACCGCTTGGCTCACGTCGGAAAAAGATGGAGCGAGGAGAATCAAGAGGAGTCGCAGGGAGTGGTCGCTCACGCGCTTGAAGATATACGCCCATTCGAACATGGCGACGGCGAAAGTTTCGCCGATGTCCGGTCGGGGTGCACAACTTGGCCGGAATGTTTGTAGGCTGCACGGGTTTGCGCCAGTCTGCAAAGTTCGGCTTTGGGTTCACCCGAGAGTCAGTCATGGACGTAAGGCCTGCTTTCCCTTAAAATTCCGCCAATGACAGATCGATTACGACGGGATGGGGCTCAGCAAGGGTTCCTCCCGTTTTGCATATTCTGAGGTGAAGCATTTGAAGACCCCCGCAATCCTGGCCCTGGAAGACGGTACGCTATTTAAGGGAACCTCCATCGGCGCGGAGGGATGCTCAGTCGGTGAGGTGGTGTTCAACACCTCCATCACCGGCTATCAGGAAATCCTCAGCGATCCTTCCTACGCTCGGCAGATCGTGACCTTGACCTATCCCCACATCGGCAATGTGGGCATCAACGACGAGGACATGGAGTCTTCCGGCATCTTTGCCGCAGGCTTGGTGGTGCGTGACGTTCCGGCCCAAATCAGCAGTTGGCGGGCGCAACGGAGCCTGAGGGAGTATCTGGTGCAGCATGGGGTGGTCGGCATCGCCGGCATCGACACCCGCAAACTGACTCGTATCCTTCGCGACCGGGGCGCACAGCGAGGTTGCCTCATGGCCGGCACGAGTATCGACGCGGACCGCGGGGTCGAGCAAGCGCGCGCTTTTCCGGGCTTGATGGGAATGGATTTGGCGAAAGAGGTCTGCGTCCAGGAACCTTATGTTTGGTCCCAGACCGGGTGGCGATTGGAGAGCGGTTACGGCGAGGCGCAAAATCCTCGCTTCCACGTGGTGGCCTACGACTTCGGCATCAAACGCAATATCTTGCGCCTGTTGGCGGAACGCGGCTGCCGTCTGACCGTAGTGCCGGCTCAGACTCCGGCGAAAGACGTGCTGGCCATGAAGCCGGATGGAGTGTTTCTATCCAACGGCCCTGGCGATCCGCAGCCCTGCGATTATGCCATCGCCGCGATCGGGGAAATCCTGGCGGCGCGCGTGCCGGTGTTCGGCATCTGTCTGGGCCATCAATTACTGGCTCTGGCCTCCGGCGCTAGGACCGTCAAAATGAAGTTCGGCCATCACGGCGGCAACCATCCGGTGCAGGAGATCGAAACCGGCCGGGTGATGATCACCAGCCAGAACCACGGTTTTGCGGTGGATGAGGCGAGCCTGCCCGGCAATTTGAAGCCGACTTATCGCTCATTGTTCGACGGTAGCCTGCAAGGGGTGGAGCGTACCGACTGCCAGGCGTTTACTTTCCAAGGCCATCCGGAAGCCAGCCCTGGCCCCCACGATCTGGCACCCTTATTCGATCGGTTTATTGGGATGATGCAGAGCTAGGATGGGCAAACGATAGAACTGCTTACCCATCCTAATCATAAAGGCAGGTTGGTAATGGATACCATCGAAGAAATTAAATCCGCGGTAGCCAAGCTTTCCCGCGAAGAGCTTTCTGCTTTTCGAAACTGGTTTCAGGAATATGACTCCGACGCTTGGGATAGGGAAATCGAGGAGGATGTCGCGGCGGGTAGGCTTGATGCTCTTGCCGAAAAAGCCATGCGTGATTTTGAAGAAGGCCGTTGCAGCGAGTTGTGAGGTTTGAATGGTCACTATAGCCGAACGGATTACTGTAAACCCCGCTCAATGTGGCGGTCGTCCTTGCATTCGTGGCATGCGTATCCGCGTCAGTGATGTATTGGATTTGCTGGCGAACGGGCTTTCCTTTGAGCAAATTCTCGAAGAACTGCCTGACTTGGAGTATGAGGATATTCAGGCATGTCTGCGTTATGTCAGCCACCGCTTCGACCATCCTGTGTTGGCCGCATGATTTTTTGGATAGACGCGCAGCTTTCACCCGCTTTGGCTGTGTGGATTGCCGAAACTTTCCATATCGAAGCCAAGGCGCTTCGTGAGTTAGGATTGCGTGACGCCACGGATATGGAAATTTTCGACGCCGCTAAAAATACAAATGCCGTGATTGTCACCAAAGACAGTGATTTCTTAGACCTTTTGGATCGTTATGGCTCACCGCCCCAAATTTTGTGGGTGACATGTGGAAATACCTCCAATGCGAAGATCAAGGAAATTCTATTAAAGGCTATGCCAAGGGCAATTGAATTACTGAAGCGTGGCGAGCGCATGGTGGAAATTAGCGATGCTTGGCCGTAGTCTATCTGTCATAGGTTCTGGCTAGGCCATCAGAAGTGCACGATAAATCCATTGGTTGGTCTTCTATAGAGAAAGCAGCGTCGATTCTTGCCACAGCCTGCTTGGTTATATACCCAAGTACAGCATCTAATTTAACTATTGGTTCTAATATACCACCCCATGCCAAAACGCACCGACATTAAAAGTATCCTCCTTCTGGGCGCAGGCCCCATCGTCATCGGTCAAGCCTGCGAGTTCGACTATTCCGGCGCCCAGGCCTGCAAGGCGCTGCGGGAAGAAGGGTACCGGGTCATCCTGGTCAACTCCAATCCGGCCACCATCATGACCGACCCGGAGATGGCCGATGCGACCTATATCGAACCCATCGATTGGCAGACCGTCGCCCGCATCATCAAGAAGGAACGCCCCGACGCATTGCTGCCCACCATGGGCGGACAGACCGCGTTGAATTGCGCCCTGGATCTGGACCGCGAAGGCGTACTGGCTCGATACGGCGTGGAATTGATCGGCGCCAGCAAGGACGCCATCGACAAGGCCGAAGACCGGGAGAAATTCAAGCAGGCCATGACCCGGATCGGTCTGGGGTCGGCGCGTTCCGGCATCGCTCACACCATCGAGGAAGCCTTGGGAGTGCTGGAGCGAATCGGTTATCCGGCCATCATTCGCCCCTCGTTCACGTTAGGCGGGAGCGGCGGCGGCATCGCTTACAACAAGCAGGAGTTCGTCGAGATTTGCGAACGTGGCCTGGAGCTTTCGCCTACCCACGAACTGCTCATCGAAGAGTCCTTGCTGGGTTGGAAGGAATTCGAGATGGAGGTGGTGCGCGACCGCAAGGATAATTGCATCATCATCTGCTCCATCGAGAACTTCGATCCGATGGGCATCCATACCGGCGATTCCATCACCGTGGCTCCGGCGCAAACCTTGACCGACAAGGAATATCAGCTCATGCGCGATGCCTCCATCGCGGTGCTGCGCGAGATCGGGGTGGATACCGGCGGTTCCAATGTGCAGTTCTCCATCAATCCCAAGGATGGCCGGCTCATCGTCATCGAGATGAACCCCCGCGTGTCGCGTTCTTCGGCGCTGGCCTCCAAGGCCACCGGTTTTCCCATCGCCAAGGTCGCCGCCAAGCTGGCGGTGGGTTATACCCTGGACGAGCTGAGGAACGAGATCACCGGCGGGGCCACGCCGGCTTCTTTCGAACCCAGCATCGATTACGTGGTCACCAAGGTTCCGCACTTCGCTTTCGAGAAATTCCCGCAGGCGGACAGCCATCT
>JAQTSI010000065.1 GCA_028711365.1 Methylococcaceae bacterium
AAACAAGCCAGCGGCATTTTTTCGCAAAATAGTTCGATCACAATACAATTAATCTATTTGTTTTAACAGGTTGTAATATAGTTTACTAACTATTACTTATTTTGTATACCACCTTTAAAGGGCTGGTGATTTCAGGGAAACGGTTTATCCATTGTCCCCCATCCCCCTCTCATCAGCCACGGGTATCTACACAAGTCATCACTCCTTCCCCCTGGTAGGGGGAAGGTTGGGATGGGGGGTTGAACGCCGAGTCCGAGACCCCGTCCCATCGTGCGCAGAATTCCATTCAAGGCAAACCCTATCGCATTGAATTCCACGCCATACTGCCAGCGGATAGCGCCATCTCTAGCTTCTACCCCCATCCCAGCCTTCCCCCTGCAAGGGGGAAGGAGTTGATTTCCTTACACTTTCTGACTTGTGTAGATACCCATGCTCATCAGCAGGGGGCTTTTCTCCCTCCCCCGATAAAGGGAGAGCGGGTGAGGGGGGAGAATGCAACGGGAAAAGGGGAAATCCATTCCCGGAAGCGGCCTTAAAAAAATGTCCCGGTGATGGGCGAGGAAGCCGAAGCATAGCGCTTGCGCGGCATCCTGCCGGCCATGAAGGCTTCGCGGCCGGCCTCGATGCCTTTTTTCATCGCCGAAGCCATGAGAGGCGGGTTCTTCGCTTCGGCGATGGCGGTGTTCATCAGCACGCCGTCGCAGCCCAACTCCATGGCGATGGCGGCATCCGAGGCGGTGCCCACGCCGGCGTCCACCAGGATCGGCACCTGGGCGTTTTCGATGATGGTCAGAATGTTGTAGGGGTTGCGTATCCCCAGGCCCGAGCCGATGGGCGCGGCCAAGGGCATCACCGCGACGCAGCCGATTTCCTCCAGGCGCTTGGCGATGATGGGATCGTCATTGGTGTAGACCATCACGTCGAAACCGTCATGAACCAGGATTTTCGCCGCTTCCAAAGTGGCGGTCACGTCCGGGAACAGGGTCTTGGGATCGCCCAGCACTTCCAGTTTCACCAGCTTGTGGCCATTCAACAGTTCCCGCGCCAGCCGGCAGGTGCGCACGGCATCCTCCACCGTGTAACAGCCGGCGGTGTTGGGCAGGATGGTGTAACGGTCCGGCGGCAAGATATCGAGCAGGTTGGGTTGGCTGGGGTCTTGGCCGATGTTGCTGCGGCGAATGGCGACGGTGACGATCTGCGCGCCGCTGGCTTCCGTGGCCAAGCGGGTTTCCTCCAAGTCCTTGTATTTGCCCGTTCCCACCAGCAAGCGGGAGTGATAAGCCGTGCCGGCGATGATCAGTTCGTCGCCCTGCCCCCCACCGATGGCGTGGACGATTTCCACCCTGTCCCCTTCCTTCAACCCTTGTTGATGGTATTGGCCATGGGGCACGATTTCCCGGTTCAACTCCACCGCAATGCGCTTGCCGGCCAGGCCGAGTTCATCGATCAGATGTTCCAGAGAGGGCTCCCCGCTGAGCGTGCGGGGTTCGCCGTTGAGGATGATTTGCATGGATTATCGGTTCACGGATTCTTGGGTTTCAAGGTCTTCTTCGTCGATCTGCTGCTGGCGGCGTCGGCTCACCGCGTAGGCCAGCTCATGCAATAGTTGCTCGCTGTCGGCCCAACCGATGCAGCCATCGGTGATGCTGAGACCATAGCTCGGGGTTTTGCCGGGCCCCAGCTTTTGCTGGCCAGGATTGAGGTGGCTTTCGACCATCACGCCGATGATGCGCCTGTCCCCCCCGGCGATTTGGCCGGCCACGTCGCGCCCCACCAATATTTGGCGGCGGTAGTCCTTCGAACTGTTGGCATGGCTGAAATCGATCATGATATTGTGCGGCAATCCCGCCCGTTCCAGTTCATGGGCAGCGGCAGCCACGCCGACGGCATCGTAATTGGGGGTCTTGCCGCCGCGCAGGATGATGTGGCAATCCTCGTTGCCGGAAGTGGAGAAAATCGCAGAACGCCCTTCCTTGGTCACCGACAGGAAATGATGCGCTCTTCTGGCCCCGACGATGGCATCGATGGCAACCTTGATGTCGCCATCGGTGGCATTCTTGAAACCCACGGGGCAAGACAGTCCCGACGCCAATTCGCGGTGAACCTGGCTTTCCGTGGTGCGCGCGCCGATCGCTCCCCAGGCGATGAGGTCGGAAACATATTGCGGGGTGATCAGATCCAGGTATTCGGTGGCCGCCGGCATGCCCATCTCGTTGAGATCGAGCAATAGCTTGCGCGCCATCCGCAAGCCCTTGTTGATGTTGAAACTCTCATTCAAGTCGGGATCGTTGATCAAGCCCTTCCAACCCACGGTGGTGCGCGGCTTTTCGAAGTAGACCCGCATGATGATGAGCAGATCACGCCCAAGTTCGCGCTTGAGTTCGAGCAATCTGCCCGAATATTCGACGGCGGCTTTCGGATCGTGAATCGAACAAGGGCCAATCACCACCAAAAGGCGGTCATCCTCGCCCGCCAGGATGCGATGGGTTTCGCGCCGGGCTTGAAGCGTGGTGCGGGCAGCCACCTGGGTGATGGGATATTCGTCATGGGCTTGATCCGGCGGAATGACTTCCTTGATTTCGCAAATGCGCAAATCGTCGGTGTTGAGTCCGTTACCCGCCGTGAAGATTTCTGTTTTATCGTTCATGTCGCATTCGGTCACATCATGCCTGCTGGGCGATTCATAAAAGCCGCCATTCTATCGCGTAAGACATGTCATTCGCTATATTCAGCCGGAAGGGCTTGCCACCTATCACTGCTATTCCATCCCTCGGTTTATGGACGGAATGGATAGGATTTACAAAATTAATCAAAGGCATATCCAGGATTTCATCCTGCAATTCCTATTCATCCTGTAAAAATGATAGGTGATAAGGTAGTCCTATTCGCCCAAGGCTTTGCAAGCGGCGGCAATCACGCTATCGGCGATGAAATAACCCGCTGCGCGCAATTCCATCAGATGGGGCCTCACGCCAGAAACCAGCCCTCGGTGATGTGCTTCAACCAGAATTCCCGCAGTTCCTTTTACGGGGAGGTCATAAACCTGCTGAGCAATGCGCCGACCACGGCGTTCGTCGATAATCGCCATGCACGGCGACAATTGCCGGGCCAGGCTGATGACCTCGGCCTCGCCAGCGTCCAATTCCATCACCAATAACGGATCGGGAACCAGCCCCGCCCACACACGCGTTTGCCAATCGGCAGCTTGCAGCGATTTGGCGCCGGGCTTGCCGATACCAGCCACAGCCACCTCATTGAAAACCGTCTGCGGCACCCAGCATTCGGCATACAAAGCGGGCAGCAAATCTAGCTGTCCAATGATCGATAACGCCACCAGCGGCCCGGAATTGACCACCGCCCGCTCAATCATTTCCAGCAAACTCCGCACTCAATTCATCGTCATCCAGCGCCACCACCGGCACCCCGGCGCGCCCGGCTGCGAGAAGAAATTCCACCCGACCCATGCCGCATAGTTTCCCTGCCTTGCCGGAACTCAAACGTCCGACCTCGAACAATTTCAGCGCCAACATGAATTTTGCCTCACGCGCCAGTTCCTCGGGTGAGACACCGGGCAAGGCCAGCACGTCGATAGGCAATTCAAGCATCACGGTATTCATCAGTCAGTTCTCAGGCAAAGCGGTTGTTTCGGCTCGAAATAGGGCAAGCTGGAACGAGGTGGGGGTGCCCAACCTGGAGAGGTTGGGAGCCAGTGCAAACATCGCTATGAGGCCGCGCCGATCACGCCGCGACGCGCCAGGCCGCGCAGGATGTCGGCGCCATGATTCAGCACGGCGGAAGGGTCGGCATGGCCCAATTCCTCGGCGATCTGCTTCAGGCATTGCTCGGCGGGAAGGGCGCCGTTTTCTTCCAGCAGTTGCAACAGCCTGAAGGTGACCGGGTTGAGTTCGAGGAAACGCACCTGCTCATCCCGATCCCGATAGACCGCCAGGCAGGTGGGCTCGGCAGGCGGCTCTAGCGGCTGAAAATCGCGGCTGATGCGCTGCACCGGGAAACGGTAGGCCAGCGGCCAGGCTAATTCGGACAGGGTGATGGCGCCGGCCAGAGGATTTTGTTCCAGTTGGGGATTTTCCGCCGGCGCTTCGCCTTCGGCGATGGTCAAGGCCAACTCCACCCACTCGTAATGAGCCAACTCCAGCAAGAACGGCGGATCTTCGGGGTGATGGCCACGTTCCTCACGCAGATATTGCAGGAATTCCTCGGCAAACTCGACGAAATATGGCGTTCGGCTGCGATGGCGGGCGAAGAAATCCTGCGCCAGATCCAGCCAAAGCGCCTCGTCCAGCACTTCTTGCAGCACTGGAAATCCGCTGCCGATAAAGCTTTTCACGTTGTTGAAAAACAGCTCGCGGTACATTTGCATCCGTTCAATCGCCACCCCGGCCGGGGGTGGGTTGCGCTCGGGATCGCGAATGTAGGCGGCGAAAGCGTATTGCGTGGTTTGGAAAGTCGGGCGCGGTTCAGCCATGGCGGCGCTGAGGAAGATGCTTGAATTGCAGGGTGCGGATGGTTTCCACCTCGCGCATCAATTCGGCCAATGGGGGAATGTTGAAATCCCGCTCCAACAGGGTGGGAAATACGCCGAAACGCTCATAGGCCGTATCCAGCAGCTTCCAGACCGGATCGACGATGCTCGCGCCATGGGTATCCACCAGGAAATCCGGGGCTTCCACATAATGCCCGGCGATATGAGCATAAGCGATGCGCTCGGCGGGAACGGCATCCAGAAAGGCCTGGGCATCATAGCCGTGGTTGACGCTGTTGACATGGATGTTGTTGATGTCCAGCAACAGGCCGCAATCGGCTTCTTCCAGCACGGCATTGAGGAAGTCGATTTCTTCCATCTCCTTGCCGGGGGCGGCGTAGTAGGAGATATTCTCGATGGCGATGGGCTGCTCCAGGATGTCCTGCACCCGGCGGATGCGGCTTGCCACATGAGCCACCGCCTCGGCGGTGAAAGGCATGGGCATCAGGTCATAGAGCAGGCCGTCGTCGCCGCAGTAGCTCAGATGCTCGCTGTACAGAAGGATCTGATGCTCGCGCAGGAACTGCTTGAGTTCGAGCAGGAAGTCTTCGTCCAGCGGCGTGGGGCCACCCAGGGAAAGGGAAAGACCGTGGCAGACCAGGGAGTGGCGTTCGCTGAGAGCGCGGAACTGTTTGCCGAGGCGGCCACCCAGGCGCATCCAGTTTTCCGGGGCTATTTCGTAATAATCCACCTTGGGCGGTGCTTGCAGCAACTCCTCGGCGAATACGCGCCGCAAACCCAAGCCTGCACCGCGTATTGGGAGATTCGATGAATTCATGAGGTGAAACGATCAGGCCGCTTAGGCCAGCCTGATCGATGGGCTCACTTATTTCGCGGGAGTCGAAGGCGTAGCCGGAGTGGCTGGAGTCGCCGGAGCTTTGTCCATCTTCATGCCGGCGCATTTGCTTTCGATGGCTTTCTTGTCCGCAGCGGGCGCATCCATCTTCATCATTTCGGCGCCGCACTTCATTTCCGGATTTTTCTTCATGACTTCCGCTCCGCACTTGGATTCCTTGGCCTTGGCCTGATCCGCGGCGGCTTCGGCCACATGGGTGTAACCGTTGTCCAGATCCTTCAGTGCGAAAGGGTTCTCCGCCGCATTGACGACGCCTGCAGTCAGGGAAGTGACGATGCTCGCGCCGACGATGGCGGCCAGGGATTTTTTATCTTTTTTCATGGTTATCCTCGGGATGGGTTGAATGCCTCAAGCCTGTGCATTGCACAGAACCTTAGACCTGGAACTTCGGCAAAGTTGCACGGATTGCACCGGCTCGGATGGGACCAAGCATTGAAGCTAGGGCGCGCTATTCTCACACAAGCCCTTCTGCTTTTGCTAGCCTGGAAACATTTTAAGCCGGTTGGGCGGAGAAGATCCTCTGTACCTGATCGGTGATTGGAAGGTTTTGCCATAAGCCGCCACGGTCGACCTGCATCAACCCCTCTATCGAAGATGAGTCTATGTCGCCTCGGCCTTGTCCGGGTATTCGCACAAATCGGCGATGACGCAACTGCCGCAACGAGGTTTGCGAGCGATGCAAGTATAACGTCCATGCAGGATCAGCAAATGATGGGCGTCTTTCTTGTGTTCCTTGGGAGTATGGCGTTCCAGCTTGTTTTCCACTTCCAGCACCGTCTTGCCGGGAGCGATCCGGGTACGGTTGGCGACACGGAAGATATGGGTATCCACGGCGATGGTGTGCTGGCCGAAAGCGGTATTGAGGATCACATTGGCGGTCTTGCGCCCCACGCCGGGCAGCGCCTCCAACGCCTGGCGGGTTTGCGGCACCTCGCCGCCATGCCTCTCCAACAGCAGCCGGCACAGCGCCATGATGTTTTTCGCCTTGCTGTTGAACAAGCCGATGGTTTTAATGGTTTCCTTCAAGCCCTCCTCGCCCAGTTCCAGGATGGCCTGCGGGGTATTGGCGATGGGGAACAGCTTGGCCGTGGCCTTGTTGACGCCCTTGTCCGTGGCCTGGGCGGAAAGCACCACGGCAACCAGCAATTCGAAGGGTGTCGAGTAGTTCAGTTCCGTAGTCGGATCGGGTATGGCTTGCGCCAGACGATCGAAAATTTGCCTGCGTTTGTCGGCGTTCATGCGATTTCCCCTGGCTCAGGCTTCATCCTGCCAGCATCACTCGGTTGCGCCCCTGTTCTTTCGCCTGATACAAGGCGCGGTCCGCCGCTTCGATGACGGTGTCGGCGCTGTTGAAACCGGGATAACCGGCGACGCCGGCGCTGAAAGTCACGATGAACTCCTCCCGTCCTGCGTATTGGCGAATTTGCGAGAAAGCAAAGCGTAATGCCCCGATCAGATCCTGTGCATGGGCAGCGGCAGTATCCGGCAGGATGACGAGGAATTCCTCGCCGCCGTAGCGCCCAATGATATCGGTTTCGCGCAGACGCTGGAGTAAAAAATGAGCGATATTCTTGATCACGCGGTCGCCAGCGGCGTGTCCGTAAACATCATTGACCTGCTTGAACTGGTCGATGTCGATCATGATGGCGGCGAGCTGGCTTTGCTGACGCCTGGCGCGCGCGATTTCCTGCGCCAGCCGTTCCTTGATGGTACTGTGGTTGAACAAGCCACTCAGGCTATCGCGCAGCATCAGGACACGCAGCTTGCGATAGCGTTCGGCGCGCGACACCACCGAGGAGACGAGATGATCGGGCTTGATCGGCTTGACCAAAAAATCGTCCCCTCCCAGGCCCACCGCCGCCAGTTGTTTGTCGCGATCGGTTTCCGCGGACAAGAACACGATGGGTAAGCTATCGAAGGCTTCCATCTGGCGCACCACCCGAGCGAGTTCCATGCCGGTGCAATCGGGCATATACATGTCGAGCAGCAGCAGTTCGGGCTGAAACTCGAACAGCGCATCCAGCATCTCCAGGGGTTGGGTCACCACCTGAACCTCCATGCCGGCACGGCGCAGGTGCGAGGCGTTCAAGTTGGCCTGGATGCGGTCGTCGTCCACCACCAAAATACGGTAAGGCGCCGGCGGACGCCGCACGATCAGGCCATCCAGCGAATCCAACAGCACAGCGACATCCACCGGCTTGGCAAAAAACCCCAATCCGCCGGCGCGCACCGCCAGTAGGCGGGCTACTAGATCCGTTCGGATGGACACGAACAACACCGGCAAAGGCTCCGACATATTGCCGCGCCAGGCGGAAACCGCTTCTGCGCCCGCCGCATCGCCTTCGGGAAAGACCAAATCCATCAATATCAGCTGGGGTGGACGCAGGCGGATTGCCTCCTTCGCTTCGGTCAGATCGGTATAAACTTGCGTCGTATAGCCGAAATATTCCAATTGGGCCGCCAACTCCCTGGCCTGGAGCGAATCGTCATCGACCAGACAGATGCGGCCTTCGGCGCGATCCGCCTGCTCCGAGGAGGTGGACAATACGAGGACTCCGAAGCGCCGATCGTCGGCCGGTATCTGCTGATCGAGCCGGTGCTGCAGAGTCTGCAAAGCGGCAAGGAGCCGTTCGGGCGAGTCGACGGCTTGCGCCAGGCACTCCCGCGTGAGGCGTTCGGCTTCTCGCGCCGCCTCACCGAGCGCCGCAAAACCGAGCGACGCCGCAGCGCCCGCCAGTTGATGCAGTCGATGACGCATGGCTTCCAGCACGGAGGCCTCATTGCCTTCACCTTGCAGCCGGTTCATGAACTGCGTCACCTCGGCTCGCCAACTCGGAAATTGCGACGAAAATTCCTGCATCAGCTCTGCCCGCTGCGCGTCGAATTCTTCAAGACTTGGTCGATCAGTCATGCTCGTGCTCCCAGGATTTGCCGCAGTTCCTCGCCGATACACCCGAATTCGGCGCGCAATTGCGTCAAATGTTCCCCTGCACCGGTCAAATCGCCGCCGCGCGCCATCTCTTCCAGGGTTTGGCAGCGTTGCGCGAAAGCCAGCGCGCCGAAAGTGCGGCTCGAACTTTTCACCGTATGCATGATCATCTGCACCTGCTGGCAATCGGCGCCGGCGATGGCCGTCTCCAGGGCATCGCAACGGATGGGAATGTCCTCCAGAAACAGGTTCACCATTTCAGCCAGCACCGAGGTCTCGCCTTGGGCCAGGTCGGGGAAATATTCGTGCAGGGTGGCAAGGTCTATGGCGGGCGGGGCTTTTGCCGCCGGTTCAGGGCTAGCCAAGCTATCGTCCTTGGGAGCGGCTGGCGCCTCGTCCAGGAAGCGGCAGCGCAGCAGCGCTTGCTGCAACTCGAAGATCTGCACCGGCTTGCTGATGTAGTCATCCATCCCCACCGCCAGACAAACTTCGCGGTCGCCCTGCATGGCATTGGCGGTCATGGCGATGATGCGTGGGCGCCGTTCGCTAGTCCATTCCTGCACGATGTGGCGGGTCGCATCCAGTCCATCCATCTCCGGCATCTGCACATCCATCAGCACCACATCGTAAGGCTGGCGACGCAAGGCTTCCAGGGCTTCCTGGCCGTTCGCCGCGACATCGGCGCGATAGCCCATCTTGCCCAGGGTATAGAGCGCGACCTTCTGGTTGATGGCATAGTCCTCCGCTACCAGGATTCTCAGAGGATGGCGTTCGGCCAACTGAGTGTCGATGCTGGACTGCTGTTCCGGGGCGGGGCGGCGGCGCGTCTGTTGACCGAGCGCCTGTTGCAGGGCGTCATGCAAGGCATTGGACTTGATCGGTTTGTTGAGGAAAGCGGCGAAACCGACCTGTTCGGCGTCGACCTCCTTGCGCCCTAAGGAAGTCAGCATGATCATCGGCAGCGCCTGGCTGTCGTATTGTCCACGAATCGCCTTGGCTAGGCTGATCCCATCCATTTCCGGCATCTGCATGTCGAGTATCGCCAGGTCGAAGGGATCGCCACGCCGCACCGCCTCCAGCGCTTCCCGCGGATCTTCGAAGGTTTCCGTTTGCATTCCCCAGCCTTGCGTCTGCCGCGCCAGGATCAGGCAATTGGTGGCGTTGTCATCGACGACGAGCACGCGCTTGCCTTGCAGTTGCGGCAACTGCTCGGGCGATGGAGACTCCAGCGGCTCCGCTGAAACCGGAACGCAGATGGTGAAATGGAATATCGTTCCCTGGCCGGGTATGCCGGCGCTCTCCACCCACATGCGTCCGCCCATGATTTCCACCAGGCGTTTGGAAATCGCCAGCCCCAGCCCGGTGCCGCCGTATTTTCGCGTGGTCGAGGTATCGACCTGGGTAAACGACTTGAACAAGCGGTCCATGCGTTCCCGTGGAATGCCGATGCCGGTGTCGCGCACCTCAAAATGCAGCATCGCTTTGCCTTGCGCATCGGGGCTGCTTTCCAGTTTGACCTCGGCGATCACCTCGCCGTGCTCAGTAAACTTGACCGCGTTGTTGAGCAGATTGACCAGAATCTGGCGCAGACGGGTGACATCGCCGGCCAAGGTCGGCGGCACATCCGCATCGACCAGGAAACCGATGTCCAAAGTTTTTTCGTTGGCGCGCATGGCGACCAGATCGACCGCCGATTCCAGGCATTGACGCAAATCGAAAGCCTGGCTTTCCATCTCCAGGCGTCCCGCTTCGATCTTGGAGAAATCCAGGATATCGTTAATCAATGATAACAGCGCGTCGCCGCTGATGCGGATGGTATCGGTGAAATCATGCTGTTCCGGCGTCAGCGGAGTATTCAGCAGCAGGCTGGTCATGCCGATGATGGCGTTCATCGGGGTGCGTATTTCATGACTCATATTGGCGAGGAATTCGCTTTTCGCCCGGGTCGCCGACTCCGCGGCGTCCTTCGCTTCATGCAGGGATTCGTCCATGCGTTTACGCTCACTCAGATCGCGCACGATCTCGATGGCGCCCACCGCCTGACCCTTGGCGTCGCGCAGCAACGAGGCCGTGCCCATGACATAGACTTTCTGCCCGCGCAAGTTGGGTACGAAAGTTTCGCCATACAGGGTATCGCCCTGGCGCTCCAGCCGAATGTAGTCGCTTTCGAAGGCGGGGTCGGGGCGCAACACCAGATCCAGCAGCAAAGGCCGCCGCTCGCCGTAGAACGGCAAGGCATATTCGCGATCGCCCTGACCTAGCATCTGCCCCGCCGCCACGCCGGTCATCTGCTCGATCGCCCGGTTCCAGGCGATCACCTTGCCGGCGCGGTCGATGACCAAAGTGGCGTCGGGCAGGAAGTTGATGATGTCGGACAAGCGCCGTTGCGATTCCTGCAGGGCGTCCTCGGCATTCTTGCGTTCGCTGAAATCGCGGATGATCTCGATGGCGCCTCTATATTCCCCACGTGAATCGCGCAAAGAGGCGGCGGTCGTCTGCATGTAATGCGCTTGGCCACGCAAACGTGGCGCATAGGTTTCCGCCGTCAGGATGTCTCCCTGACGCTGAATATGGGAATAACGTTCCGGCATCTCCTCGATGGGTACCTTGACCAGGTCGATCATGATGGGGCGGCGATCCCCGTAAAACGGCAGGGCGTATTCGTAATCGCCCTTGCCCAACATCTCCTCGGCCTTGATCCCGGTCAGATCCTCCATCGCCCGGTTCCAGAACTGTACCCTACCCTCGCCATTGATCACCAGGATGGGGTCGGGCAGAAAGCTGATGATGTCCGCCATGCGCCGCTCCGATTCGCGCAAGGCGGTTTCGGACCACTTGCGGGCGGTGATGTCGCGCACCGTCGCCTGGAGGATCTTCTCGCCTTCGATGTCGAAGGCCGAAAGCAAGACTTCGGCGGGGAAAACCTCGCCCGTGCGTTTCTGGTGCAACCATTCGAAACGAGCGGAGCCCTCGCGTAGCGCCTCCTCGATATGCACCTGGGAGGCGATGGTCGAATTCTGTCCATCCGGTTGTACCGGCGGTGAGAGATCACCGGGATGCAGTTTGATGAACGTCGCCTTGTCGGCAAAGCCAAACAGCTCCAGGGTGCGCGCGTTGCAATCGGTGAAGCCCCGGTCGTCGAGCAGCATGATGGCGTCGTTGGATGCCTCGAAGATGGCGCGGAAGCGCTGTTCGCCGAAGGCAGTCCTTTCCTTGTTCTCCTTCCGGTCGGGTTTGAGGGCTTGCCGGGGAGGATCTGGGGTCTGGGCGGATGCCGCCGCTTCGGCAAACGCGGGATGATGCGGCAGTTCGACCGGTGCTGGGGTGGCGCGAGGCGGCGTCGCGCGGCCTCGCCGGCGTAGGCCATAAACCCCCAAACCGCCGATCGCCACGAGGGCGGCGATGAGAAGCGCGAGTAGTTTGGGATCGTTGGTAACCTGTGCGGGTATCGGCTCGCCGAACCAGCGCGCATAGAGCGCTTGGTAACGGCCGTTGGCTCGCAGTATCGCCAGGCCCTGGTTGAGACTATCGAGCAGTTCCTTGCGTTCCGGGGCCACGGCGAACGCCTCTGCACGGCTATCCAGCCCCGCATCATGCACTGCCAGATGATTCAGCCCGAGTTCGCGCAGCCAATAAGCGACGGCGGCGCCATCGCCGAGCACGGCGGCTGGGTAGCGATGGGAGGCGATCAGGCGCAGGGCTTCCTGCACGTCTCTCACGGCGGTCAATTGCTCGCCGAACCCCCGGCCCCACAACACGGCTTGCGCCGGCTCATTCGACAGCACCAGCAACTGCCGCCCAGCCAGATCCTGCAGCCGCCGGTAGGGCTCATCCCTGAGTGCCACCAGAACGGGGCGCACCTGGGTGTGCGGCATCGACAAAGCAACCGGCAAGGCCCGTTCCTCGCCGTAGTAAAGCCCGGCCAGGATATCCAGTTCGCCCGCCTGAAACACCGCGCGGATTTGCGCCCAATCATCCAGCCGAAACTGGGTTCGAAATCCCATGACCTGACCCAATTCGCGCAGCAAATCGATATGAAAACCGCGAGGTTCGTCATCCTGCAGGAATTCATAAGGGGGACGGTGGGCCTCGCCGCCGATGCGCAAGACCGGGGAAGAATCCGCCCAGCCGGCTTGCGCCGGCAATAGCGCGGCCAAACAAAGCCCGCGCAAACACCTACGGCTATTGAAAAACGCTTTGGCGAATGGGTCGGGGTGAATCGCTTGCGGAGTTTGTTTTGGCTGCATTAACGCCACCAGGCATGATGGGGGTGGGTTGGGTTTGGCGGTTTTCCAGGCTTCATTGTGGCATGCCCTTCGGGACGCAACCAGCGACAAACCCATGCCGGAATGTTTTAATTGCCTCGATTCCAACCGGAGCCCATCCTCATGAAACCGACCGTGTTGTTTCTGTGTACGGGAAATTATTACCGCAGCCGCTTCGCCGAACTGCTCTTCAATCACCTCGCACCCGGCTATGAACTCGAATGGCGGGCATTCTCCCGAGGTATCGCCATCGAACTCGGGGCGAACAATGTCGGGCCGATCTCCGACTCGACCGTACAAGCCTTGACCGAGCGAGGCGTTCCAGTCAGCGAGGAAATCCGTTACCCGCTGGCGCTGAAAGAGGAAGACTGGGTCCAAGCGTATCATGTCGTCGCGCTCAAGAAGGACGAGCATCTGCCGATGTTGATGCAAAAATTCCCGCAATGGCTGGAGTGTGTCGAGTTCTGGCAGGTGCACGACATCGATTGCGCCATGCCCGACGAAGCCTTGCCGCTGATCGAGGAGGAAGTCCATGGGTTGCTGCGGCGTCTGGCGCAAACACCCCGCTGTTACGGGCCTCTCTACATGCGATCGGCGGAGTAGGTCGAGATGATGAATCTATTGATCGCCATCGATTTATCCGAGGCTTCCCAACGCTTGCTGGACAAGACGGCAAAGCTCATTCAGGAATGCCAGGGGACGATTTGCTTGCTTCATGTCGCCGACCCCGATCCGGATTTTGTCGGCTACGAGATCGATCCTACGGTGATGAGAAACCAGCTCGCGGAAAGATTTCACCGAGAACATCGACAGTTGCAGGAGCTGGCAGACGGCCTGCGTCGCTCAGGCGCCGATGCCAAGGCCTTGCTGATTCAAGGCCCCATCGTGGCAAGCATCATCCGGCAAGCCGAGCTACTCGATGCGGATATGATCGTGGTCGGCTCCCATGGCCATGGCGCCTTGCATCATCTTTTGCTGGGCGGCGTGAGCCGTGGGATTTTGCGCGAATCCCCCCGGCCGGTGCTGGTGGTTTCGGTGAAAGAGGCGTAATCGTTCAACGATTTGGCATTTCCTTATCGAGCAGGGCGTGGAGGAGTTCTGCCTCGTCCACCTCATCCAGGCTTCAAAAACTTCAAGGGGAAAATCATGACCAGAGCCATCAAACCCGGATTCCGCTTAGGGATTTTCATCTGCAAGGATCTGGAAATAGTCGATTTCGCCGCGCCTTATGGCGTGTTTTCCGTCGCCCGCCGCTTCGATCCCGAACTGGAGGCGTTCTTCATCGCCGAGTCCCTGCGCCCGGTTCAGGCCCAGGCAGGCTTCACCGTGCTGCCCAATTACAGCTTCAACGACCGTCCCGCCATGGATGCCTTCCTCATCCCCGGGGGTTTTGGCACCCGCCAGGAAATCAACAATCTCAGGCTGCACGATTTCATCCGCAGTCTCCCGGACGAAACCCTGCTGGTTTCGGTCTGCACCGGTTCATGGATTTACGGCAGGATGGGACTGCTCGACGGCAAAACCGCCACCAACCGCAAGGAACCCGATCGGGTGGAACAGTCCCCCACCGGCAAGACGCCCATCGATCGGCTCGCGGAGATCGCCCCGAAATGCCGCATCAGCCGCGCCCGCGTGGTGGATTCCGGGCGCATCGTGACCGGCGGCGGCATCAGTTCGGGCATGGAAATAGGCTTCCATCTGCTGCGCCGGGCGGGATACGGCGAGGATTTCATCGCCGAAGTGGCCAGGGTGATGGAATATAGCAAAGCCTATGCCCTCTATGCCGATGACATCGAAAAGGCATAAGCATATTCTCATTCATAACTTCCGCAGATACCTGTTTTATAGTTTGATATAGCCAAAGCGCTCAACCGGGAAGACATCGCCGCATATGCCGGCGCTGACCCGAGTGAAAATCCGGGCGGAGGCATCGCCCGGAAATCACCGTTTATCTTTACGTCCTGTTTCCGTTTCAGACCCGGTTCCTGCTTGCCTTATGAACAAAAAAATCAAACCCCTTAAAGTTGCCGCCATCGCTCAGACTCACTGGAGTTTGCAGAGTATCGTCGACGACTTGAGAAAATCGCGCGAAATCGACCACAACATCCGCCATCAGGGCAGGATACGCGAACTGCCTTCCCGTGAAGCGCTGAACCGGATATTGCATGGCTTATCGGCGGCGCTTTTCCCGACCCATTACGGTCAATCGGATTTGACCGACGAAAGCATCGACTATTTCGTGGGCGACACCCTCAACGCCACGTTGGGAATTCTGGCCGAACAGGTGCGCCGAGGCCTGTGGTTCGCCATCGATCAGGACGATCGTAGCGATGCCGACATCAATCGCACCGCCCTCGAGATCACCCGCGCTTTCGCGGTACAGTTACCCACCATCCGCGCGTTGTTGGTCAGCGATCTGCAGGCGGCTTACCAGGGTGATCCCGCCGCCACCAGCTTCGCCGAGATCTTGCTCTGCTACCCGGGCATGATCGCCATCATGTATTACCGTCTGGCCCATGCCCTCTTCCGCTTGGGCGCTCCCTTCCTGGCCCGTCTGATCTCCGATATCGCCCATTCGGCCACCGGCATCGACATCCATCCCGGCGCCGAGATCGGCGCAAGCTTTTTCATCGATCACGGCACCGGGGTAGTGATCGGCGAAACCGCCATCATCGGCCAAAGGGTCCGTCTCTACCAGGCCGTCACCTTGGGCGCCAAGCGTTTTCCCGCCGACGAGAACGGGGTGTTGATCAAAGGCAATGTACGCCATCCCATCGTCGAAGACGACGTGGTGATCTACGCCGGCGCCACCATCTTAGGCCGCATCACCATCGGCCGCGGTTCGACCATAGGCGGCAATGTCTGGCTGACCCAAAGCGTCCCGCCCGGCAGCAACGTTTCTCAAGCGCGCATGCGGCACCACGAAAACGAAGATTTTTCCATCTAAGGCGCCGCCGGCAGAGCTCAAGCATGAATCGACCCCAAGCCCGCATCTCGTGCGATGTGGCGATCATAGGCGGTGGCTTTGCCGGCACGCTGGTGGCGGCACAGTTGCTGAGACAGGCCCGTTTGCCGCTCACCATCATCCTGATCGAGCGCCTGCCAATGCGCTTGGGACGTGGGGTCGCCTACGGTACGGAGAGGGATTGCCATCTGCTGAATGTACCCGCCGGCAACATGAGTGCGCTGCCCGAGGACCCGGAAAGTTTCCTGCGCTGGGCGCAGAGCCATGAAGACCGGTTGCTGAATCCTCCCTGGGTGAACGAGGTCAGCCCCTCGTCGTTTCTGCCCCGAAACGCTTATGGAGACTATCTGGTTTGGTTGCTCGAGCAGGCGGAACAAACGGCCAAACCGGGGGTTCGCCTGCTGCGAAAAATCGATGAAGCGAAAGCCATCCGCATCGAGCGAAACGCCGCGATACTGGCATTGGGAAGCGGCGAAAGCATCCAGGCGCAACGGGTCGTATTGGCGTTGGGCAATTTTCGCCCGGGAGATCCCGCAGTCAAAGATTCCGCGTTTTACCGCAGCCCCCGCTATCATAGCGATCCCTGGGCGAAGGAAGCCCTGGCCAAGGTCGCCGAAACCGGCTCCTGCCTGCTGGTGGGGTCGGGCCTCACCATGGTCGATTGGGCCATCGCCCTGGAACAGGTCCAGTACCGGGGGACTATCCACGCGGTGTCACGTCGTGGCCTATGGCCGAAAGCGCACCGCCCCGGTGCCGGTATAAGCAGCCCGGATTTCACTGCCCTTCCCACGACCGCTCGTCGCTTGCTGGGGCAGATCCGAAAGCCCTTGCAGTCCGGCGAGCCGTGGCGAGCCGTCATCGACGCTTTGCGGCCCCACAGTCAAAACCTGTGGCGTAGTCTTCCCATCGTGGAAAAAAGACGTTTCTTGCGTCATCTGCGCCCATATTGGGATAGTCATCGTCATCGCATCGCCCCCATCGTGGCCGAACACTTGGATGCCTTGTTGCACTCCGGACAACTGGTTCGTCATAGCGGACGCATCCTGGGCTATCGCGAGGGCGAAAAGAGCGTGGAAGTGACGATCCGATGTCGCGGTTCCGATCGACTGGAGACGCTATCCGTGGATGCCGTCGTCAATTGTTCCGGCTCCGAAAGCGATTACCGCAAGCTCGACAGCCCGTTGATCGTCGATCTGCTCTCTCGGGGCATCGTCAGGACCGATCCCTTGTCGCTCGGGCTCGATGCCGATTCTCGCGGCGCCTTGCTGGATGCCGAAATCAAACCTTCATCTTGCCTATTTACACTGGGTCCGCCGCAAAAAGGCATCCTTTGGGAAACCACCGCCGTGCCGGAAATCCGCGTCCAGGCCGCTCATCTGGCGGCGAATTTTCTAGGACGGGGGACCACTGAATGACCTTCGCTTTCCATGGGAAAGTCTTTACGACGCCCAGACCGGCGGCACTTGGTAGGCCGCGGGAAATCCACCAGTATCAATCGCTCAAGGAGACTCGCCATGTTCAAAGTGCTTACCTACAACCATATCGCGTCCGCGGGACTGGAACACTTGCCCAGCGACCGCTACGAAATTTCCCCCGATCATGCCCAACCGGACGCCATCCTGCTGCGTTCCTTTCAGTTGCATGGAGTTGCCATTCCGGATTCGCTCAAAGCGGTCGGCAGGGCCGGAGCCGGAGTCAACAACATTCCTGTCGCCGAATATTCGAAACGGGGCATCCCGGTTTTCAATGCGCCGGGCGCCAATGCCAACGCCGTCAAGGAATTGGCCATCGCAGGGCTATTGCTCGCCAGCCGCAATATCTGCACGGCCTGGAATTACGTCAAACAGCTCGACGGCGATGACGAGACCCTTCAGCAACTGGTTGAAAAAGGCAAGAAACAGTTTGCCGGCTTCGAACTGGCCGGCAAGACTCTGGGAGTGATCGGGCTGGGCGCCATCGGCGTCAACGTGGCGAATACCGCCGCGTCGCTGGGCATGAAGGTCATCGGCCATGACCCCCTGCTCACCGTGCAGCGCGCCTGGCAATTGTCGTCATCGGTCGGGCAGGCCGTCAGCATTGACGATCTGCTCGCTCGTTCGGATTTTGTCAGCC
>JAQTSI010000367.1 GCA_028711365.1 Methylococcaceae bacterium
CCTTGTTCTCCATGGCGCCCATGTTGAAATGGCTGACCGCGACGATCATATAGGTATCCAGATCGTATTCCCGGCCGTAGACCGCCTCGTCCCAAGCCATGGCGTTCTTCAGCGACTGCATGGCATGAGCGCATTTGTCGAGATCATGAGCCTCCACGAAGATGCGCAGATTCACCTTACGCCCGGAAGTCGTCGTGTGGCTATCCTCGATGTGCTCCAGCCGGCCTGCCACCAGGGCGAACAGATAGCAAGGCTTGGGAAACGGGTCTTCCCATCTCACCCAGTGGCGGTCGTTCTTCAGCTCGCCTTCGGCCACCGGGTTGCCGTTGGACAGCAACACCGGAAAGCGCGATTTGTCGCCGATCAGCGTGACGGAAAATTTCGCCATCACGTCCGGACGGTCGGGGAAATAGGTGATCTTGCGAAACCCCTGGGCCTCGCACTGGGTGCAGAGCATGTCCTTGGACAGATAAAGCCCTTCCAGGGCGGTGTTGGCTTTCGGATTGATGCGGGTCTCGATCTCCAGGGTGAACACATCCACCTTCGGCACGGAGGGAATGGTCAGGCTTTCCAGGGTGAGTTCGTACATTCCAGGCTGTAGCGGCTGGCCGTTGAGCCTCACCGACTCCAGAACCAAGTCCTCCCCGTCCAGTACCAGTGGCGCATTGCCATTCTCACTCTCGCGGTTCTTTTGCAAACGCAGGCGCGAGCTCACGCGAGTGTCTTCTTCATCCAGGATGAAGCTCAACTCGACCTGACCGACGCGATATTCCGGTGGGGTGTAATCCTTGAGATAAACAGTCTTGGGAGTGGCGTGGCGCATGGATGTATTCCGAAAACGAGGAGTGAAGACAAGATAACATGTTCAGGAATGGATTGCGCAGTGCCCATTCCAAGCGGATGTGATTCAATTGATGCCTATCGAATGCCCTGGGGAAAGCGAGGGCTTGAAAGACACGCCGTGAATACCTCCCTGTAGACTCGTTGATGGCTTCCCTGGCATCAACGGTCTCGCAAGCCCCTCACCCTCCCCGCGGAATTCGAGGGGCATCACTTTGAAGCGCCTCCATTCCAAGCGGCCTCATCCACCAGCCATGCCAGTTCTCCTTGTCCCAACTTCACCCTCCCTGCCGGCAACAGCGGCTGGCGCGATTGCCGCAGATGATCCAAAGCCTCGGCCTTGTCCTGCCCGGTGACGAGAAACAGGACATGGTGGGCCTGGTTGATGAGTTCAAAGCCCAAACTCAGGCGGACGGAGGGCGGTTTGGGGGAGTCATGGACGGGAAAAACCCAGCGCTCATCGGAATGGACATGGCCCGGGAACGACGAAGCGGTATGGCCATCCGCCCCCATACCTAGGAGCACCAGATCGAAACGGGCCGGGCCATCGCCGAAAAACATCCGCAGTTCCCTCTCGTAGCGCTGCGCGCAATCCTCGGGCGTTCCATCGGTGGGCATGGGGTGGATGTTCGACGGCGGGATGGGGACATGGGCCAGCAGGGTTTCCCGAATCATGCGGAAATTGCTGTCGGCATGATCCAGGGGCAGGAAGCGTTCGTCGACGAGGAAGATATGGAGCAAATTCCAGTCGATCCGATCATGCCAGGACGGCTCGGACAGCCGCCGATAAAACCGCTGCGGCGTGCTGCCGCCCGACAACGCCAGGCTGAAGCGCTTACCCGGCCGCTTCGCCATCATGGCCAGGCAACGGTGGGTTGCCTCTTCGGCCACCGCCACGGGATCGGATAAAACCCGAATCTCGCCGTTCATCGGTCAGCGCAGGGATTTATAGTAATTGAGTAGACCCTTGGTGGACGAGTCGTGGGAAGTCACCGGCTCATCACCTGCCATGTCCTGGAACACGGTCTTGGCCAGTTGCTTGCCCAACTCCACTCCCATCTGGTCGAAAGAGTTGATATCCCAGATTGCTCCCTGAACGAAGATCTTGTGCTCGTACAAAGCGATGAGCATGCCCAGGGTTTCCGGGGTGAGCTTGCGGTAGAGGAACGAGTTGGACGGCTTGTTGCCGGGGAAGGTCTTGGCCAAGGCCAATTCCTCCAGTTTGTCCAAAGCCGCGCCTTCCGCTTCCAACTCGGCCCGCGCCTCGGCGGGAGTCTTGCCCCGCATCAGGGCCTCGGTTTGGGCGAGGAAATTGGAAATCAGGATGGCATGATGCTCCCCCAACTGGTGGTGGCTTTGCGCGGCGGCGAGGAAATCGCAGGGCACCAGTTTGCCGCCCTGGTGGATCAACTGGTAGAAAGCATGCTGGCCGTTGGTGCCGGGCTGACCGATGATCACCGGGCCGGTGTCGTAGTCCAAGCGTTTGCCGTGAATATCCACCGATTTGCCGTTGCTCTCCATGTCCGCCTGTTGGAGATAATCCGGCAGAAAATCCAGATATTGGTCGTAGGGCAGGATGGCCTGGCTCTGCGCGCCGAAGAAATTGTTGTACCAGATACCCAGCAAGCCCATGACCACCGGGATATTGCTTTCGAAGGGCCGGGTGCGGAAATGTTCATCCACCTTGTGCGCCCCGGCCAAAAGTTCCTCGAAATGGTCCATGCCGACGGCAACGGCGATGGGCAGGCCGATGGCCGACCACAGGGAATAACGCCCACCGACCCATTCCCAGAATTCGAACATATGATTGGTGTCGATGCCGAAATTTCTCACCCGCTCGACATTGGTGGATACCGCCACGAAATGCTTGGCGACGGCTTCTTCATCCTTCGCCCCGGCGAGGAACCAGTCCCGCGCGGAATGAGCATTGGCCATGGTTTCCAGGGTGTTAAAGGTTTTCGAGGCGACGATGAACAGGGTGGTTTCCCGATCCAGATACTTGATGGTCTCCACCAAGTCCGCCTCGTCCACATTGGAAACAAAATGCAGCCGCAGTTCGGGGCGACAGTAGGGGGTCAGCGCTTTGACCACCATCTTCGGCCCCAGGTCGGAGCCGCCGATGCCGATGTTGACCACATCGGTGATGGGTTTGCCGGTATAACCGCGCCACTCGTGAGAGCGCACCGCCTCGCTGAAATGGCGCATCCGCTGCAACACCCGGTTCACGTCGGGCATCACATCCCGGCCATCGAGCAGGATCGCCCGATTGGAGCGGTTGCGCAGGGCGATGTGCAACACCGCGCGGTTCTCGGTGATATTGATCCTGTCGCCCCGGAACATGGCCTCGATCTTGGCGGCCAGATCGGCCTGTCGAGCCAGAGTGAACAGATGTTCCAAGGTCTCGTCGGTAAAACGGTTCTTGGAATAATCGAACAGAAGATCGTCCAAGCGTAGTGAATAGCGTTCGAAACGCTCAGGGTCGGCCTCGAATAAATCCCGCATGGATAGGCGGGCGATGTCCCATTGATGCTCTTGCAAGACCTGCCATGCAGGCAGTTGGGTGAAGCGAGACATGTTGTGGTTCCTTAGTGATCACCGTTGAAGTGCACCCGGTTGTTTCGGGCTTTTTGCGCCAATGCTACTACAGGCATCAATACGAATAAACGGGCCACGACGGGAACCTCCCCCTGACGGAAGCTTCCCCGCGCCCGTCGTGCTTCGAAGCAATGGCCCAAACACCCGGGAAGGGATAGCCTCCCGCTCGAAGCCATCAGCGGCGTCGCGCAAACGCCAACAGAAAGCGGCTGCGACATCCGTTAGAACCGATGTTCCGCGCCCTCCTATCCTGAAATTGGCATTTAAAGCGAAATAGTGCTCGCCGACGAGACTCACGATTCGCTTGACCGGGCTGCGAAGCTCAAGAGCCAGGCTCCCCACCGCAAGCTTGGAGTCAATTCGTCCAAAGTCCGGGCTCGATGCTGGAACGTCGAGGAAAAAAGCATTATCGCTTGGGCTTTTTTCCTCATGTCTTGGAGTCTTTATACTCCAATGCCAAGGGTCCAAGCCCAAAGACCCGGGTCTTGAACGGGGATGGCCAGGCTTTGAACTCGGCGGCTTAACCCTGAACCGGAAAAAATTGGAGTTTTTTATTTCAACGCCCAGGCTATTGGGGGAAACGATGCGGCTTCGAGCTCGCTCATCGGAGCCCGAAGCTTGGAGAGTACGGAAAATTTCCCCAGGCTCCGGGTTATTAGGCTCTTTCGCTGGCTTCCGCCATCGACGTCTCGCAAGCCCCCTCCTCTTCCCACGCTTGCACGACTTTGAATC
>JAQTSI010000066.1 GCA_028711365.1 Methylococcaceae bacterium
CAGTACATCCTTTGCTTCGAATCTAGCCTGATCTTTGCGAGCGTCATGCGCGGCAAGGCAAACATACAGCAGGGTTTCCGGCGGTAGAGTCTCCTCGTACCACAGCGCACCGCCTATCGTGGTTTTGGTGTTGGAATCCAGCGCGACATGCGGCGTCACCGGGGTGGCGTGGCGGGCGAGAAAGGCAAAATCATCGTCATCGACCACGACCAATTGCTTTTCGAGCGCGGTCTCGAAGCCCGTCGTGCCAGATAGTTGAGCCAATGCCGCGATGACACTGCTCAAATCAGATGCTTGCACGGTGAAGCAATATTCTTCGAGAAATAGACTTTCTTGCGCTGTGACGGCCAGCGCGACTGGCTGCGCGTTAGCCTCAGCTTCGGCAGACGGCTCCAAAACCGATTTGTCAAACGTCAATTTTGCTAATTCCACCAAGCCCAGCCGCTCCGCATCGCGCTTCAGCCGTTCCAGCGCCGCCGGGCAAGTGACCCATTTGAAATGTCCGCTCAACGAGCGCACCGGCAGCAGCACCAGCCGAGCGTCGCCGACCAGTAGCGCACCGGCAAATTCGCTGGTTTCGGCATTTTCTTGTTTTGGGCCGAACACCAGTTCCACGTTTCCCGCTCCCCGTGCTGCCGCACAGGCGCGTAACGCGCCCTTGATCGCCGAGCCGAACACGCAGGGCCAGCCGGTAGGCGCTTCGCGCTGGATCGGCAGATCGACGACATCCAAGGCCGCGCCCGCGCCGGCATGGATCGAGGTTTCGGCATGTAAGCCGAGCATTGCGGTTTTCATTTCTGCACTCCTTCCCAATAGCCCACGGCCAGTTCGCCCCGGCCCAATTCGGTTTCATAGCCAATTTTATTGCCTTGCAAGGCTTCCACGGCATCACGGGCGTCGCCTTCGACGGTACAGAAGAACACGCTACCTGCCGGAATCAAGCTGCTTGCTGGGCGTGAACGGTGATTCGCCAAATCCCAACCGCCTTCGCGCATGGTCTTGCCGATGACAGCAGACAGGATCGTGAGTTTTATCTCTTCGATTTCGCCGCACCAGACTTTAGCGCCTTGCTGATCGATGTCTTCGGTGAAATTCGGCGGATGCCAGCAGCCCTCATCGAAGCAAGCCGGCGTCAACAACATCAACAACACCCCATTCCAGCCTTGTCTGGGGTTGGGTTTCAGACGCTGCCCTACCTTTCCTTCACCGACGCCAACAAAGCGGCCCTCGCCACCCAAGCGGATGATGCCAGGGTCAAGCTTGAGGTCGGCAGGCAATCCCTCCACCTCGATGCCGACGGCGACATTTTTTAACGGGCGGGCATGGACGGTTTGATACAGCAATCCTTCCACGACAGCGCGGCGGGAATGATTGATGCCGATGCCAAGCCGGCCTTCGGCGGCAAACAATTCATCCGTCTGGATCGGATATTTCGGCTGCTCTCCCGACAACAGGCTTTGCATGTCCGCATGGGCAAGCCAGGCATTATCCAAGGGCTTGGCTCCAGGTAGTTTGCCGCTGGATTGCACCAAATAAACTTTGCCGATATCACATTCCACTGGCTGTTTGCCCAGTGTCAAGCGCTCCCATTCATAGTCCGGCATCTGTGACTTGCCGTCTTCGTGGGCTTCTTGAGGCTTGCGCTTGGCGAGTAGAAATAACGGCAATGGATAAAGCCGCTCGCCATCGCGGACAGGATAGGGACCGGTCAGCTTGAGCGCGCCGATACCCGACTCTTGCGCCTTGCCGATCACCTTTTCAACAATTTTTTGCGAAATCTCGCCCCGACGGTAAGCCGGCCAATCCACATTCATCGCCTCGCCAATGCAGCCGCGCACCGCGCCGGCCACGGTTCGGGCTTGGGGAGGAAAGCGTCCCCTCGGAGGCCGTGCACCGATGGACTCCATTGGCCTGGCATCACGGAAAAACAGCGTATCGAATGCCTCGAACAGCAGGGTTTTCATCGGTTTGCCTCCACGCCTTTGTTCGCCAGGAATCGCACCAGCAACGCGGCATCGGCACTGGCCGGGCCACGTTTCCAGCGACAGGGATTATTCGACTTATCAGGATCACGCTGGGCTGGGCGACATTGGTCGAGCAAGGGCCGCACAAACTCTCGCGCTTGATCCAGGCTGATTTTTTTCCCATCTTGCCCCCGCGCCGGTTCCGATGCGAGATAATCAGCTGCCAGCAGGTTTTCGATTTCCTTCCGCTTCATGTCCGCCAACATCTCGAAGCGGGCGCGCATTTTGTAAAAGAACTTGCTGGAAAAATCGCCGGGATTTTTGCTTTCGGCTTTTCGAAATTCGCCGGCCAACCGTACCACTTCAAGCTGTTGTTTGCCTTCTGGCATGGCGATTTGCCAAGGCTGCGCCCAGGTCAGATGCTCGCCGCCCGGCTTCAGCACGCGCACGGCGATGGCATCGCGTCCCGCGCCATCCTTGGCCACATCGTCCAGCACCGCGTGCGCTTCGTGCAATACCTCGCCGAGCGCGGTTTTGACATGGGCATAGATAATCGCACCGGATAGAGTGGTGGGGATACCGCTACTCTCAAAGCAGTCGGTATATTTTTTTCGCAGCTCCACCGCACAATCCAAAGCATCTTCCAGAGGCAGCAAGGCCAACACATCATCGCCTCCGGCATAGATCAGGACGCCGTTATGATCACTAACGATTTTCGGCACGGCTTTGGCTTCGGTGAAAGCGTTCAATGCTTCGGCAATAGGTGTCTGGTTGGCCTCCTCGCTCATATGCTTGCCAAGCGAATCGCCATCCATCATCAATACGGCATAAAATGGCGATAGCGATGGTTCGGTGCCCGTGCGACTATCCCAAAATTCCCTCAGCCAATGGCCTACCTTCCGGGTTTCCAGTTCCTTCAGCCCATAGCTTTTGGGAGATTCCTGCACGTGCTTGAAGAAGACATTGCCATCCAAGGCGATGCAACGGCGGGCATCCTCTTTGTCGGCCTTGGCCAGGCTCTTTTTCACCGCCTCATCCAGGCACAAGATGCGGGTATCCCATTCGTCTCTTCCGGCTCCAGCTTTGACAGCCAGATCGTGCAATGCCGCCAATTCACCCGGATTGGCGTCAAGTACCAACGCTTTCACCCAATGCACCGCTGCCATATAGCTTACCGATGGCATGTTCGGATCAAGCTTCCAGCCTTTGATGTTCAACTTCTTACCATCGCAAAGCTCGATCTTTTTGTCGAACTCGTCGAAGACACGCACGAAGCGGCGCTTGACATAGGCAACGGCGCAGAGCATTTCCTTCTCGGTGAGATCGATTTCGCCCTTATCCACTGAATCGCGCAATTTGGCCCAGAATGCCCGCCGCCGTTCATTATCGTCCTTCTTCATCTCCTCGATGCCGGAAAGCTCCTGCAATCCCTCCATCAAATGGCATTTCACACCCGGCTCTGGCAATGGCAAGTCTTTGCGCCAGTTCTTGCGGCGATCGAGAGCGGCAGAGTCTGTTTTATCCTGGGTGATGACCCAGGCGATTTCCCAAAAATTTTGGTGCTGGCGCTCCCATAATTTCAGCATAGCGTCAGCTTCCGCCAATTCGCATAAGCCATCAAAATTCCACACTTGCCAAGCCAACGCCATCCACGCTTGACGCACGGCCTCGGCCACTTGGGCTGCTTGGCCAGGGCCGAACGCTTCCGGGATTTTCGCCATGAAGCGGTTCGGAATCGCGCCGATACGCGGCCTGAACGAAAGATCGCCCTGGCCGCATATCCGCTTTAGATATCCGGCGGGCGGTATCGGAAACTCAATCGTCCCGTCCAAGGCTTCGGTCGCCGCCATCGCCACGCCCGATAGCCAGGAAAGCAGAAATGAACCGGACCAAAAATCCCGCGTCCGCCGTGCTTGCGAAACGAAGCTTTGCACCGGACCGAGAGTAAAGTGAAAATAAGGCATGATTCGGCCTTCCTTCAAATTGCCGTGAATTGACTCACCAGGAAATCATGAATAACTCGATAATTGCGCGGCGGGGATATCGCGCCGACATGGGTGTTGCCTACCGAGACTTGGACTTGCTCATTGGTAGGTAGAAAGGCGGCTGGCATCAGCAGTAACAAAGGCTGAAATTTGCGCTGGCCGTTGTGGGTGAACGCCGCAATATGCATCAATAGCGGGCTTGCGCGACGCCCTTTGCCATGTTCTTGGCCCCAGGATGGTACGAAGTCGAAAGTCACATTTCTGCCGTTTAGGGATGAAAAGTGATAGGGATGGGGTAAGCCAAAAATCGAGCGTTTGGGGGGGATGTTATGAGGTGATTGGACATTGTAAGCGGATGCGATGGCGTGGACATGGTAATGGTCGCTTGTGTAGAAATTTAGGGTTCCTGTCGCCGCTGTCCTGCCACGTGTGATGTAGCGATAACCCGCCGGGGCGGTTGGGCTGCCTGGAATAGTAGCAGTACCGCTGGTTCGATACTGGCTAAAAATGGCTCCCATATCTTCCAATGCTTGGTCGGCGGAAGGGTACACGTTCCCTTGGAACCATTCCACATCATTTGCGATAGCCGAAAATGGCGCGCTTCCAAGTGAAGCCACATCTATGGCTGCTTTCAACCAAAGCTTCTCTTGCTCAAATTCGTCATCGGTCGGCAAACGCCATTGGCCAGAAGTAGACACTAGGTGGGTTAAGGAACCAAAGCCTCGCCGACTTCTGCTGCCTAATCCTCCGATAAGGCCGAACAAACGCAGGACATGTCTCATGCTCTCCCTATCCTCAGAGTTCGTCCCCGGACGGAAGCGCAAGATGATTTCAAACTCTTTGTCAGCTGGTAACGCCTGTCGTTTACTAAGGCCCATACCAGCAAGATAAGCTTTGCCTGTGAAAGGGCGAATATCGGCCGGAATTGGATGAATGGATTCAGGCTTCACCGCCAGTAAAAACACCCCCTGTCCACCCGTCTGTCCACCATCGACTTCCTTGGCCGAACTACCGAATAATCGTGCTTCCTCGGAATGCAATATCCTGAGTGCGTCGATGTCGCGCTGTGCGGGGGACAAGTTTGAAGCTTCCTCCGCTTCAGCGCGGTATCTGCCCCAATTCAACGCCCGCCACCAAAAGCGTAGCGCACCTTTCACACTGGGAGTGCGGATGCCTTCCGCCTGTTGGTCCGCCCCGCCCAAGAACATCGGGGTGACTAGGGTGAAGCGAGCATTGATGGTCTCGCCGACATTTTTGAAGGGGCTTATTTGCATTATGTTTCCCTGTGTAAATTGCCGCTCTGTGAGGGCGAATCCATGAAGAATGGATCGCCAGTATTTAGTCGACCGGTTTGTCCTGGGCCGAGCCGAAGGGGGCGTTACTCCGCCAGCCATCCCGAGCGTCTGGTCCTTCGGCGATGCTCGGGACAGGGTTCTCCGGCGATCCTTGCCGGAAAGACCAGCAAAAGCCCTAATTCAAGAATCTTGGGGGCAGATCGTGCCTTTCAGGCAAGTTTGCGGTGGTCTTCTTGAGTCTTGCGGGCGAAGTGGCGACCGACATCTAGGATGTGGTCCAGAACCCTGGAGGCGAATTGGTGGGGCTTGTTGGAATATTAGAGTTGTTCCCGCTGTTAGCTTTATATAAATCAAACTGATAACGAAATTTTGACAGTATTTGCAAGCGTTTTTTGATCCTTTGAAGCTCAAAGAAGCCGAGAAGGCTTGATTTTCAAGGGCTGCACGCCGGGAACAACTCTATTGGTAGACCCATAGCACGGCGGCGTAGATTGCCGGTAACGAAAGGTATCGTCGACTTTTTCGAAGACTGAGCGATTCCTGTCGCTAGGGCTGTCGGCGTGGTCTTCGGCGCTAAGGCCGATCAGGAAAGGCAGGGTATAGGCCAAGGCGGCTTTGGCCTTTTCGCATGGTTCGGCGATCAAGGCGGTGTCGATGCGGTTCGAGGGCATGGCTGTCTCCTTGTGGTGAGCTGTGCTTGAACATTTCGCATTCGAGCGGATTAGTAATTGATTTTTTGGGGAATGTCAAGCGAATCAGCAATGCTCATTTTGGCTCAAAGCACCGTCATTCCGATATGGAGCGCTGGGCAAAGCCCGGAGCGCATGGAAGTGGCGAGTTATTCAGTGGCATGGAGGATAGCTCATGGGCGGCTTCAGGCCGTTTCCTGAAAACAATTTCCCCATTTAACCCCCCAACCCCCCTTATCAGGGGGGCTTTTTCCCTTTCCCTGTGCGTGTAATCTTCGGGCGTTTCCACTTCGACGCTCACTTATCAGGGGGGCTTTTCCTCTTTCCCCTGTGCGGGGATAAATCGGCAGCATTGCCGATTTGCACGGTGGAGCCGCCCGCGAAAGGGGCTGGACAGGGATAATCCAGCCTGAACGTGGGATAGGGGTGGAAGTGCACAGAAAACTGGAACCCTCGCTGCATCATCGTCATTCTCCACCCTAACCCTGGCAAGGGGAGGGGAATTATCATCTGCACGCTCGTTTCAGCACTCGCCTGAAATTAACGCAATCCTCATCCGAACTTAATCATTCCTCCAGCGGTGTTCTCATCTGGCTTCGGTAGTCTTTGTGCCTAATCGTCGCGGCTTTGTTTGTTCCCGGATCGTTGTGGATTTCCGGGATGAAAGCCTGTTTCGACTCGCCTTTGCATGAATACGAATAGAGGTTCGAATATGCCACTCGGAGTGGGAAACATCTTCAACGGGCTCTTCAGGCAATATGGGCATACGGTGATCCTATTGCTGAGGTTTCTCGACATCGCCATGCTGTTTTGCGCCAGTTGGCTCGCGTATTACGCCTGGCACGACAGCTTCATCATCGATCAATATCATCGCATCGTGATCGCCTTGGGCATCCTGGGCGCCATCATCTTCTTCGAAATCGGCCAGGTCTATCGTCCCTGGCGCGCCGATGCGATGCGGGGCGAAATCGCCCGCATCTTCCGGGCCTGGGGTTTCGCCCTGGTGGCAGTGGTGTCCATCGTCGCCTTGATCCGACTGCATTTCTGGTTCGGTTCCAGTTACCGCTGGATCGCCACCTGGGGGGGCTTGGGGCTGTTGTTCGTCCTCACTTCCCGCAGCCTGCTTTCCAGACTGTTGCACCATCTGCGTGCCCGCGGCTGGTCGCAGGGGCGCATCATCATGGTTGGAATGAACCGGATGGCGGTCGCCGCCAGCAAGCAATTGAATCACTCGCCCTGGGCCGGTTTACAGGTGATCGGTTATGTGGATGATGGGACTAGCCACGGCAATGCAGCAGCCGATTTTCATCTGCCCCGGCTCGGCGAGATGAAGGATCTGGCTGCCTTGGTGATGCGGGAGGCCGCCGACGAGGTATGGGTGGCATTCCCGCTGCAGGGTGAATCCCGGGCCGAACAGGTGCAGCATGAATTGCGGCACCTGCCGGTCAGCATCCGCCTGGTCATCGATTGCTTCGCTTTCAAACAGAGCAAATTCCTCAATCTGAACGAGGTGGCCGGCATCCCGACCCTCGATGTCTCGGTTTCTCCCCTGCATGGCGTCAACCGCTATATCAAGGTGATCGAGGATAGGCTATTGGCTTTCATTCTGTTGATCCTGGTGAGCCCCTTGATGTTGCTCATCGCCTTGGGCGTCAAGCTGAGTTCGAAAGGGCCGGTGTTCTACCGGCAGGAGCGGGTGGGCTGGAACAACCGCTCGTTCATCATGTTGAAGTTCCGCTCGATGCCGGTGAACGTGGAAGCCAAGACTGGTCCCGTTTGGGCCAAGCCCGGCGAGAAACGCACCACCCGGTTTGGCTCCCTGCTGCGCAAGACCAGCCTGGATGAACTGCCGCAATTGATCAATGTACTCAGGGGCGAGATGTCGCTGGTGGGGCCGCGTCCGGAGCGCCCGGATTTCGTGGAGCTATTCAAGGAGCAGGTGCCGAATTACATGAAAAAGCACATGATGAAGGCGGGCATCACCGGCTGGGCGCAGGTGAACGGATGGCGGGGGGATACCGATTTGAACCAGCGTATCGAGCACGATCTTTATTACATCCAGCATTGGTCGGTTTGGTTCGACCTGGAAATCGCCCTGCGCACCTTGCTGACCGGTTTCATCAACAAGAATGCCTATTGAACGCCCCGGAGTCTAGCCGCCATGTTCCCACGCTATCTGTACCCTGTCCTGATGTTGGCCGCCTTGCTGCAGGGCTGCGCCATGGCGCCCGGCATGAAGATGAAGACCAATAGTCCCTTGTCGAATGTCGAAGTGCCGGTGATGAAGGACGGCAAGCTGACCAAGGAAAAGGCGAAGATCACCCCGATCACCGCCGATCTCATCATCGAGCGGGAAAACTCGCGCCGCCAGGCGGTCAACAATCTCCCGCCGGAAGAGGAAGTCCAGACCGGCTACAAGATCGGGCCGCATGACCGGTTGCAGATCACGGTCTGGGATCACCCCGAGCTCAACGATCCGGGCGGAGAAAAAATCGATCCTACCATGGCGGGCAAGGTGGTGCAGGACGATGGTACGGTTTATTACCCCTATGTCGGCAATGTCCCGGTGGCGGGCAAATCGGTGAGCGAAGTCCGAGAGATGTTGACCCGCGGGCTTTCGAAATATTTCAAGAAGGTCAAGCTGGATGTTCGGGTGCTGGCTTTCCAAAGCCACCGGGCCTATGTCGTCGGTGAAGTCAAAAGTCCGGGGATACAGTCCATGGTGGATACGCGGCTGACGGTGGCCGAAGCCATCAGCCGGGCCGGGGGCGCCACCGCGGATGCCGATCTGAGCCGCGTGAGCCTGTCCCGCGGTGACAAGCTCTACCCGATCGATGTGTTGGCGCTGTACGAACAGGGCAATAATGTCCAAAACCAGTTGCTCAAGGATGGCGACGTGCTCAATGTTCCCGACCGCAAGGATAACAAGGTATTCGTGATGGGCGAGGTGGGCAGGCAGATGCCGGTGCCGATCAACAAGGGCAAGATGACCCTCGCCCAGGCGGTGTCGGAAGCCTATGGGGTCGACTTCAATTCCGCCAAACCCGAAGAGCTCTATGTGATTCGAGGCGGGCAGGTGCGGCCGGAAATCTTCCAATTGAATGCGGAGTCTCCCGATGCCCTGATTCTGGCGGACCAGTTCCCGCTGCAGCCACACGACATCGTCTTCGTGGGCACCGCCGGCATCACCCAGTGGTCCAGGGTGCTCAACCAGGTCCTGCCCTCGTCCTTCACCTCGGTCATGTCGCGCGCCGCCTTCATCGGTATGTAATGGCACAGGCAGAGTCGGGGATTGTTTTCGCAAGTTTGAGTATTGAAAAACCATGTCTGTGCAGAATGAAATGACCATGCTTCCCGCGCTGAATCCTTCCCGATTCGAGGAACGGAGCGTGAGTATCCGCGATTATGTCGACCTGCTGATCGAGGGCAGAAAGACCATTTTGCTGACGCTGCTAGCGGTGTTGCTGGTGACCGGGATCTATCTGATCCTGGCGCCCCGCACTTACAAGGCCGATGCCATGCTGCGGATCGACAAGAACAAGGCCCTGCTCGCCGCCCCGCTGCGTAGCGAAGCGAATCGCTCACCGGCCGAAGCGGAAAATCCCAGGGCGCAGCGGGAAGTGGAAATCCTGCGCTCCCGCTCGGTGTTGGGCAAGGTGGTGGAAGATCTGAATCTGGTGGTGGAGAGCTCGCCGCATTATTTTCCTCTCATCGGCGAAACCCTGGCCCGCCGGCATGATGCCCGCGACGGCATCGCCCAGCCTTGGTGGGGCTTTGGACGCTGGGCCTGGGGCGGGGAGAAGCTGGCCATCGCCAATTTCACCGTGCCCGAGCGTTATCTGGGCGAGGAATTCACCTTGATTGCCCTGGCAGAGGGCCGGTTCCAGTTGCTGGGCCCCAAGGACGAGCCGCTCGCCGAAGGCCGGGTGGGAGATTCGGTTCAGGCCGATCTGGGCGAGAGCATTCCTGTCGTCCTCAAGATCGCCGAACTCGAGGCTCATCCCGGCACCCAGTTCGAGTTGACCCGCAAGACCCCTTTGGCGGCCATCGAGACCCTGCAAAAGGTGTTCACCGTCAAGGAAGCCTCCAAGGACACGGATATCCTCAATGTGGAACTGAAGTGCAGGGTCCCGCAACGGCTTGCCACGTCGGTCAACGACATCGCCAATACCTATGTCAACGCGACGGTGAACTGGGAATCGGCGGAAGCCGGGCAGAAGCTGGCTTTTCTGGAAAGCCAGTTGCCGGTGGTCAAGGAGCGCCTGGAAAAGGCGGAACAGGCATTGAGCGCGTTCAGGGAAAAACACGGCGCCGTCGATATCTCCACCGAAGCCGAGGTGCTGCTCAAACAGGCTTCCGAAATGGAGACCATGGGCATACAGCTCAAACAGAAACTGGAGGAACAGAGCCAGCGCCTCGAAGGCGAACATCCGGATATGATCTCCACCAAGGCTCAGATCAGGCGCATCGACCGCAAACTGGCGGATTTGGACAAGCGGATCAAGGATCTGCCCCGTACCCAGCAGAACATGGTGGGCTTGTCGCGGGATGTGCAGGTCAATACCGAGCTTTACACCTCGTTGTTGAACAGCGCCCAGGAACAGCGCGTCGCCTCGGCCGGGTCGATCGGCAATTCCCGCATCGTCGATTATGCCGTCATCCCCGAAAAGCCTTATTGGCCCAAGCCTTCCCTGCTTCTGGCCATCGCCTCGCTGTTGGGTTTGAGCGTGGGTTCGGCACTGGTGTTTCTGCGGAATTCCTTGCAGCGCCACGACAATTATCCGGCCTTGCTGGAATACCAGGTGGGATTGCCGCTGTTCGCCGCCATTCCCCACAGCAAGAAGCAGCGCCGCCTGACGCGCTTGATCGAGCAGGGCAGGGACCGGCAACTCGGCGTCCTGGTCAGCCAGGACCCTAACGATGTTTCGGTGGAGTCCCTGCGCGGACTGCGCACCACCCTGGAGGCCACCCTCGCCAATGGCGAGAGCCAGGTCCTCATGGTCAGCAGCCCCGCTCCCGGCATGGGCAAATCCTTCATCAGCATGAATCTGGCTGCGCTGTTGGCGAGCATCAAGAAACGCGTGCTCATCATCGACGCCGACCTGCGCAACGGCCGCTTGCACGAAGCGTTTTCGGTTCCGCGCGAACCGGGCCTTTCGGATCTGCTGAACGGCACGACCTCGCTGGGCGAGGTGCTCGTCAGTCTGCCCGAGGTGGGGGTGGATTTCATCCCGATGGGAAGTGTCACATCCAATCCCGCCGAATTGCTGGTGTTGAGCAACCTGGCTCAGACTCTAGAACAATTGAAGAGCTTTTACAATCACATCGTGATCGATTCCCCGCCGATTCTGGGGGCCACGGATGCCGCCATCATGGGCAAGCATGCCGACGCCACTTTCCTGGTGGTCAAGGAAGGACGTTATACCGCGCAGGAGTTGGAGGTCAGTTTCAAGCGTTTCCAGCAGGTCGGGGTGAAGCCGAATGGCTTCATCATCAACGACATGAAAGAAGGCTCATCGTATTATCCATATTATGGATACGCCTACCAGCGCGCCAACCCGGATCAGGGTAAGGCCTGGACCTCCGGCTACAAGACGATCGGCGGCTGGTTCGACAAGCTCCAGGATCGCGCCGCCGTGCCGGCCCTGGCTTCCGGTCAGGATGATGCCGAGGGAGAGTCTACGCTTCCATGAGGATACGGTTCGAGAAAGATCTGCCCTTGCTCCTGTTTGCCTTGGTGAGCGCATCGGCCTTGGCTTCGCTGCCCCAGGTCGAGTCGGCCTGGAATGGGGTGAGGGAAGTCTATGGCGAGCAGGATTTCGGTTTGCGGATCTTGCGCGAAGTCTTGCTGCTGGTGCTGGTGGCTTATTGTTTTCTCGAACCGCGATTCTGGCGTGGCGCTTTGAGCGCCGAGATCTTCGCTTTTCTCGGTTTGATTGGGGCTTATGCGCTGTTCGAGGTGGGTTATGCGCTTTACCTGGACTTGCCGTTGGTAGTGCCGATGGCGGGGCTGCGGGTCTTCGAATATCTGCCTGTGGCGCTGATCGGGTTCATGAGCAGCCGATTGGGCGGTGCAGAGTCGGTCGTTCACCGCTTTGCCTTCTATCTACGCTATTACGTCGCCGTCCAGGGGGCTTTGGCCATCGCCCAGGCCATCCTGGCGCCGCCCTTGTTCGGCGTTTCCCTGCTGGGAGGAGGGCGTCCCTTCGGAACTTTCGTGAGTCCCAATCTGTTCGGCGCCACCCTGGCGACCTGCGCCCTGGTCTTCGCGCTGGTCCCGGCCCTGCGGCAGTGGATGTTTGCGAGCGTGTTCCTGGCTTTGTTGAGTGGTTCGAGAACCGCCTTCATCAGTTCCCTGCTGGTCGTCTTCTTCCAGCTCTATTCGGTGCTGCGTCCCCGCGATCGCTGGGCATTGATTCTGCCGGCGCCGGCGCTGGCCGTCGGGGCTTTGCTGCTGGCTTCCAGCCCGCTGCTCAGCGGGCGCGATGACGCCGATCCGACCCAAGACGGCCGCATCGACCTGTGGCAAAGACTGCTTTCGAGCCAGATCGATGGGCCGCAGGATCTGTTGTTCGGCTGGGGATTGGGACTGGGCTCCAATACCATCAATATTCTGTATGGGGCCGAATATTTTCCCGGTCAATTCGATTCCGACAGCCTGTATTTATTCCTGCTCAACGGCTATGGCCTGATCGGTCTCTTGGCTTATGTGGGCTTTCTTTGGCTGACGACGAGAGTATCGAAGCACGCCAATAAAGCCTTGGTGGCGGTCTTCATCTTCGTCGCCGGGCTGACTTTCAATCTGTGGGAGTATTTCCCGCAGAACGCGATATTGATGTTTTTGTGGGGTACGGTCTTGGGAACCGATCGGATGTCGGCTTCAGGAACCGCGGAGAATCCCGCCGTCATGCCCGGACTGAGCCATGAAATCCGGTGAAACGGCCGTGAACCGGAGGCTGTTCGGCGACGCATCCTGGGCGCTGCTCGGCCAGTTGGCGTCCGGGGTGGCGCTGCTGTTGGGCACCCGGATCATCACCGAGTTGGTATCGCCCGAGATCTATGGCCAGGTCGCATTGCTCGGCGGCTTCGTCGCCCTGGGCGTCGCGCTGTTCGCCTATCCCTTCGTGTTTGCGGGAATGCGCCTGTTGCCGGAATGCCTGCACAAGAGAGAGCGGGCGGAATTGCAGCGGGCGGTGAGCGGCCTGACCACCCGTTCTACGGCTCTGGCCATGGTGGTGCTGGCGGTCGGCGGCGCCGCTTATGCTTATGCGGCTTCGGTCGATCCCTGGCTGATTGTGCTGGCCTGCTTGCTGTTGGCGACGACCGTGCGCCGGGAGTTGGGGGTACAGATGCTCATCGGCGAGCGCAGGCAGCGGGATGCGAGTCTCTGGCAAACCAGTGACAGCATCCTGCGGCCTTTGTTGGCGATCGCCCTGGTATGGCTGGGTGGGGCAAAGGCCGTCTGGGTAATGCTCGGCTATGCCCTGGCGAGCCTCGCCGTCAATATCGTCTGGGCGATGGTCCACCGCTCCCCATCCGAGGAAAAACATCACCAGGCCGTTCCGGCCAGCCTGAAGCGGGAGGTATGGGCCTATGCCCTGCCCTTGATCCCGATGGAATTGCTGTTTTGGATCAATGGATTGGGCGATCGCTATGTCATCGGTTATCTCATGACGGCGGCGCAGGTAGGGATCTATACGGCGGCCTATACCTTGACCAACGAAGCGTTCAATCGCAGCGCCATGATCTTGTTGCGCACTTTTCAGCCGGTCTATTTCCAATATGTTTCCACCGGCCAGGAGTCGGAGGCTTACAAAATATTATGGGTATGGTTGTGCTGGGTGTTGGCCATGGGGTTGTGGGGGGTATTGGCCTTGTGGATGTTGAAGGATTGGGTGGCTTCCCTGCTGCTGGCCAAGGCCTTTCATTCGGCGGTGGATCTGATGCCTTGCATCGGCATCGGCTGCGCGTTGCAAGCCTTGGCGACCGTGCTGTCCCAACCCTTGCTGGCCGCCAAACGGACCCGGGCTCTATTGTTAGGCCGGCTGTTCGGCGTCGTGACCGCCGCCATCAGCATACCGCTCATGGTGAAAGGCTACGGATTGCCGGGGGCCGCCCTGGCCAATCCCCTCTATTTCGGGGTGGAGGCACTGGCCATGGCGGTATTGGCAAAGCCGTGGCGGATGATGGAGCCGGCTCATGATCCCGGCCTGGCCATCGAAGGGGCGGCAGGCGGCGATGTTTCGCGATGATTTTTTTATGCAAGAACTGGAGGGGAATCTTATGGCGTTTGTAGCGGCTGCAATCTATGGAGAGGCATTACAGGAATGCGTGGCCTGTGGAGGCAAGACGATCCGGTTTTGGCGCAGCAAACGGTTCCAGTATACGGAAAGCCAGAACCAGGAAGAATTCAGGATCTATCGATGTGCCCGCTGTCACACCGGTTTTTTGAATCGGCCACCGCACCGGCAATGGCTGAATTCCATCTATCGATATTCGGGCCAGGCATTGACCCGCCCGATCAGCCTGGACGAAGTGCTGGCCAGGGAAGCCCGATTTCCCAATTGCAAGCTCGATGCGCAACGCATGGCTCATCAATCTGACCAGCTCAACGAATCGGGAAACAAGAAAGCATTGGATATCGGCTCGGGTTTCGGGTTTTACACGCAAGCGCTGAGACGATTGGGTTATCGCACGGTCAGCATCAATCCGGGCCAATATGAAAACGAGGTTTTCAAAAAATTGACCGGGATGGAGGCCATTCCCGTCATGATCGAGGATTTCGAGGATGCCGGACAGTTTGGGGTGGTGATGATGTCGCAGGTATTGGAACATCTGCTGGAGCCGGAGCAGGCGATCAAGAAGGCATCCGGTTTGTTGGCGCCGGGCGGGATACTGGCGTGCGCGGTACCCAATTTTGCTTCGCTGGCCGTGAAACTATTGGGGACCAAAGACAATGCATGCCTTTGGGTGCCGGAGCATGTCAATTACTTTACCCATGAAGGCTTGATGGCATTATTGGAGCAAAATGGCTTCAAAGTAATCAGGGTCGAGCAGATAACCCGAGTTCCTTATGATTCCTTATCCAGGCGACTGGGATTGGAAGGCAAATCGGCTTACGCCTTGAACTCGCTGGTCAAGTTCATGCAAATCCCCATTGCCTGGATGATGAATTACTTCGGCGTCGGATTATATATCAATTTATACGCGGTAAAGTCCTGAAGATGAGCCTGTTAACCATCGTTATTTTGACCAAGAATGAGGAAAGAAATCTGCCGCGCTGTCTGCAAGCCATCCCCGAGCGATATCCCATCGTTGTCGTGGATTCGGGAAGCAGCGACGGAACGGTCGAAATCGCAAACCAAAGGGGCGCCATCGTTTACCAAAACCCCTGGCCGGGCTTTGCCGAGCAGAGGAATTTTGCGCTCGATCAATGCGGCATCCTCACTCCGTGGGTATTGTTCATCGATGCCGACGAGATCTATCCGGCCGAGTTCTATGAGCAGTTCGAGTCGGAAATCGCCGCCTTGGAGGTGGTCGATGTGGTGATGGTGCCTTCGATTCTCTATCTGCGGGAAAAACGCCTGAATCATGCGCCAGGCTACCCGATCTACCACCCGAGGTTGGTGCGCAGAGCAACGACCCGGTTCGTCACCAACCACACCGGGCATGGCGAAGCCGTGTTGGACACCTGCCGGGTTTCCTATTCTTCCATTTCTTATGAACATTTTTTCTATCATGGCGAAATCATGCAATGGATGCATAAACATGTTGGCAAAGCGGCGCAAGAAGTACTCTTGCATCCCACCGAGGGCGCCATGATGACCCGCCGCGGCCGGCTCAGTGTATGGATCGGCCGCTCGGCGCTGAGGATCGTTGCCAGGTTTTTATACCACTATGTCGTGCGTCTGGGTTTTTTGGATGGCGCCGCGGGGCTGGAGTTCGCCCTCCTATTTACCTGGTATGAGGCGACGATCTATGTGCAGGCTAAGGCCGGACGGTTTCAACGGCTCTAGCGGGTTTAGACTCCTTTCGCAAAGAGGATAATCACCATGAAAGTATCACTCGTTCTAGCGACTCTGGGAAGAGATAATGAATTATTGCTATTCCTGGATTCGCTGCAATATCAGACCTATTACGATTTCGAACTGATCGTGATCGATCAGAATCAGGATGGCAAGATAGATTCCATACTGGCGCGTTATGCCGATCATTTTTGCATCAATCATGTGAAAGTTGATTTCACCGGAAACGCCAGGGCAAGAAACTACGGCATCCAGTTTGCCAGGGGTGAAATCATCGCATTTCCGGATGATGATTGCGCCTACGAGCTGGATGTCTTGAAGCAGGTCGTGGAGGAATTCAAGCATAGGGAAGAAACCGCCATCCTGGCGGTAGGTTCGTATGATTTTTCGAAAACCCGATTCAGCATAGGCGTGAATGACCGCAAGGCCCAGTATTTTTCCCGTTTTCGCATGATGGGGGTCGAATTTACCCATTTCTTCAACTTGAATAAAGTCGACCACGGCGAATTTTACATGGACCATGATTTCGGCATCGGTTCGAAATATTCCGGAGCCGAAGGGTTTGAGCTTTTATATCGATTGCTACGCGCCGGCCATGTCGCATACTATGATCCAATGATCAGGATTTATCATGCCGACAAGGATAACTACAAGGTTGGCGGCAAGAGAATGCTCATGTATTCCTCGGGTGTTGGCGCTTATATCCGAAAGTTCGCAAAGGAATATGATATCTATATCCTTTATTACATCATTCGCAAGATGTTCATCGCGCCGACGATAAAGATGATATTGGCGGTTTTCTCGCTCAACCCCAGGAGGGTGGAATATTCCTTCAATAATCTCGTCGGCATCTGGCGAGGCTTTCTGGCTTATGGGCGTTAATTTCATGGGGGATAAAAGGATGGATGTGGGAGTGGTTGCAACGCATATACCGCCGGCCAAAGGTTATGGCGGAGTCTCGGTCACCGCCGGCGTATTGACCCGTGCTTGGGCCGAACGCGGTCGCAGGATCGCACTGGTCGCCGCGGACGAATCCCTCGATGGCCGCTTGCGGCCCGAGGATGTGCAGCTTGGCAAGGCGGTGGAGGTTACGCTCTATCGCTGCTATGGATTCAGACGCTGGGGCTTCGGCTTGGGGGCCATCCCCAAATTGTTCGCGCTATGCCGGAAAGCGCCGGTGGTTTACATCCACGGTATCGCCACTTGGCCGGCCACCCTGGCGGCGGTTTTCTGCTCCCTGCTGCGCCGTCCCTTCATGGTGGCCGTGCATGGGGGCTTGATGCCCGAGCATGTGGAATTGATCCGGCGGCGGAAGCCTCACAAATGGCTGTATTACCAGTGGTTGACTCTGCCGACCTTGCGGCAAGCCCACGCCGTGCATTGCACCAGCGAGACTGAGGCCGACGGCGTACGCGGGCTTTTGGGG
>JAQTSI010000368.1 GCA_028711365.1 Methylococcaceae bacterium
TGATGGCGGCCAGAGCTTCGATCTGGGCGATGGCGGCATTCAATCCGCGCTCCAGGGTTTTCTGGGTGAGAATGATGATGGGCAGATGGCTTTCGCCCGCCAGAGGTTCTTTCTGCAGGATGGCTTTGATGCTGATGAGGTGATTGGCCAGGATGCGGGTCACGTCGGCCAGCACACCGGGCTTGTCCTCGGCGGAAAGGCGCAGGTAATAGGCCGTCTCCACTTCCTCGATGGGCAGGATGGGAATATCGGAGATGGCCTTGGGTTGGAAAGCCAGGTGAGGAACGCGATTCTCCGGATCGGAGGTCAGGGTGCGCACCACATCGACGATGTCCGCCACCACCGAGGAGGCGGTGGGGTCTGCCCCCGCTCCTGCGCCGTAGTAAAGGCTGGGGCCGACGGCGTCGCCCTTGACCAGCACGGCATTCATCACACCATCGACATTGGCGATCAAACGGCGTTCGGGAATCAAGGTCGGGTGGACGCGCAACTCGACGCCTTTTGGGGTGCGGCAGGCCATCCCCAACAGTTTGATGCGATAACCCAGTGCCTCGGCGTAGGAAACGTCCAGGCGGGTGATGCCGGTAATACCCTCGATGTAGACCTTGTCGAATTGCAGCGGGATGCCGAAAGCGATGGAAGCCAGGATGGTCAGCTTGTGGGCGGCGTCCACCCCATCCACGTCGAAGCTAGGATCAGCCTCGGCATAACCCCGTGCCTGGGCTTCCTTGAGCACATCGGCGAAATCACGGACCTTGTTGCGCATTTCACTGAGTATGAAGTTACAGGTGCCGTTGATGATGCCGGCCAGCCATTCGATCTTGTTGCCGCTGAGTCCTTCGCGTAGCGCCTTGATGATGGGGATACCGCCGGCAACGGCAGCCTCGAAGGCGACCATCAAGCCTTTTTCGCTGGCCTTGGCGAAGATTTCGTTGCCATGCAGGGCGATCAGGGCCTTGTTGGCGGTCACCACATGTTTGCCGTTTTCCAGCGCCTGCAGAATCAGCTCTTTAGCCGGATACACGCCGCCGATGAGTTCGACCACGATCTCGATTTGTGGGTCATTGATGATTTCGAATGGGTCCTGCGTGAGTTCGATGCCATCCGTATTGCAAATGCGCGCCCGGCCAAGATCGCGGGCCAATGCGCGGCAGATTTGAATTTCCCGTCCCGCCCGGCGGGTGATTTCGTCGGCGTTGCGCCGCAATACGTTGACGGTACCGCCGCCAACCGTGCCTAGACCGAGCAAACCAATTTTTACGGGCTTCAAAACGCTGTCCTCATGGGATGAATTGTGCCTTGGATTATACCGGGTTGTCCCTGCGGAACATATGACGGATGCCGCGAATGGCCTGTCGGGTGCGGTGTTCGTTCTCGATCAGGCTGAAACGGACATGATCGTCGCCGTACTCGCCAAAGCCGATGCCCGGCGAAACCGCCACTCTCGCGTCGATCATCAGTTTCTTGGCGAACTCCAGGGAACCCATCTCCCGATATTGCTCGGGGATCGGGGCCCACACGAACATGGTGGCCTTGGGCTTCTCCACCGCCCACCCGGCCTCGTTCAGACCCTTGCACAGCGCGTCACGGCGCTGGCGATACAGTTCGCAGATCTCCGCCACGCATTCCTGCGGGCCTTCCAGGGCGGTGATGGCCGCTACCTGGATAGGCGTGAAAGTGCCGTAATCCAGGTAGGATTTGATGCGCGCCAAGGCCGAAACCAATTCGCGGTTGCCGCACATGAAACCGACGCGCCAGCCAGGCATGTTATAGCTCTTGGACAGGGTGAAGAACTCCACCGCCACGTCGGTCGCGCCGGGCACCTGCAGGATGGAAGGCGCGACATAGCCATCGAACACCAGGTCGGCATAGGCCAAATCATGCACCACCCAGATCTTGTACTCGCGGGCCATTTCTACCACTTTCTCAAAGAAATCCAGTTCCACGCATTGGGTGGTGGGATTGCCGGGAAAGTTGAGGATCAGCATCTTCGGCTTGGGCCAGGAAAGCTTGATCGCTTTCTCCAGTTCGGCGAAGAAATCTACCCCCGGAACCAAGGGCACATGACGCACATCCGCGCCGGCCAGGACACAGCCGTAAGGGTGGATGGGATAAGCCGGATTGGGCACCAGTACCGCATCGCCCGGCCCCAAGGTGGCGAACATCAGGTGCGCCAACCCCTCCTTGGAACCGATGGTGGCGATGGCCTGGGAATCCGGGTCCAGTTCAACGCCATAGCGGGTCTGGTACCAGTGGCAGATCGCCTTGCGCAGACGAGGTATGCCCTTGGACACGGAATAGCGGTGTGCCGTGCCTTTCTGGGCGACTTCCACCAGTTTGTCGACGATGTGTTGCGGCGTCGGCCGGTCGGGGTTGCCCATGCCGAAGTCGATGATGTCCGCGCCCTCGGCGCGTTCTCTGGCTTTCAGCTCGTTGACGATGTTGAAAACATAGGGGGGCAGGCGTTTGATGCGTTGAAACTCTTCCATCCAGGACTCTTGTGGCGTGTGGGTGATTCGGGATTTCGCAAGTCCCTGCGTCTTGGCGGCGGAAACCCAAGAGTCAACCGCCGATCTGAAATTTGGATAAAATGAGTAAAATTACTGTCGTGGCGGAAAACTGTCAACTCTTGCCGGTAGACCGGCCGGATATATTCGAGGGCATGCTAGGCAATGCCAATCTCATCATTACGGCATGGCACGAGTAACGGCTGGCTGGACTCTCCCGTTCACTGACCGACTTCAGCTATGTCGCCTATCCCGCCGATCTTGCCGTTGACGCGCAATATCAACGGCAAGGCATAGGCAAACGCCTCATCCAGGAAACCCGGCAAAGGCTTGGTCCTGAATGCAGGGGGGTGTTGTGGGCTGCCCCGAAGGCCAACGAGTATTACCCGAAGATGGGTTTTGAGCCCCCCGGTCTTGGATACTCAAAGGCTAACCGTGGCTCATCGTTTAGCCGGCTTGATCGCGATGGCATCACCCCGGCTGCTGTAGCAGGGCTAATAGACCGCCCATCTGCGAGAACGGCTGCGCTCCGGCTTGTGCCAGAAGAGCGCCATTCCCCGAGGGCGCATAGCCGAATACCGTCATCCCTGCCGCCCTCCCCGCTCGCACCCCCGCGACACTATCCTCCACCACCGCGCACCGCTCGGGATCTATGCCAAAGGCTTGCGCGGCGTGCAGGAACAGCCCGGGCTCGGGTTTCCAACTGCCAACTTCATACGCGCTGAAAATACGCTCGCGAAAATAGGGAAGCAGGCCCGTGGTGTGAAGGTTCATCTCCATCTTATCGCGCGGGCCATTGGAAGCGACGCAATAGGGCAAACGCAGATCCCGCAAGATGGCCTCGACCCCCTCGACCGGCTGGAGCTTCTCGGCAAACACGGCTGACATCTTCCGCCTCAGTTCGGGGACGAAATCCTCGGGAACCGGAAACCCCAGCCATTGCTCGATGGCGGTGACGACATCCGCCATCTTGCCCCCCGTGAACTGGGCCAGGGCTTCCTCCAGGCTGATCTCGAGCCCGAGTTCGGCGACACACTCGACCAGCACCTGGTTGCCCAGGACCTCGCTGTCGACCAGGGTTCCATCACAATCGAAGATAATCGCGTCAAAAGCCATCGCCGGGTTCTCGTCATGACACAGGCGGCCAGTATGACATAAGCCGGCCCACCGTTCCCATGCCAGTCAGGATTACTCCAGCAAACGCCGGTTGAAGCGCCGAATCGCCAACAGGGTGGTGACCAGGGCGAACCCCATGGGAACGGCGAGTTGGGGCAGCAAATGCCATTGCCAATGTCCGGAAACCAGCGCTCTCATCACATTCACCACCGGTTGCAAGGGTAGAAAAGCGCTGCCGATGCGAACGGCATCGGGCATGGAATCCAGCGGAAAGAAAACACCGCGGAGCAGGATCAGGGGTGTCACCAGCAGGCTGATGTAATAGACGAAAAAGTCGTAGCTGTAAGCGTAGGAAGTCACCAACAGGGCCATGCCGCCGAAACACAGACCGGCGAGAAAAGCCACCGGCAGCACCCATAGCGCCACCCATCCGCTGGTCAGTCCGAAACCCCAGGCGACCAGCAGGATCAGGCCGGCGCTG
>JAQTSI010000067.1 GCA_028711365.1 Methylococcaceae bacterium
GCCATCAGGCGCTCCACGTCGGATTCGTCGGCTTCGGGAAACAGGGTTTTCATCGCTTCCGCCAGACTCAGGCCGATCACCGAACGAGAAAGTCGCTCGCCAGGCAGGGGCAAACCGCTGTCTGCGGCTGCCCGTTGCAGACATTCGACGATCCAAGGGATGGAATCGAACAGGGTGCCATCCCAATCGAATACCAGCAGCTCGAATCGATTTTTCATGCCGGCAAACGGTCGAGAAAATCCTGCAGTTCCGGCTCCAGCGGCGCCTTGACGCAAAAAGGCTGGTGGCTGCGCGGATGAAGGAAAGCCAGTTCTGCCGCGTGCAGAAACAGCCGTTTCAACCCCAGGCGACGAAATGCCTGATTCGAATTCTCGTCGCCATAACGTCCGTCGCCGGCGATAGGATGCCCCATGGACTGGGCGTGAACGCGGATCTGATGGGTGCGGCCGGTCAACAGGCTGGCTTCCACCAGGGTGGCGGCGGCAAACCGACGCAATCGGCGAAACTCGGTCTGCGCCGGTTTACCATCCTTCGCCACCTTCACCAGGCGTTCACCGCTTTGCAGGATATTTTTCTTCAGCGGCGCATCCACCAGCCATTTTTTTCTTGCCCACACGCCCCCCAGCAATGCCAGATAGACCTTCTTCACCTGGTGATCGGCGCGAAACAGTTCATGAAGGGAACGCAGGGCGCTGCGCTTTTTGGCGATCAACAGGCATCCGGAAGTATCCCGATCCAAGCGGTGGACCAATTCCAGGAAGCGCGCCTGGGGACGAATCCTGCGTAAGCCCTCGATGACGCCGTAGCCGAGGCCGCTGCCGCCATGCACGGCCATGCCGGCCGGTTTGTTGATCACGAGAAAATCCTCGTCCTCGTAAAGGATGCGTTCGGAAAGGCGCTGCTGGATCAGAATCTCGGGCAGTTCTTGTTCCTCGCGCTCGGCCAGGCGCAGGGGAGGAATTCGCACCTGATCGCCGGCACCCAACTTGCGTTGAGCTTGGCAACGTCCGCCATTGACACGCACCTCGCCCTTGCGCAGGATACGGTAGACGTGGCTTTTGGGGACGCCCTTGAGGCGGGTGAAAAGGAAATTGTCGATGCGCTGACCGGCGCTTTCCTCGTCGATTTCGATCATAAAGGGTTTGGCGGGGAATTGGAGGTGTTCGGTCATGGAAAAATGATAACAGTTTTGACGGATAAATTGATGCTTTTTATCAAGATTGTTATAGTGGCAATAAGTTCGGCGCAATCACCTGAATCTTCGGCGGCTCGGCGAAGATTGCGCGGGGAAATGCCCTTCGCCACCGAATCCGACACGCGATTTTTCGTGGGTCTTGCATGAGCCCTCCCCTGATGGTTTTAGGGGAAAACTCTGAAATACCGTCCGGCACGCCGGGTTCCCCGTTTGGGAACGATTTCGCGCCGCCGACAACAGAATAAAACCCTGACGGATGCCCGCATTCGCCGGAAAAACAACGCAGATAGCAATAAGAACAGGGTTTCATCGCTCGACCCATGATGAGCGAAACCGGCGTTTTGCCTGGAACGACAGCCGAATCTAAACAAGGAGCCGGCAGCGATCCTGCCCGAACAGCGGCGGATTACCCCAAAGACCTAAGAGAGACCGCGTCACGTCATGCACCTACCTATTGCAACTGGCTGCTTTGGTTTACGAAAGGAAGCCGCAACGCGGCGCAGGTTCGCCCGTTTTCCCGTCAAAACGCTAAAGGAACAGCATAATGAAGAGAATGTTAATCAACGCCACCCAACCCGAGGAATTGCGGGTTGCGCTGGTGGACGGACAAAAACTATACGACTTCGACATCGAAATCCCCTCTAAAGAACAGAAAAAATCCAATATCTATAAAGGTTGCATCACCCGCATCGAACCCAGTCTGGAAGCCGCTTTCGTCAACTACGGCGCCGAACGGCATGGCTTTTTGCCGTTCAAGGAAATCGCCCCGGTCTACTTCGGTCTGCAGCAGGATGAGGAATTCACCCGCCGCGACATCAAGGATCTGCTCAAGGAAGGTCAGGAAGTCGTCGTTCAGATCGAGAAGGAAGAACGCGGCAGCAAGGGCGCGGCCCTGACCACCTTCATCAGCCTGGCGGGCAGTTACCTCGTATTGATGCCGAACAACCCCCGTGCCGGCGGCATTTCCCGTCGCATCGAGGGCGAAATTCGCTCGGATATGCGCGAAGTCATGAGCGCCTTGCAAATTCCGGAAGGCATGGGGCTGATCGTCCGCACCGCGGGAGGTGGTAAATCCGTCGAGGAACTGCAATGGGATCTCAACTACCTGCTGCAACTGTGGGAAGCCATCGAGCGCTCGTCCATGGAGAAGACCGCGCCTTTCCTGATTTTCCAGGAAAGCAATGTCATCATCCGCGCCTTGCGCGATCATCTGCGCGGCGACATCGACGAGATCCTCATCGATAATCCGTCTTCTCACAAGATGGTTCTCAACTTCCTGCAGCAGGTGATGCCGCAGTTCATCCACAAAGCCAAGCTGTACCAAGACTCGGTCCCTTTGTTCAGCCGCTATCAGATCGAGTCCCAGATCGAAACCGCCTACAGTCGCGAGGTGCCCTTGCCCTCGGGGGGGGCTATCGTCATCGATCATACCGAAGCTTTGACCAGCATCGACATCAACTCGGCCCGCGCCACCAAGGGCGGCGACATCGAGGAAACCGCCCTCAACACCAATTTGGAAGCCGCCGATGAAATCTCCCGTCAATTGCGGCTGCGCGATCTGGGGGGATTGTTCGTCATCGATTTCATCGACATGATGGCGGCGCGCAATCAACGCGCGGTGGAAAATCGCCTGCGCGACGCCCTGAAGGCCGATCGCGCACGCATCCAACTCGGTCGCATCTCTCGCTTCGGCTTGCTGGAAATGTCGCGCCAGCGTCTGCGCCCTTCCCTGGGCGAGGCGAGCCTGCTGACTTGCCCACGCTGCAAGGGCCAGGGCAGCATCCGGAATGTGGAATCGCTGGCGCTGTCGGTGCTTCGCATCATCGAGGAGGAATCGATGAAGAAGAACACCGACAAGATCGTCGTCCAACTGCCCATCGAATCGGCCACCTACCTGCTCAACGAGAAACGCACAGGCATCGAACAGATCGAGAAGCGGCAGAATGTCTCCATCATCATCATTCCATCCAAACATCTGGAGACGCCGAATTTCGAAATCCAGCGTATCCGCTCCACCGCCAGCGAAGAGGAGCAGATCAAAGGCCCCAGTTACCAGCTCATCCGGGAAGAAGGTAGGGAGTTGCCGGAATTTGCCCGCGAAACGCCCGCCTATGCCGAGCAACCGGCGGTGCGGGATTTTCTTCCCCCCTCCCCTGCGCCATCCGCTCCGTCCAAAGTTCAACCCCAATCCACGAGCAGCGTCGTCGGTGGCGGCTTCATCAAGCGATTCTTGAATATACTCACCGGCAAGGATGAAAGAGAAACCGAGACGGCTCCAGCCTCCCCGGTACAACAGCCGGTGGATAGACGGTTCCAATTGCCCGCCCCGCCCCCTACTCCGCTACCGGCGCAACCGGAAAGACAGGATCGTAGGCCGCCGCCCCAACGGCCGCAACGCCCCCCCCGCCCCGAACGGCAGGAGCAACGGCCCGCACGAGCGGAACGGCCCGAACAAGCTCGCCAGGAGCGTACCGACCTGCGCCCGGAACGCCGTCAGATTCAACCCCGCCATGGCGCTGCAAGCGTCACCCCCGGTTTCGCCGGGCAGCCAGCCGCGCAAGAGCCGGGCAAACCGGCGGAAGTGGAAACCCTGGAATCCAGACAACCCTTATCTCCCGGCAACCAACGCGAACTGCCCAAACGCGGTTCCCGCCGCCGCCGCGGGCGTAGGGGCGAATTCCGCAATCAGGGCGGCGAACGCATCAGCGCCGGCGAAAGCGAGGTTTCCGGCATCGAATTCGGGCCGAGCGAGAACACCGCGGTAAGTTCGGCGTCCGAACTTCCGCCGATTCGGGAACGTGGAACCGAGGAAGCCGGCCCTGCCCAATTCGCAGGCGCGGGGATCCCGGCCAAATCCGAAATCTTCACCGCTGCCGAAACCGAGGAAACGGCGGAAGCCGTCCCCGCGCGCGAACCTGCCCCGCGTCGGCATCACCCGCGTCCCCAGCGCCCCCGGCCGGCTACGACCTATATAGACTGGGTCGAACCATCCCAAGCTAGCGCCGAAGCCGAAGTCGGCGAAGCGACAGTCCAATCCGCAGCTACCGCAAGGTCCGAACCGGTTCAAATCGAACCGCGTAGCGCTGAGCCCGCCGAACCGATTCCAGCGCCACCGATCGCTCTTGAACCGTCTGCACCGGAGCCGATCAAGCCGGTTCGATCCGAACCTCCGGTTGTCGAACCCGTTCGAGAGGAACGACCGACGGTCGAGCCTTCGCAACCGATCCATGCGGATGAATCCGGAGCCGAAGAAGGTGAAACCAGCGAGGAAGAATCCGTGGCGAACGAAGAGGAGCCCGCCACCGAGCCGCGCCGACCCGCGAGCCGTCGCCGCAATCGCAGTCGCCGCGATCGCCGCTACCCGGCCAAAAGTGGCGGAGAAGCGGCAACCGAAGAAAGCCCCGCCGAGGGCAGCGATATCGCCCCCGCTACCGGAGATAAGGATAAGACGAGCGAAGAATAAGCCCTAAGGCGACTGGCTAAGACCGTCTTCCTCCCGCTTACATGGCGGCGAGGGAAGGCGGTTTTTTTAGGGGGGCGAATCGCCGTTTTGATGAGGAATCGAGACCGGGTTCCTTGCAGAACCCGGTTTTGGTGGCGACAGCTGATCAAGCCATCACTTGTTGAAGCAGCCGGTTGAGTTTGTGGACGAAGGCCGCCGGATCTTCGACTTGGCCGCCTTCACTGAGCACGGCCTGATCGAAGAGGATCTGGGTCAGGTCGGTGAAACGGGTTTCGTCGGCTTCCTCTCGTAGCTTGATGATCAGGGCGTGATTCGGGTTGATTTCGAAGATCGGCTTGCTGCTGGGGACATGCTGTCCTGCTTCCTTGAGGATGCGTTCCATGGTGCGGTTCATGCCATAGACTTCGCTGACCAAACAGGCCGGAGAATCGGTCAGACGGTGGCTGACACGCACATTGGCGACCTTGCCTTCCAGAGCTTTCTTGACCTTTTCGACCACTGCCTCGAAATCCTTGCCGATCTGCTCGATTTCTTCCTTCTCCTTTTCATCTTCCAGTTTGCCGAGATCCAGATCGCCCCGGGCGATGGATTGCAGATGCTTGCCATCGAATTCGGTGAGATGATCCACCAGCCAGGAATCGACTCGATCGCAAAGCAGCAGCACCTCTAGGCCTTTCTTGCGGAAGATTTCCAGATGCGGGCTGTTCTTGGCCGCCGACAGACTATCGGCCGTGATGTAATAAATTTTCTCCTGCCCTTCCTTCATGCGGGCGATGTAATCTTCCACGCTGACTTCCTGGGCATCGTTCTCGGTGGAGGCGAAGCGCAACAGCTTGACGAGACGGTCCCTGTTCTTGAAGTCGTCGATGACGCCTTCCTTGAGCACCTGACCGAATTCTTTCCATAAGGTCTGGTATTTTTCCGGCTCGTTCTTGGCCAGGTCTTCGAACAGACTCAGCACTTTCTTCACCGAACCGGCGCGGATTTTCTCCAGCAACTTGTTTTCCTGAAGGATCTCGCGGGAGACGTTGAGCGGCAGGGAATCGGAGTCGATGACGCCGCGGACGAAGCGCAAGTAGCGCGGCATGAGCTTTTCCGCATCATCCATGATGAACACCTTGCGCACGTAGAGCTTGACGCCGTGTTTGGCATCCCGGTCCCACAAATCGAACGGCGCATGGGAAGGAATATACAGCAGCAGAGTGTATTCGTTGGAACCTTCCACTCGGCTATGAATGCGGGCTAAAGGCTCCCTGAAGTCGTGGGAGACATGCTTGTAAAACTCATTGTAGGCATCCTCGGAAATGTCGTCCTTGGACTTGGACCAGAGCGCGGAAGCGCTATTGACGGTCTCCCATTCCTCCTCCTTGCCTTCATCCTCGCTTTCTTCCTGATTCGTCCCGTATTTCTCCTTTTTCATCTCGATCGGCAGGGAGATATGATCGGAAAACTTGCGGATGATGGAGCGCAGCTTCCAGCCTTCGAGCAATTCGTCTTCACCCTCTCGCAGATGCAGGGTGATCTTGGTGCCGCGCTCGGTTTTCTGGATGTTTTCCAGGGTGAAGTTGCCTTCGCCGCTGGACTCCCAGCGCACACCTTCTTCCGGATCGCCCCCGGCTTCCCGAGTCTCCAGGATGACCTTGTCGGCGACGATGAACGAGGAATAAAAGCCTACGCCGAACTGGCCGATCAATTGGCTGTCTTTGGCTTCGTCGCCGGTCAGGGATTCGAAGAAGTGGCGGGTTCCCGAACGAGCGATGGTGCCGATGTTTTCGCGCACTTCGTCGCGGTTCATGCCAATGCCATTATCGGTGATGGCGATGGTGCGTTTTTCCTTGTCGAATTCGACGCGGATTTTGAGCTGGCTGTCACCTTCGTAGAGCGCCTCATGGCTCAGCGCGCGAAAGCGGAGTTTGTCCGCAGCATCGGAGGCGTTGGAAATCAACTCGCGCAAGAAGATTTCCTTGTTGCTGTACAAGGCATGGATCATCAGGTGAAGCAGTTGTTTGACCTCCGCTTCGAACCCCAAGGTTACTTTATTTTCGGTAACAGTCATGGCGCTGGGTATTCCTCAAAAATGGGTGAATGGGCCGGATTGTGACCGGGCTGACACGTTTATTGGGGCGGTTCGGATTTTTTCAAGAAGGGTTCCGGCTTGCAGGCTTCCAATAAAGCCGTGAATTGTCCTGCCGGAATGGCCGGGGTGAAGACCATGCCTTGGGCGATTTGACAACGCAAGCGTTGTAGTTGTTCGAGCTGACCGATGGTGTCCACACCTTCCGCGGCGATCTCGATGTGCAGACTATAAGCGAGTTGAATGATGGCATAGACGATCTCCTGGCCTTCGGTGTTTTTATCCAGATCGCTGACGAAAGAACGGTCGATCTTCAATTTATCGATATGAAGGCGCTTCAAGAAACTGAGACTGGAATAGCCGATGCCGAAGTGGCTGATGGCCAGCCTGACGCCCAGGTCGCGAAATTCATGGAGCAGTTTCGTCGTCTTGTTGATATCCTTCATGGCCAGGTTCTCGGCCAATTCCAGTTCCAGATAACAGGGTTCGACGTTGGCTTGTTCCAATGCCGTCATGATCTGCCGACCCAGGTTCTCTTGCGCGAATTGTGCCGGCGATAGAATGAACGACACCGGCGCAAACAACAGTTCCATGTCCTGCCAGCGCCGAACCTGCCGCAACGCCGTGTGCAAGACCCAATCGCCTAACGGCAAGCTGAGGCCGGACTCCTCGGCCACGGACATGAACTCGGCCGGCGAAATAAAACCCCATTCGGGGTGTTTCCAATGAACGATGGCCTCGCAGCCGGCGATCTCGCCGCTGGATAATTCGATCTGGGGTTGGTAGTAGAGTTGCAATTGCCGCTCTTCCAAGGCTTGGCGCAGGCTATTTTCCAGGATGAGCCGACGATGGACCGCTTCGTTCAGCGCCAAATCGAAATACTGGCAATTGTTGCGGCCTTTCGCCTTGGCATGGTACATGGCGGTATCGGCGTTCTTCATCAGTTCGATAGGCGTTCTTCCGTCTTCCGGGAAAATGCTGATACCAATGCTGCAGGTCACGCGCATTTCCATTTCATTGATGACCACGGGTTTGGCAACCGCCTCGACCAGCTTGTGGGCAACCGTGGCGACCTGTTCCCGATGGGCGAAATCCTTCAACAACACGACGAATTCGTCGCCTCCCAAGCGGGCCACGGTGTCTTCCTTGCGCAGGTTTTCCGACAAGCGCTTGGCGATATTTTTCAGCAGGATGTCGCCATAATCATGACCTAGGGAATCATTGATCAGTTTGAAGTCGTCCAGGTCGATGAACAGGACGGCCAAATATCCGTCACGACCTGGATTCAAATGCGCCAGCAACACTTCCAGGCGGTCCTGCAGCAAGATACGGTTCGGCAAACCGGTCAGCGAATCGTACTGGGCCATGTGGAGGATTTTCTCTTCCGACAGTTTGCGCTCGCTGATATCGGACAGGATGCCCACGTAATGGCTCACCCGCCCTTCGTCGTCGGTTACCGCGCTGATACTCAACCATTCGGTAAAATAAGCGCCGTCCTTGCGCCGACTCCAGAGTTCCCCTTCCCAATGCCCGGCAGTCTTTAATTCTCCATTCAAATCATCGAAATACTGCACGGAATGTTGGTCCGAGTGCAGAAATCTCGGGGTGGAGCCGACCACTTCCTCGGCGCGGTAACCGGTGATGAGGGTGAAACCGGCATTGACCTTGAGGATCCGGTGGTTGGGATCGGTGATCATGATACCTTCATGACTGGACTCGAAGACACTGGCGGCCAGGCGCAATTGCGCTTTTGCCTGCCGACAGCGCGATTCACTCTTTTCCAATGCTTGGCCGGTTTGCTTGTGCCGGTCGATTTCACTCTGCAGATCGGATTGGCGTTGGGACAGTTGCGCTTCCAGTTTTCCAACCAGATGTCCGGTCAATATCAAGGCCAACAAGGAAAACATCAGGGCAGCCGACAACCCTATCAATTCGTTCGAGAGTTGTTGGGCATAGGCCAGGAACAAGGCGAGTCCGATCAGCCCCATGAATCCCAGGAACCACCCGGGTTGCCGGAAAACCAGGCGGAACAGCCTAGTGAGCATGGGGTTTCCGCTTTTGGACAGGCTCATGGGGAATCTGCACGTTTTTTCCTTTCCAACAGGAAGACCAGTCCCGCGAACAGCAACAGCGAGCCGTTTTTTGCCCCCAGTTCGGCCCAGAAGGTCAAACCCTCGATCTTCGAGGTGCCGAGATGAATCGTCAGGGCCATCAGGGGATAGGCGATCATCCGTTTGAGATCATAGCGTAGGGGATAATATTTTTGTCCCATCCCATAGGAAAGCACCGCCATGCTGGCGTAGCAGGCCAAGGTTGCCCAGGCCGAACCCAAATAGCCGAGGCGGGGTATCCAGCAATAGTTAAGAACCAGGGTCACCAAGGCGCCCCATAGGGTGAGATAGGTGCCGAAACGGGTCTGTTCGGTGAGTTTGTACCAGATGGACAGATTGTAAAACACGCCCAGACAAAGATTGGCCAGGAGCAAGATGGGGACCACACCCAAACCGGCACGGTAGTAGGCGCCGACGAAATACTGTATCCAAACGAGGTTGGCCATGACGGCCAGGAAAATAAACGAACAGGCGATGACGAACCAACGCATGACCAGGGCGTAAAGCTCGCGAGCGTCGGATCGCTGGTAATGGGAGAAAAAAAACGGTTCGGCCGCGTAACGGAAAGCCTGGATGAAGATGCTCATCAGGATGGAAATTTTGTAGCATGCGCCGTATATGCCGAGTTGCTCCATGGCCGATTCCACCGGCAGCAGATATTTGAGCAGGATGCGATCGAGCGTCTCGTTGACCATGCCAGCCAAGCCTGCGATCAGCAGCGGCAGCGCATAAGCCAGCATATTCCGCCACAGTTTGAAATCCGGGCGCGCACGGGCCGCCAGGAACTCGGGCAACAAAAACCCCACCGTGGCCGCACTGGCGATGAGATTGGCGATGAAAACATAGCCGATACCAATATCCGGATCGTAAAGCCTGCCTGCCCATTCCCACCAGCCGCTATTGCCCGCTTCGTAAACCCCTTTGCACAGGCCGATAAAAAACAGGTTGGCGCCTATGTTGAGCAGGATGTTGAACATCTTCAGCAAAGCGAAGCGTTTGGCGCGCTGCCGCTCCCTCAGCCAGGCGAAGGGAATGGCGCTCAGGGCATCCAAGCCGATGACCCAGGCCATCCATAGTACATAATCGCTATGTCCCGGATAACGCAGCACTTCCGCGATCGGCCCGGCAACCCAACCCATCCCGATCAGAAACAGGGTGCTGCTAACAAGCAAGGAAAACAGGGCGGTGCTATAAACCTTCGGGTTGCGGTCACTCTTGGCCGAAAAATTGAACAGCGCCGTTTCCATACCGTAGGTCAGCACTACGTTGAGGAACGCGGTATACGCGTAGAACTCCGTGACCACGCCGAAATCCCGCGGGTCGGCGAAGCGGTAGGTGTAGAGGGGAACCAGCAGATAATTGAGCAACCTGCCAACGATGGTGCTGAGACCATAAATGGCCGTCTGGCCGGCCAGTTTCTTGAGCGGATTCACAGGCGCCTAAGAGGGCTCTAAGGAAGGCTTTGAGGGCGCAGCCTGAGCCTCGGCGGGAAATAAACCCGAAGGGAGGATTGCCACTTCGGCCAGGGTGTATTTGTCCAGAACCGCCATGAAAGACCTTCGCGCCTCGTACAAGGCCGCCTTGAGAAAACAGCCGCGAGCGATGCCGCATTGATTGGTTTTCGGATCGAAACATTCGACCAAATCCAGGTTCGGCTCGGTGAACCGCACCACTTCGCCCAGTCCAATGGTCTGCGGAGGACGCGCCAATTGCAGTCCTCCGCCTTTGCCCCTTGTGGTCTGGATGAAGCCCCGGTTGGCCAGATTATTGACCACTTTGACCAGGTGGTTGCGGGAAATTTGATGAAATTCGGCGATTTCGGTGATTGTCGCCATGCCCGGTTCCGGCATGCGCGCGAGGAAAATCAGTACCCGCAAGGAATAGCCGGTAAATTGGGTCAGTTGCATGCGTTTAACCATTCCACTCTTTGCCCTAGGGCCAAGCCCGCTGGAATTAAGCGGTTTGACAGTCCAAATGCAGCGGTATAACTTATCCGCCGGATGCTTATTGTAGCGCTTTCGCGGTGGCAAGCCGATGAAAAGCTGGTTCGAAAACGCATCCTTCAATTTGCCCGCACTATAACGACAATGCTGGAGAAATCTCATGACGCAAAAGACCCTGGCGCAATGGTACGATGAAACCTATGGAAAGACTGTCGATCCTGCGCTATTCGACAAACTGGGCGGCGAAGCCGCTGTCGACGCCGCCGTCGACATCTTCTACCGCAAAGTGCTGAGCGACGACCGCATCAGCCACTTCTTCGAAGGCGTGGATATGGAAAAACAAGCCGCCAAACAGAAGGCCTTCCTGACCCTGGCCTTCGGGGGGCCCCACCATTACACTGGCCTGGACATGCGCAAAGGCCACGCCCACCTGGTCGAGCGCGGATTGAACGACAGTCATTTCGACGCCGTCATGGAAAACCTCGCCGCCACCATGGTCGAGTTGAATGTACCCGATAAGCTGATCGCCGAAGCCGCCGCTATCGCGGAAAGCACCCGCAAAGACGTGTTGGGAAAATAAATCCGACATACCCTGCGCCGCCGGATTTCATGCCGACGGCGTGCTTCTCTTCCGAACCTGCAGTCCTGCTTGACAGGGGGCAGACCGGCTCATAACATGTATATTCAATGCAGCATTAGTTCGATATCTTTAAGGTTCTGATAACGAGATTGTCGATAGCACCCCGCTGCCAAGCCAACAATCCTCTCGATGAATCAGCCCTATGGCAAAAATAAGCTACGGCCCAACTAGTTTCGTTCTAGCCGATGAGCAATCCGTTTTGGAGGGTCTGGCCGGCCATGGCATCAGCGTCCCGTTTTCCTGCAAGGCAGGGGTTTGCCAAACTTGCCTGATGCGCGCCACTGCCGGCACTCCGCCGACGGAAGCTCAAAATGGCCTGAAAGTCAATCTCAAACAGCGGAATTATTTTTTAGCCTGCATCTGTCACCCGAAGAACGATCTCACGGTCGCCTTGCCGGATGATGTTCACGATTCCGTCCCCGCCATCGTCTGGAAACTGGAATTGCTCAACAAGGAGATCATGCAGGTGGAGCTGGAAAGCCAAACCCCTATCGATTACCGGGCCGGACAATTCATCAACCTGGTTCACGATGATGTTCACGTACGCAGTTACTCCATCGCCAGCGTTCCCCGCCTGGACAAGCATCTTCAACTCCATGTGCGCCGCTTGCCGCAAGGCAAAGTCAGCGGCTGGATACACGACGATCTGCGCATCGGCCAGGAAGTCGAGATTCGCGGACCTGCCGGTGATTGTTTCTACACCGCCGGCCAACCCGGACAACCTCTGTTGTTGATCGGCACCGGTTCGGGGCTGGCCCCTCTTTACGGCATCCTTCGCGACGCGCTGGATCAGGGCCATGGCGGCTCCATTCGCTTATTTCATGGCAGCCGGGATCTGCACGGCCTTTATCTGAGCGATGAATTACGCGAACTCGAGCGGCGTCACCCTCAGTTCATTTATACGCCCTGCCTTTCCGGCGCCCAGGTACCGGCCGGTTTCAGCCAAGGACGCGTTCATGAGGCGGCGTTGAGCGAGATCCCCAATCTCAAGGGCTGGCGGGTATTTCTCTGCGGTCATCCGGAAATGGTCAAGCTTACCCGGAAAAAAGCCTTCCTGGCCGGGGCTTCCCTGCAAGACATTTACGCCGATGCTTTCAATGTCAGCCACGCCTGAACCGAAAAACGGGGATTGACTCATGAAAATCAACGCGAATACCCCATTGAAAGACCTTGCCCTTTCCCACTCCGCCACCCTGCGGATACTGGAAAACCATCGCCTGGATTATTGTTGTGGTGGCGGACAAACTCTGGCCGAAGCCTGTCGGAATGCCGGTCTGGATGTCAATGCGGTGCTCATCGAACTGGAACAGAAGGTCCAGTCTGCTTTGGAAACCCGATGGGATGAGGCTTCTCTCACTTCCTTGATGCGCTTCATCATCGACACCCATCACGCTTACACCCGCACGCAGTTGGCTCACCTGGAAGCCTTGGTGGATAAGGTGATCAAGCGCCATGGCGAGAATCACCCCGAGTTGAAAGAAATCGGCATCGGTTTCTCGATCTTGCGTGACGAATTGCTTCCCCACTTGCTGAAGGAGGAAAACATCCTTTTCCCCTACATCGAAGCCTTGGAGAGACACCGCACACAAGCGGCGCCGTTGCCTGATGCCTGCTTCGGCGTCATCGACAATCCCATTCGGCAGATGATCGGCGAACACGAAACGGTGGGTGAACTGCTCAAGCACCTGCGCAAGCTCAGCCAAGACTATATGCTGCCTGCCGACGGCTGTCCCAGTTACCGTGCGGCTTATCAGGATCTGGAAGCATTGGAAACCGACCTGATGCGCCATATCCACCTGGAAAACAACCTGCTGTTCCCGCAGGCTCGGAAATTGGCCGGGCCTGTTTGACTCCTGGCTGCGTACGCGCTGGCGGTGGGTTTGTCCCGTTTTGCCATACATCTGTCGCGCTGCCTACCCTTGATGAGCTACCGGGACGATTGCCACCTCACCGAAGGCGGCGTCCACCAACTCCCCATCGTTGATGAACAAAGCAAATTGGTGGGACTGGTCACCCGGATCCGTCTCATCGCCGCCCTTTTTCACGGCATGACCGTAGCCCTGCTCGTCGCCGGTTACGAACAGTCTTTCATCGAACGCGCGGTGGAGGGTTCGACCTGGAGCGGTTATTTCGCCGCCCAGGATCATCCCTGGTTCCAGCAAGCCATGGCCTGGCGTTTGCTGTGCGGATTCATCACCTTAGCCGGCCTGGGGCTATTGATCTGGGATCTGCTCATCATCGGCAAAGATGAAACCCGTCCAGCTTTGAAGTTGAGTGAAGCCGATTGACCTCGGCTATTGAAAGCCCGGCATGCCAACGAATCCGGGAAGAGACTGGATACGAGTCATCCATTGCCGCACGAAAGGAAAATCGTCGAGTGGGACTCCGCCTTCCGGCGCCAGCGCCACATAGGGAAAGCAGGCGATATCGGCGATGGTGGGGCAATCGCCTGTGAGCCATGGCTTGGCTTGCAGAGGGTTCTCCATCACCTGAAGCCCGGCTTTTCCCAACGCCTGACATTGGGAAAGATCCCAGGGCCGGTTGAATTTCTTGACCGCTCGCGCCCTCGCCAGACCAAACAATAATTCATTCTCGGACATCGCCAGCCAACTCATGACCTGGGCCAAGGGTTCGGCACGAGTCGGGAGCCATTGTTCATCGCCATATTGGCGCGCCAAATACACCAGGATCGCCATGGAGTCCCAAATGATATTACCGGAATCATCCAGTACCGGAACCTGACCGCGGGGATTCAAGCGCAGAAAATCGCCGCGCTTGTGCTCTCCCTTGAGTAAATCGACAGGAACGGATTCATATTCCAAACCCAGCAGCGAACAATATAATCTGACTTTGTAGCAATTGCCCGATAACTCCATGTCATACAGCTTCATCTCGAATCTCCCGTTACTGGGTTATTTGGCTAATCTATCACCGTCAAAGGCGCGAAGCCATTCCAGCTTGGCGCCTGACCCGCAAAATCAGGGCTTAGCGCAGCAATTGCTTAGGTTTTTCGACGGCGGATTTTTCAGCCTTATGTTTTGCCGACTTTGCGGCTTTACCGGCTTGCTTGGAAACCTGTTCCACCTTGTCGGTAGCGGCTTTGGGGGCATTCTGGGTTTCTTCGAGGGCCTTGGCGCCTTCTTTGACTGGCGCGGGAGTCGCTTCTTTCAACTTCTGCTGAACGGCTTCCTGAACCGGTTCCTTGACCGCCGCGGGCGTAGTCGGGGCTTCCACCGCCTTGGCCTTAGCCGCAGCCTCTCCTGCCGCTTTCACCCCCGAGGATGCATCGGCCGGAACGGCGGATTTATCGGCATCCACGGGCTTTCTTTTTCTCATGGTTTCCAGGGCGGAATGTTCGGTAGGAATGGCGGCGGGAGTTGCGGGCTTGCCGGTGCCGGTTTCGGCGTGACTCAAACCTGCCAGACAAAACAATGCCAATACGGAAATGACTCGGGTTTGGTTTTTCATAAATCAAAAATCCTCTATTGAAACATTCGATGGGAATAACGACTCATCATCGGCCGATACGGGCGCAATACCCGAATTGATTTCCTTCATCACCGCAGGTATCCGACCTCGATCGTCGGTGTGATAATACGATACGAGCCCTGGCTTAATGCAAACTTAATTTCAAATACAAGGAGACAACCCTGACTCAAGCCGTCAATAGACGCTGGAATTCCGCCAAAGATCGAATCGTCGATCGGCATCGGTTGGCCTCGCACACATAAGCGACGACGGTTCTTTCCGGCTTGCGTTCGGCGAGCAGGCCCGGCAACCCGATTTCGCCTTCCGGTATGGCCAGGCACAGGCGAGCGGGAGAATAGTCCGCCATCAACGCCCTTCGCCAGGGCTCCATCTCCTGCTCGCGACCACGCAACACGATGATTGAGGGCGGGGAGACCCATTCATCCAAAGCATTCAGTAACGAGCCGTAAGCGTGGGGATGACGTTGCATGGACCCCGTGGCGGCCCGCAGCGTATTTTCGGCGGCCTGGCTGTAGCGAGGCTCCCCCAGCATCTGGCCTAACCTCGCCAAAGCGAGCGCCGCCACGCCATTGCCGGAAGGCATGGCTTCGTCCAGGGTCGGCTTGGGGCGATGGATCAGGGTTTCGTGGTCATGGGCGGTGAAGAAGAAACCGCCGTTGGGCGTATCTTCGAACCGCAGCAATAACTCATCTGCCAGATTCACAGCCCAATCCAGGATGGAGCTTTCCCACCGGCTTTGCAGCAATTCCAACGCGGCGTCGATCAGGAAGGCATGATCGTCCAGGTAAGCCGGGAACCTCGCCCGTCCCTCCTTCCAACTCGCCAATAGCCGTCCTTCCCGGAAAAGTTCCTGATGCAGGAAAACGAAAGCGCGTCGGGCCGAAGCGATGAAGTCCTCCCGTTGCAACAAGCGTCCGGCAATGGCCATGCCTCTGATCATCATGGCATTCCAGGAAACGAGAATCTTCTCGTCGCGTCCGGGCCGGATGCGCTGCTCCCTGGCGGCCTGCAACTTGACCCTGGCCGAAGCCTGCAGGCTTTCCGCCTCATGGTCAGCAATCCCGAGGCGCTGGGCGATTTCATCCAGTGATAGGGCGAGGTGGAAATGCCAGTGTCCCTCGAAATTGGGTGCTTCCTCCAGGCCATAGTGGGGTGCGAGTAGCGCATATTCCTGCTCGCTCAATAGCGAGACTAACTGTTGTCGCCGCCAGGTGTAGAACTTGCCTTCCTCGCCTTCCGAGTCTGCATCCAGGCTGGAATAGTAGCCCCCCTGCGGCGATTGCATCTCCCGCATCACCCATTCTGCGGTCTCGACGGCAATGCGCCGGAACAAGGGGGCGCCGGTCAAGCTATGGGCCTGGCTGTACAGGGCCAGCAAGGGGCCATTGTCGTAGAGCATTTTCTCGAAGTGGGGAATCTCCCAACGAGCATCGACCGAATAACGGAAAAAACCGCCACCGACTTGATCATAGAGCCCGCCCTCGGCCATTTTCCGCAAGGTGAAAAAAACCGAGTGCCGATCCGTTTCCCCTCTCTTCCCGCGCAGCAAAAATTCCAGCGAGGTGGGATGGGGAAACTTGGGCGCGCCGCCGAATCCCCCCCATTGGGGATCGAAATTCGATCCCATCTGCGAGCTGGCCCGTGGCAACAGGCTGACATCGATGTCGGGCGAAGCGCCGGCTTGGTCGCTCAGGGAAGTCAGTGCGGTGAGGAAAGCGCCGCTATGCTGGGCCAGGGCATCCTGGTTTACGCGGTAATGAGCCTCGACTTTGTCCAGCAAGTCGGTAAATCCGGGCAAATTGTAGCGGGCTTGCCTGGGGAAATAGGTGCCGCTGAAAAAAGGCACGAGGTCATGGGGGTTGAGAAACACCGTCAATGGCCAGCCGCCGTTGCTCCTCGTCAGCAACTGATGGGAAAGCTGGTAAATCTTGTCCAGGTCGGGCCTCTCTTCGCGATCCACCTTGATGTTCACGAACAAGGCGTTCATGCGTTCTGCCGTGGCTTCGTCCTCGAAGGATTCATGCGCCATCACATGACACCAGTGGCAAGCGGAATAACCGATGGAAAGCAGGATGGGCTTGTCTTCGCGCTTCGCCAAATCCAAAGCCTCATCTCCCCAAGGGTACCAATGGACGGGATTGTGGGCGTGTTGTAGAAGATAAGGGCTGGTTTCGTCCACCAGAGGGTTGGTGTGGGTCATGTCGTACCTGGCCTTTCGGTAGGAGGGAGCGTCTTATCGGAAGGCAGGCCGCAGCAAACCCGTTCCAGGCCGACGATATGGCCTTGCTGATCGAAATGTACCACGGCCATGCGGCTTTCCTGACAGCGTTTCAACTCATCGGCATCGACATC
>JAQTSI010000068.1 GCA_028711365.1 Methylococcaceae bacterium
CCGAACAGCAAGCAGGACGACCGGGGTCGGTGAAGATGGCGCAACGCAAATCCTCGGTGAGCTGGATGCAATGCCACCCGGCGGGCTTGCCATCGGGCATGCCGGGAATCGGCGTGGACAGGGAAATAGCGATGCAACAGGCCCCACAACCGGGGCGGCAATTCATCCATCGCTCCAGAAATCCGCCGGCAGAAAAGTCTGCAAACGCGCCTTGACTTCCTCCAGCCCGACCTCATCGTAGAGCAAGGGAGGAAATTTCCCCCACACCGGCGCGGGCCAGGCGGCATCACGGCGGTAACGCACGATATGATGGAGATGCAGTTGCGGGACGAGATTGCCGATGGCGGCGATGTTCATCTTGTCCGCAGCGAAAGCTTCGGCCAGGCCGCGCGCCAATGCGGACGATTCGCGCCAAAGCAAGGCCTGGTCCGCCCCGTTCAACTGGTAAATCTCGCTAAGACCCGGCCTTTGTGGCACGAGGATGAACCAGGGATAGCGACTTTCGTTCATCAGCAGCAGGCGGCAAAGCTCGAAGCGGCCTATTTCCAAACAATCCCGTTTCAACTGGGGGTGTAATTCAAACATGATGTTTTATGGGTGCGATTCAAAGTGATGCAACGAGGGGAGGTCGAGGGGATTGCGAGACCGTTGATGGCAAGGAAGCCATCACCGAGCCTACAGGGATGTATTCACGGCGTGTCTCGCAAGCCTCTCGACCGCCCCATGGCATGGGCATCACTTTGAATCACACCCGTTTCATATCGTCGAGATCAAGCCGAATCCGCCAAAACTTCCCGCTCATCGCGTCCATATACCCGCCTGATCCACCAGGACATGATGGGAATGCCGAGAATCAAGTAGGGGTAATAGGAAATCAATCGCCAGATCAAGGCCAGGCTCAAAGCGGAACCTGCCGGCACCAGATCTCGGAACAGCCAGGTGAAGCCCAGTTCGGCGACACCCGCGCTACCCGGCGTGGGCGAGACGGTCATGATGATCCACAACACCGCCTGCCGCCCTGCGGCCAGAATGTGATCGAACAGCCCCATGGGCCGCTCGGAAAACGCTGCCAGCACGCAATTCAGCACCAGGTAGCGCCCGATCCAGGCCACCGAAGTTGCCAGCCAAGCCTTCAGCCACCAGCCGACCGATCGCCCGCGCAGATCCCGCGAGGCGATCATCAACTCGTTGGCCATATGCAGGCCGCGTCCACGCCAGCGGTGCAAGGCAGATAGCAGGAAAAATCGGGTCAGCCACCAGTTGATCCAACCCGGGGCGACAAACAGCGCCGCGATCAGGAAAGCGACATAAGCCCCGATGGCGCCCCAAGCGGTCCAGAAGGCACCATACACTCCGGTGCCGAGCACGTCCGATGGAATAAGTTCCAAGGGGGCGAAAATATCCTTTTGCGGGATGATCAGGCTTACCATCATCGGGATGCCGATGAAAAAAGTCTGGTCGAAAAACAGGGAGGTAAAAATGATCGCGGCCCCCCGCCCCAGACTGATCCCTTCCTTGGTGAGCATGAATACCGCCACCGCCGCCCCCCCCACCATGGAAGGAGAAACCGAGGCGAAGAAATTCCACAACATGACGATTTCGAAACTGACCCACCAGCCCAGCTTGCCATCGCTGAGGATGCGCAGTTGCCACATATAGCCGAACTCGCGCAGCACCATCATCAAACCGCCCAACGATAGCCAAAGCAGGCTTTGCAGGTTCCACTCCATGCGTTCGAACAATTCGCCCAAAGTCAGGCCGTTTTTCACCAATTCGTGGTGCATCGCATAAACCACGAAACCCAGACCCAGCAATACCGGCAGCAAGACTCGGCTCGGGCTGAACTGTCTGAGGACATCGGCGCCTGTGTCCGGGGCAAGGCGTCGTTCGTCGTTCATGGCTTTCCTCGGGTAACGAACATGGCATCTCCGTAGCTGAAAAATCGGTATTGTTTTTCCACCGCGTGACGATAGGCGGCCATCACCGGATCGTAACCGGCGAAAGCGCAAACCAGGGTCAACAAGGTGGATTCGGGCAGATGGAAATTGGTGAGCAATCCATCCACGCAATGGAAACGAAAGCCGGGGCGGATGAATAATCGGGTCTCCCCGCGGTAAGCGTGCAACTCGCCGGACAGAGAAGCACTTTCCAGCGTCCGCACGGCGGTGGTGCCCACCGCAATCACCCGGCCGCCGGCGGCCCGCGCTGAGCGAATCTGCTCCACCGCCGCTTCGTCCACCGAGCAATATTCGGCGTGCATCTTGTGCTCATCCAGGTTCTCCACCCGCAGAGGCTGGAAGGTCCCGCTACCTACATGCAGGGTCAGGTATACCTTGCCCACGCCCATGGCCTCCAGACCTTGCAGCATGGCCTCGTCGAAATGCAGCCCTGCCGTAGGCGCGGCCACCGCGCCGGGATGGCGGGCAAACACGGTTTGGTAACGCTCGCGGTCCTGCATCCCGTCGGCACGGCTGATGTAAGGTGGCAAAGGAATGTGACCGATGTCGGCCAGGATACCGGCGATGGCTAGCGAGGCGGATTCCACCCGGAACAGATCGTCTTCCCTGCCGATGACGATCAGGCTATGGCCCCCTTCCAGCCGCAGTTCCGCCCCCGGTTTCGGCGGCTTGCTGGCGCGGATATGGGCTAGGGCGTGATGTTCGTCCACCACCTTTTCGATCAACATCTCGATCTTGCCGCCGGAAGCCTTCCGTCCGAACAAGCGGGCCGGCATGACCCGGGTGTCGTTGAACACCAACAGATCGCCCGGCTGCAACAGCCCGGGCAGGTCGGCGAACATCAAATCCTCCACCACCCCGCACCCGCCTTCCAGTTTCAGCAAGCGACTTTGGGTACGTTGTGGCAAAGGGCTCTGGGCGATCAGTCGCTGCGGCAGATCGTAAAAGAAATCGCTTTTTCGCATCAGGCGATGTTAACACCAAATCATTGGACCCGTTCGGAGGTACCGATTATCATGACAGCAGACGACAGGCGGTCAGCGGAAATCTGCTGCGTTCTATCTGCGGGAATCCCCTGCCTGCGCCCCCGCCCTTCCGAATCTGCCGAGTTCGCGTCGCATGAATGTCAAACACAACCAATGGCGACATTACACCGATGTCCTGGATACGCTGAAAACCTGTTTTCCATCGCCGGTCTCCGACCCCATCATGGACGGTTATTTCGTCCATACCATCTCCCGCTTCCTGGATCAGATCGACGAACTGAAATCCACCCTGCCTATCCTGGGCAAGGAGCGCAAGCCATTTTACGAAGGGAACCTGCACGCAGGGATTCCGGAAGAGATGAGCACCATCGAACAGTTGACGGGATTCATCGCCGATTACTGCGAGGGCATGACCATCTGGTCTCATCCCAACGCCCAGGCCAATGTCACCCCGCCGGCGACCATTTCGAGCATTACCGCCTTCGTGGCGGCGGCCATTTACAACCCCAACCTCGTCTGGGACGAATACTCCGCCCGCTTCGCCGAAGCCGAAGTTCGCGCGATCGCCATGCTTTCGGACCTGGTAGGCTATGATCCCGAGCAATCCGGCGGATTGTTCACCTTCGGAGGCACCGGAACCATTCTCTACGGCTGCAAACTGGCCATCGAGCGCTTGTCGGGCGGGAAAACCATGGAGCAGGGTCTTAGGGAGGAAGTCAAAATCGTCTGCTCCAGCGCGTCCCATTATACCCGATTGAACGTGGCCGCCTGGCTGGGAGTGGGAACACGCAATGTCGTCACCATTGCGCCCACGTCGGAAAACGAAATCTCCCTGATCGAACTGGAAAATTATCTGCGCGTAGCCTTCGAGCACGGCGACAGGGTAGCCGCCATCATCGCCACCTTGGGCACCACCGACGCTTTTGGCCTGGACGATCTGGCCGCCATCGTCCATTTGCGCGACCGGCTGGTCGAGGAATACGGCCTGGACTATAAGCCCCATGTGCATGCCGACGCCGTCATCGGTTGGGCCTGGGCGGTATTTCGCGATTATGACTTCGATCTGAACCCGCTCGGCTTTCATTCCCGCACGATCCGCTCCCTGCGCGACTCCCTGCAGAAAATTTCCGCCTTGTCGCTGGCGGACAGCATCGGCGTGGATTTTCACAAGACCGGTTATGTGCCCTATATTTCCAGTGCGATTCTGGTCAAGGACCGTCAACATCTGACCCTGCTCAGCCGGGCAAGCGAACAAATGCCTTATCTTTACCAGTTCGGCAACTACCATCCCGGCATCTATACCCTGGAATGCTCCCGCAGCGGGGCCAGCGCCCTGGCGGCTCTGGCCAACATGCAATTGTTCGGCAAGCAGGGTTACCGGGTTCTCATCGGCCATTCGGTGGAAATGGCCGAAATGTTGCGCGAACGCCTGGAACGACACCCTTTCATCAAGGTGCTCAACGACTACAACTACGGCCCGGTGACCCTGTTTCGCGTTTATCCGCCGGGCATGAACGCTCATGACGCCTGGCTCAAGGAAATACACGAGCCGGACTACTGCGAAACCGTCAACGCCCTCAATGGCTACAACCGTCGGCTATTCGACCACATTCACGCTCAGGTCATGCGCGGCGAGGGCGTCCTTCTCTCGTGGACCGACCATTATCAAACCGCCCGTAGCGGCTGTGGACTCTCGGCCCTCAAATCCTTCGTGATGAGCCCCTGGACCGATCTCAATTCCGTGGAAACCGTCGTCAGGCAATTACTGGAAGCGCGGGAAAAGATAAGCTCCTGAACGGTACAAACCGACTAAAATGTCCTCATGGGCGCGCTCATCAACCAAAAATTCACCGTCAAGGGCATGCATTGCCCCAATTGCGAGGCCACCGTCGAACGGGCGGTCAAGCAATTGGCCGGTGTGCGCAAGGTCAAAGCGGATTATGGCGAGGAAACCGTCCAGGTCAGCTTCGATGGCGCCAAAACCGACCTGTACGGCATTTTCAGGGCGATCGAACTGAAAGGCTACGAATGCTCCCTGATCGCCCAACCCCATCCCTGGCGCCGCCAATTCATCCGTTTCCTGGAAGTGATACTCGCCTTGGCGGGAATCGCGCTGATCTTCTATGCGGGACTTTGGCTGGAAAATAGCCAGGGCTTGCCGCGCATCGATCGTCATCTGAGCCATGGCATGATCTTCGTGGTCGGTTTGCTGACCGGTTTTCACTGCGTCGGCATGTGCGGCGGTTTCATCGTCGGCTATGCCGCCCATAACGAGCGGGGCCGCAAACACCACCTGCTTTCACATTTCGCTTATGGTCTCGGCAAAACCGCTTCCTACACCCTGTTGGGTGGACTGTTCGGTTTATTGGGGGGAATCGTCACCTTCACCCCCGAGATCCGGAGCGTCGCCGCCATGGCCGCGGGACTCTTCCTGGTGGCCTTCGGACTCAACATGCTGCATTTGTTTCCCCATTTGCGGATCTTCGGCTTCCGTATGCCGGCACTATTGAACCGGTTCGTCTACGCCGAATTCAAGAAACATAAAAGCCCACTGGTCATCGGTTTGTTGAACGGCTTGATGATCGCCTGCGGCCCCCTGCAAGCCATGTACGTGATGGCGGCAGGCAGCGGCAGTGCGCTGGAAGGCGCGCTCATCATGCTTTTTTTCGGCCTGGGCACGTTGCCTCTGATGATCGGCTTCGGCCTGTTGACCAGCCTGATTTCGCATCGAGCCACGGAGGCTTTACTGAATCTGTCCGGGATACTGGTGGTCGCCTTGGGACTGATCATGCTGAATCGCGGCCTGATCCTGTCGGGCACGGGTTACGACTTTCAATCGTTGACCATTATCCTGCCCAGCCGGATCGGATCGATCCTCCCTGCCCACCCCTCGACGAAGGAACCCGAAGTCCGCATCATCCACATGGAGTTGAATGCGGAAGGTTTTCAGCCGGATAATTTCGTTCTCGAACAAGGTGTCCCGGTCAGATGGATCATCGACGCCAAGCAGATCACCGAATGCAACCGGCAAATCATCATCCCCAAACTCGGTCTATCATTTGACGTCAAGGAAGGCGAACAGGTGATCGAGTTCACTCCCGGAGAAAGTGGTATCATCGCCTGGAGTTGCTGGATGGGGATGCTTCGGGGATCCTTCATCGTTCAGGGTGAAAACCCATAGTTCAAGTGCAGCGAATAGCACCCGACCATTTTCACGAGCGATAACACAAATAACGAAGGAGCACAGACCATGAATCGAAAACTCATTGCAAGCTTTGTTGTTTTGGCCGGCATATCGACCGCGACCAGCGCCTATGAGATCAAGGTGGGCGGGATAGAATATGTCGCCAAACTCGTTCCCAACAATTCCGACCTCAATAAAATCCTGACCCTGAAAAGCGACGACGATCTGGGCGATGGAATTTTAATGCCTTTGACCCGATCGATGGCCTGGAACGACCCTGCCGTCAATCCGCTGACGCCACCCGGTGCAGATGGCTACGGATGGGCGCATTTCTCCAAATGGCTCGTACTCGATTTGAACAAACTCTATAGCCAGGGTTTGCGCGACGTGGCGGTTCGGGTCGTGATCAAACCCTATGATAATGGCAAATTCTACGATTCCAAAGGCGTCGAAGGACCACAAAGCCCCAACACGAAGCCATCCGGCGACTTGATTCCCGCGCTCACGGTCTTCAAGGGCTACCAGGAAACGGGAGCGATGAGCAACTGGTACCCGAATGTATTTCAAACCCAACCCGGCTTCTGGGCCAGCAAGCTGACGCCGTTCAGGCAGGCTACGGTCATCAAGGATGGCGGCGGCAATTCGGGCTACGACACGGCCGGCGACCAGGGCGCTCGTCGTCCGATCGAGCACAGCTATGACAAGGCCGACCCCAACATCAAGTTGCCGGTTGCCACCGTCGAGGGAGCATACAAACTCCTCAAGGACGGCAACAACTATGTGTCATTCGTGCTCGGTGGAGACGCGATGGATGCGGCGAACAAGCACTATGTCAATTTCCAGTTGGAGTTGACCGTGAAAAAAATCAAAGCCGGCCAAAAAACCGGCGATCTGCCACCCGACAGCCATGGCTGCAAATGGCCTTTCCGCTGGCATGAATCCATGCATCACTGCATGAATTACAAATTGTTCTAGGAAACAACTACCCGTTGAACTGGGTTCGAAACCCAGCAACGGGTATTCGACACAAGTCGGAAAATCACCCCCTTCCCCCTTGCAGGGGGAAGGCTGGGATGGGGGTAGAAACCCGTCGTCCGAAAGGCGTTGGGTAAGGACAATAACCCGAACGCGCGTAATCCACAAAATCAACAGCCCGCCGTTTTGTTGCCCCGGTTGTCCAAGGTGAGTGCGGGGCAGCTTTTATCCTTCGCCTGATCCCCACTGGCCGTCGCCGTCACCCTGAAACAAGGCGTTGTGACGCAGACTGCCGGATTGGTCGTTATCGCCAGAATATAATAACCGTTGGCGGAAACATAATCCCCCTTGGCAGATTTTGTCCATTTTCCCAATAGATTGGGACTATAGTTCCCACCAGCTGATATCGCAAAGACTTCCTGCATTGAAGCTTCTTGCGCCAACGCCGTCCAGCCATCGCTACGCCGGCCCTTCCGGATGCTTTGTTGATAGGAGGGAAAGGCCACCGCGGCCAATATGCCTATCACGGCCAGCACCCCAACCAGTTCGAGGAAGGAGAAGCCGGCTTGTTTTCGATGATTCACCATAAGCTATGCTCGCGATCGATAAAGTTATGGCTTGCAAGTCGTAATATCGACGCCAGCCTCGTCCTCGGGAACACCATTGCCATTACTGTCCTGTCCCAGAGCGATCCTCCCTGAATTCGCCACGTAAATGGCTTTGGATTGAGTCAAATCGGTGCTATTGGCGTTTTTACAAAGGACGAACAATCCGCCGCCGCTTTTGCTGCGGCCATTGAGTAGATAAGTCAAGGAGCCGCCGATGTTGGCATTCGAGCGCAAACTATACTTTGCACTCAAAGCACCGTTGCTTTTCACGATCGCCTCACCCGGATCGCAAACGCCATTGTCATTGGCATCGCCGCAGGCAATCCATCCTGTTTCCCAAATACGATTCCCTAGGGCGCCGGGAACCGAATTCGCCACACAAGTAGCGCCATCGGACGAAGCGCACAAAGCGATCGGCAGCATCCGCTTGAAAGCTTCGCTGCGCGCCAGTTGCAGGCTCGACAACAAATCATTGGATTGGCTGACCAGACTAGTGCGAATCACGACATCCTGAAAGGACACGGCTGCGCCCAAACCGATAGAGATCACGGCCAGGGTGACCAACAATTCGATCATCGAAACCCCGTAACACTTTTTCATCGGATCTGTCCGCCTTGCCGTACTATAAAACGGGCGTGACCGCGGCCAGATTCTGTCCACGGTCCCCCCCGAAACCTAACTCCTACTCGACGACTTCCCGCCAGTTGAGACGTCCCCCTTTGCCTGTACCCCCGGGTGGCAATACCGTCTTGTTGCCTCCTCCTTTTCCCGGATCGAGACAGTCGCGATATTCCTTGATGACATAAGGCAGATGCACTTGCTGAATAATCATCGGTTTCAACGTCGGGGTAAGATCTTTGGTCTTCCCTACCGTCTTGGAGCATGCCCCGAAATAATCATCACCGTGCAGTTTGTGGCGTTCATGCTCATCGTCCGACTCGTGTACCACGCTGTCCATATGCCCATCACGCAAGGCGCTTTGAGTCACCGTGATCGTATGCGCCTGTTCGGGATGACCCGGCGGTACATGGCAGATGGTGACTTTCTCCAATCCATGATACTTCTCGCATCCCTTCGCTTGATCGTCATCACACTCGGCTTCCCCGCCATGCCGATCATCTCCATGTTCGTCGCGGAAATCATCATCCGTATGTTTCCTGGCATCTTCGCAAGCTTTGTCACCCGGACTACAGTCGCCTGGTTTGGCTACCGTTTTCGGAGCGTCGGCCCATTCCGTGACGCCATCGGTAGGATGGGTTTTTCCATCGTCCTCGTTGCCATCTTTGCCATCCCCGTCTCGATCGGCGTCCAGTTTGGGAGCTCCCCCGCAGCGCATGTCATCGGGATATTTGGCAGTATCATATTCCGGCGCTATGGAAGAATCGCCACCGGATGCCGGTGTGTCGGATACCCCATGGACTTTCTTGAGTTTAGAGCATACCGAAGCATTATTGATCTGTGTCTCCAGACGAGTGCGGTAACATTCTCTAGGCGTAGGAATTTTCAAACAATACTCCGCCGCCGTCTTCTCGGTGACCCCCGCGGGCAGCACATCCTTACACCCCACCACCAGATAAATATCTCCGGTACCGATAGCCCCGGCTTCTTCCTTATCCTTGCCGGTCATCACGACCGGCGGAGTCGAACCACTGGACGATGATGTACTAGTTGGTGTACTCGTAGAACCGCCGGCATGAACCGCCATGGGCATGCTCATGCATGCCAACAGACAGGAAACCAATTCGATGTGTCTGACCGGCGGCCGTTTGGCAAATTCTGCCTTCGCCCTACTCGATTTTTTGTCGGCCACTTTTCCGATGTTTTTTTTCATATCCACCTCTTGCGAGTTAATTGACCACACTATATGTCGACTCGAGTATGCGAGTGCTCCCGCGACTTCCCGTGGTGGTGACTCGAATGACATAAATCTTTGGATTTGCCCCCATGACATTAAATGGCGCCAGCGCGGTAATCGTGGCGGGCGGGGTAAAGGTATTCTGTACATTATTGATTTCGGGTGTTACCATCCCAGTGGGATCGATCACAGCATTCAATTTTGCTTCTATCGCACGCAATCTGCCTTCCGCGGTTTCGAAGCTCTGAGTCTCGTATTGGGTATTACCGGCGATCTGCATTTGCGATAAACCACCCCGCATCATGGTCACCCCCAATAGGGTCATGAGCATCAGAAATACCATGCTGAGCACCAATACCGCCCCCCCCTGTCGGCTCAAACCCACCCTATCCTTCATCACAGCACCTCATTGCGCAAAGTGATCGTCGTTGAAAAAACCTGATAAAGCCGGCGTTCACTGGGATTGACGGTTGCGATTGATTTCCCGTTGACTGAATAATCACTCACCGGGGCCAGCGCGATATTGGCATCGGCAGAACGCAATACCAGGCTGATTTTCACACTCACCACGTTCCTCCAGTTCCCCCCCTTCGTGACCTGCACCGCATCGACATATTGAGTGGCGGAAGTGCCGCCGGGGATAGCCAGCCCATACAGAATGCGGAAATTCTCCACATTCCGGATCAAGGGGACCGTCTTTGCCAGAATTTGATATACCCCGCCGGCCTGTTTCAGCTTGGCGTTGCATTGCAAGACCCCGTTATTATCCACGAAGAGGCCGACATACAGGACATTATCGGTGTCAAGCCCTGCGGGATCGTAGGTCAGATCCTTACCCCCCACGCAAAGCGTGTTCTTCAAATCAGCCTGACTGCTGATCTGGTAGCGAACCATGATCGAATCCGCCGTTCCGTCCAGTAATCCGCCGTTATCGCTGGCGCCTTTGATATATTCACCCGGCAGAAACGGACCGATTGGCACTGGCGCATTAGCTGGATTGACGAGGCTAGCGGGAGCGGTGGAAGTCGCTTCGTCTTCGAATACGAGTATATCCGTAGAGGTCGGTCTCCAAGGACTGACTTTATAACGCGCCCGGCGTAATTCCCGATTCATGGTCTCATTGAGAAATCGGCCATCCTCGAGTATTTGCGCCGATGCGGTTTGGACCTTGAAATTCTGCTTGGTGTTACTCATGATCCGAATCAAGCCGGCGGATATCGCCACACCCAAACCCAGAGCAATCATCAATTCGATCAGGGTGTAACCCCTGCATCCTCCTTCGATCCGCCGCCAAGGATGGCACTGGTTTAGATATTGGTTAGACATAAGCTATAGCTTTGATCTTTGTTGCTGGGATCGATACTGAAATCGCGTAGATTCCAGTAGATTTGGATTACTGCCATGGGGGGACCATCGCAACCCACACCCGCTGGTATTGGTTTCCCGTTGGTTATCGAGACCTGCGGTGTCGGGCCCGTCGGTGGGGGCAAAACGGCCTTGACCGCCGCCGTCCAGTGATAAAGGTCGTCGGCAGCCAATTGAGCCGGGGTACAGCTTTTGACCGTGGCCGTCTCATCGCTCACGCAGGCGTTGTCCGCCGCCGCGCCCAAATAGAAACCGCCTATTACGCCCGCCCGATTGGCCCGCATTCGATCGGCCAGGTCATAAACCAGCAATGCGGCCTGGCTGGTCAAATAGGCATTTTGGCCAAAGCGCATTTCCTTGCCCTGGAGTGCCGCCAAGCCGATCAAGCCACCCGCCAACAAAAGGACGGCGACCAATACCTCGACCAAGGTAAAACCTCGCGATCGCTGAGGGGATAAATCTTTCATCGCTTTATGACCATGATGAAGAGAATTCAAGCGGCTTGACCGCCAAGACCATGCTTTCATTAGGGGCAAAATATGCGCCATATCGATACCCAAGTTTTATCCGTATGATTCAAAATGCTTTATTTCAGGATCGGAAAGAATAGGGCGCCGCAGAGGGAGAGAGTTCGATCCGATCCGCCACAAACTGTCGCCCGGCGGCTACAGACAGGGAAATTCCATTGCATTTTGCAATGCAGTATCGAATTTCCTCCCTGTCGATGCCGTGGCAATGTTTGAGACATACGCCCTGCTCCGCTCGAAACGGAGTAATATGCAAAAATCCCCCTCGAACCGGCGAAGAGAGCCATGAAGAGAATACCGTTATTGGCGACGATGATCCTGCTCGCAACCTCAAGCCGCGTTTCAGCCGAAGACATCCAGCCCGGCCTGTGGCGAATCAGCTTGGAATCCAGGGTGGCGGCAACCCCGGACTGGAAACCCGAACCCTTCGAACTGAGCCAATGCTTGAGCGAAAGCGATGCGCAAAATCCCGATCGGCTACTCACCGGCATGGGCGCGCAAGGGGTTTCCGGCTGTGATTTTCCGAACCGGCAAGCCTCTGGAAACAACCTGAAATTCGATGTCAGTTGCGGAGGAAGCCTGGGGATGAAAGGGCATGGAGAGATCCATTTCACCGCCACCACCCTGGACGGATTCCTCGACGTCAGCCTCACCGCAGGTGCGAACGAAAAGGTCGAGATGCAGAACAAGATGCATGCGATTTATTTGGGCCCTTGCCCGAGCACCGGCGGCAAACCATGACAATCGCCGCTGTAATCCGTTCCGATAAACACCGAGACTCTGCGCTTGAGTTCTGGCATCTAACCCCTATCTCCTTCAATCTCCCCCGACTACGGCCCTGGCCATCTTGCGCTTGTGCAGCCAGACATACACCGCGGCCAGCAAAACGCAGAAGATCAACACATCGATCACCGCTTCGTGGGAATATTTCAAGATCAATTCCTGGTTTTCGCCGATGAAATAACCGATCCAGGTCAGGACCGAGACCCAGATCCCCGCACCCAACAGGGTATAAAGGCTGAATTTCACATGATTCATGTTGGCCAGCCCCGCCGGCAGGGAAATCAAATGGCGCACCACCGGCAACAAGCGGCCGATGAAAGTGGAGATTTCCCCATGCTGCTTGAAGTAGTTCTCCACGCTATCGAAATGTTCTTCGGTAATCAGGACATATTGGCCGTATTTCAACAGCAAAGGGCGGCCGAGAAAGCGGGCGGCGAAATAATTGACATAGGCGCCCACCAGGCTGCCTGCCGTACCGCTCAAAATCACCAGCGCCAAGTCCATCTTGCCCTGCTGCGCCAGATAGCCGGCGGGCGGCATGACCACCTCGCTGGGAATGGGGATGACCGAGCTTTCCATGGCCATCAACAGGAAAATTCCCGTATAACCCATCGAGCCTATGGTGGAAACCAGCCAGTTGATCGCTTCATGTAACACGTCTAATCACCTTTCACTCAGAAAATCCAATACCCCCTCTGGGGGAACGAAAAACACAACCTTAAGCGAGCGCTTTGGCTAACTTTTCAGACCCGTCCCACGCTTCAGCAGCCACAAGGCCCATAGCATCAGAACGACAATGAAACCGACGATGATGATCAATGCCCGCTCGATGCCCACGTCGCTCACGCCGAGGAAACCGTAGCGGAAGGCATTGATCATGTAAAGGATGGGGTTACCCAGGGAAACTCGGCGCCAGAGTTCCGGCAACAGATCGATGGAATAGAACACGCCGCCGAGATAGACCAGAGGCGTCAGCACGAAATTGGGGATGATGGAGATGTCGTCGAAACTATTGGCGAACAAGGCATTGAGAAACCCGGCCAGGGCGAACAGGGTGGCGGTGAGCGCAAACACCAGGACGATCATCGGTGGGTGTTCGAAATGCAGGTCGGTGAAGGTGGCCGAAATCCCCATCACCACGATACCCACCGCTATTCCCCTGACCACCCCGCCGCCGACGTAACCGGTCAGGATCATCCAGCCGGGAACCGGCGCGATCAGCAATTCCTCGACATTGCGCTGGAATTTGCTGGAATAGAACGAAGACACCACATTGCTGTAAGCGTTGGTGATCACCGACATGAGGATGACGCCGGGCACGATGTAATCCATGTAGTCGAAGCCCCCCATGGCGCCCACCCGCCCGCCGATCAGTCTGCCGAAGATGAGAAAATACAGGGAGGTGGTAACCGCGGAGGGCAGCAGGGTTTGCGGCCAGATACGCAGGAAACGGTAGATTTCCTTGAACAGCAGGGTCTGTAAAGCGATGAGATTCGGCATGGCGATAGGGCGGTATCAGGAGGTGCGTTCGGCGCGGCCGGCGTCGACCAATTTCATGAAGAATTGCTCCAGACGGTTGGAGGCATTGCGCAGGCTCACCACTTCCACACCGTGCAAGGTCAATATCTCGAACAAGCCATGGATACCCAAGTCGGCGGGCACGTCCACCGCGATGGTGCGTTCGTCGATCGGCGTCAGGCGGTAACCGGAGAGACTAGGCAGGTTTTCCACCGGACGTCTCAATTCTAGGATGAAACTTTGGGTGTCCATCTTGGCCAACAAGCTCCCCATATCGCTGTGCTCGACGATCGTGCCGTGATCGATGATGGCGATGTTGCGGCACAGGCTCTCCGCCTCTTCCAGATAATGGGTGGTCAGGATGATGGTGGTTCCTTCGCGGTTGAGACGGCGAAGATATTCCCACATGGAGCGGCGAATTTCGATGTCCACCCCGGCGGTGGGCTCGTCCAGGATCAAAAGCCGCGGCGCATGGGCCAAGGCGCGGGCGATCATCAGGCGACGCTTCATGCCGCCGGAAAGCTGGCGCGAGGGCTGAAAGCGTTTGTCCCATAGCCCCAAAGCCTCCAGGCATTCTTCCGCCCGGCGCAGGGCATGCTTGCGGCGAACCCCGTAATAACCGGCCTGGTGGACGACGATCTCCAAGGCGCTGTCGAACTGACTGAAATTGACTTCCTGCGGCACCAGCCCGATCGAGCGCTTGACGGCCCCGAGTTGACGGTCCAGATCGTAGCCGAATACCGAAACCTCGCCCGAAGTCTTGTTGACCAGGGAAGAAACGATGCCGATGGTGGTGGATTTACCCGCCCCATTGGGACCGAGCAGGGCAAAAAAGTCGCCCTCCTGTACCTCCAGGTCGATGCCTTTCAGCGCCTCGAAACCGTTTTTATAGACTTTTCTCAATTGTCTCAAACACAGGGCTTTCATGCGTATAGGATTATCGGGATAGGTGTCGGTAAAATAGAGAACCCAATCGGCCTGGTGAATGCGCAATGGTAGCAGAAATCCGGGTCGGTTTTTTTTATCATCAACCGGAACCGCCCGTGCCTCCAGCCTTCATACCCGAATTCGTCGCCGCCATCGATCTCGGCTCCAACAGTTTTCACCTGATCATCGCCCGCCTGCGCCAGGGTGAATTGATCGTCGTCGACCGCCTGCGCGAAATGGTGCGTTTGGCCGCGGGACTCACATCCAATCGCTATTTGACTCCCGAAGCCCAACAGAAAGCCATCGACTGCCTGCAACGATTCGGGCAACGCCTGCGCGACATGCCGCCCGGCAGCGTGCGTGCCGTGGGTACCAATACCCTGCGCATCGCCGCCAATGCCGGGCAATTCCTGCTCTTGGCGGAACAGGCGCTGGGACATCCCATCGAAATCATCTCCGGCATCGAGGAAGCGCGGCTGATCTACCTGGGTGTGGCCCACAGCCTGGCTACCGACGGCAAGCGTCGGCTGGTGATGGACATCGGCGGCGGCAGCACCGAGTACATCATCGGCGTGGACAAGATGCCGCTGCAGAAAGAAAGCCTGCGCATGGGCTGTGTATCCATGAGCCTGTCTCATTTTCCCGATGGCAAGATAAGCGCCAAACGCTACAAGCGCGCCGTCATCGCCGCTCAGATGGAGTTGGAGCCATTCGAAAAAACCTTCCGCACCGGCGCCTGGAGCGAAGCGGTGGGGGCTTCCGGCACCTTGCGCACGGTGGAAAAACTGCTCATCAGCAACGGCTGGAGCAAGGAAGGCATCACCCCGGACGGGCTGAATCATCTGGTGGAAGCCCTATTGTCCGCCGGCCACCACGACAAACTGCAATTCCCCGATTTGAGCGCCGACCGCAAACCCATTCTACCCGGTGGGCTCGCCATCATCCAAGCCACCTTCAAGAGCCTGCACATCGAGCATATGAAAGTGGCCGACGGCGCATTGCGGGAAGGCTTGCTCCATGATCTGCTCGGACGCATCAATCACGAGGATGTCCGAACTCGCACCGTAACCGCCCTCGCCGGGCGCTACCATGTGGACCAGGAACATTCGGCGAATATCCGCCACACCCTGCGGGATCTGGCGAGCCAGCTCCCGCCCCTGCCCGGCGTGGACCGGGAAACCGCGGAGCAATGGCTGGATTGGGCGGCGGAACTGCATGAAATCGGCCTGGATATCGCCCACAGCCAATACCACAAGCACAGCGCCTATATCATCGAAAACGGCGACCTGCCCGGCTTTTCCCGCCAGGATCAGAAATTGCTGGCGATGCTGGTGCGCTCCCACAGACGAAAATTTTCGACAAAGTCGTTCAAGGAATTGGTCAAACCCTGGGACGAAGTCGCCCATCCCCTGAGCCTGGTGCTGAGGCTGGCGGTGCTGCTGCACCGCAGCCGCCAAGCCACCCGCCTGCCATCCATCGCCCTGAGCCTGACGGCCGCCCGTCTGCAATTGCGTTTTCCCAAGGATTGGCTCACCGAACATCCCCTCACCGCCGCCGACCTGGAACAGGAAGCCGAATATCTCCTGGCCGCGGGCATCGTGCTCGAGTACGGCTGAAGCTAAAACGACGCCCCATGGCGAAACCGGGATTGTTCCGCCAGGAACGGCTCACCCGCGACGGGAACACCGACCGGTTCATAAACTTCCTCCACCAGCAATTGATCGATGGCGCTCCAATGCCGGGGTTCGGCGCATTCCTTGATCAGAGGCAGGTTGAGGGCGGTATAGATGGGCGTCCAGGCTTCTCCCTCGGCATTCTTGAAGCGCACGGCAAGCTTGGGATTGAATTGGTACCAGCCCGTCTTCATCCGTTTGAACAGGCGGCGGTTGTAGGCGTAATCGCGATCCACCTCGTTGCGCGACAACACGGCGGAAAGATGCTGGCGTTGCCGGCGCTTTTCCGTCAGCACGGCGGCCGGCATGGGTTCGAAGGCGGCGAGCAGGGCCGCCGTGTCGAAAGCCGGCCACTCGCCCCATCCGGTGATGCTGAAGCGGAATTTGAATAGGGCCCACATGGCCTGGAACAGGAAATATTCGCTCAGGTGCCGGTCGATGCGCACCAGGCGTTCCCCCACTTTCACGTCCACCGAAGGCGGGGCGATCGACTCGTAAACCTGGGCGAAAACCTGTTTGGCGTATTTGTGGTCGGGGTCGCTAAACACTCGGCTCATGGCCCAATGCAAGGCGTTGCGTCCTAAATGGTCGGTGAGCTCGATGTTCGCCCCCCGCTCCAGCAAGGCTTCGATCAGAGGGAGGTTGCCCACGAATGCAGCCGCCATCAGCGAGGTCAGATTCATCGGGTTGCGGTGATCGACGCCATGTCGATCGCATTCGCGCAGGATGTCCTTGAAATTGTGCATCTCGTAACGCCGAAGATGCTTGAGCCGCAGGGCCGGCGCTTGCTGCTGGAAGCTCCTGGCCTGCTCATATTTGCCGTAACGCAAGAGATAAGCGGCCAGGGTCTTCTCATCATAAAGGGCCGCATATTCGAACAATTGATGCCGGTATTTG
>JAQTSI010000069.1:0-12500 GCA_028711365.1 Methylococcaceae bacterium
CCCCACGCTCGAACCATTCGTGCAGGCGTTCGCATGATCCGGGCGATTCTCACCGACATCGAAGGAACCACCTCGTCCATTGCCTTCGTCAAGGAAGTGCTTTTTCCCTATGCCAGCGCGCATCTGGCCGAGTTCGTGCACAGCCATGGCAGCGACGCCGAGGTGCGTCGCTCGTTGGACGAGGTGAGCGAGATCTGCGGCCAGCGCTTGAACGACGGGGAGGCGATCGCTCAATTGCTGCGCTGGATCGAGGAAGACCGTAAACTCACCCCGCTCAAGGCCTTGCAAGGACTGATCTGGGAGGAGGGTTATCGCCATGGCGATTTTTTCGGCCACCTCTATCCGGATGCCGCGCGCAAGCTGCGGGAGTGGAAGGAGCAGGGTTTGGCTCTGTATATCTTTTCTTCCGGTTCGGTCTATGCGCAGAAATTGCTGTTTGGCCACACGGAACACGGCGATCTCACGCCCCTCTTCTGCGGCTATTTCGACACGTCGGTAGGAGCCAAGCAGGCAGCGGATTCCTATCGCAAGATTGCGGAACGAATCGGTTTTGCCGCCGACGAGATCCTGTTTTTGTCCGATGTCGACACTGAATTGGATGCCGCCCGTGCCGCGGGCATGCAAACCTGCCAGTTGCTGCGCCAAGGAACTCAGGCCTGCCAACATCATCCTCTGGCGGTGGATTTCGACGGCATCATTGTTTCCCGTTGAGGAACGAGCTTTTCAGCAATAAAAAATCCCAACTGCTTGGCCAGGTTGCAGGCCCGAGCGAACCTGCGACAGGGCGGGCGTTTGCATGATATGGCCCGAAAACTGCTCATATTTTTCCTGCAAGTAGGGCTTGATTTGATGCTCGTCTAACCAGTAAAGTAAAAAGCGTATATAACGGGGTTGTCCTGGAGACCCCGAGCTGTGTGTCAACGCAGCGATTAACCAGCGAGGATTAATGCATGAGTTTCAACCAACACAAAGACCACCTTGGTCAAAAAGCGAGCGGTGGCGTCAGCCGTCGCGCCTTTCTAGCCCGGGTGGGCATCGCCGCGGCAGGTTCCCTGTTGTTGCCATCGGCGGATGTTTTCGCCAAAGCCTTGAGCAGAGAGCGTAGGATCACGCTATTCAACACCAATACCAGGGAAGAATGGGGCTTTACCTGTTCACCTCAACAGAATTACGATTCCGGATTGCTCTCCGATTTCAACCATTTCTTGCGCGATCATCGCACCGAAGAAGTCCATCCCATGGACGCCGCCCTGCTCGATTTGCTCTACGCCGTCACCGTATTGACCGAAGGCCGGGGCGAATACAACATCATCTCCGGCTACCGGGCGCCCGAAACCAACCAGATGTTACGGAAAATCAGCCATGGCGTCGCCGAACATAGCCTGCATATGCAGGGTAAAGCGATCGATCTGCGTACCGAGGATGTCTCCACCCGAACCATTCAGCAAGTGGCTCTGGCTTTGCAACAGGGCGGCGTGGGTTATTACCATGCGTCCGATTTCGTCCACCTCGACACCGGTGAAGTTCGTTCCTGGTGATCACCGCAGGCGGCCTTCGGGCCGCCTCGCCCTTCCGATTCCAAGCCTTCCATCTGTCATCGCCGCTTCCTCACGGTAACCCGCGCGGGATCGCAGGCTATCCTCCCGGTGGTCCTCATGTCGGCCGAATACGATCAATGAAGCGATTGCACCATGCAGTATGAGTCCCCCCGGTTGTGGCGCATGCAGCTGATCTTGCCGGTCAGCCTGGTGCTATTGGTGACGGTGATCGGCACGGTGGGTTATACCTGGTTGGGGCGAGAGCAGGGAGCGACGGTGCTGGATGCCTTGTTCATGACGGTGACCACCATCACCACCATCGGCTATGGGGAGATCATCCATCTCAGCAGCGTGGGGAGGATATTCACCATATTCATCGCCATCACCGGCATCGGCAGCCTGTTTTACAGCCTGACCGTGGTGATGGACTCTCTGGTCAGCAGCCGCCTCGTCGATCCTCTCGGAGAAAAAAGAATGCAGCGCGAGATCGAAAAACTCAAGGAACACATCATCATCGCCGGTCTCGGGCGGGTGGGAAAGCAGGCGGCCGCCGAATTGTACGAAGCCAGCATCCCCTTCGTCATCATCGATCCGGACATAGACTCGCTGCATTATTCCAATCAGCACAATTATCTTCAGGTGCATGGAGATGCCGCGCAAGACGAAATGCTGCTGAAAGCGGGCATCGAGCGGGCGAAGGGCTTGATCGTGACCACCAGCGACGATGCCAATAATTTGTATATCGTGCTGTCGGCGCGGGTGCTCAAGCCCGATCTTTACATCGTCTCGCGCGCAGTGGACGATACCAGCATCCCGAAATTGGTGCGCGCCGGAGCCAACCGGGCGATCAGTCCCTATGCCATCGGCGGGCGCCGGTTGGCGCATCTGATCCTCAGCCCGACGGTGGTCGATTTTTTCGATACGGTGATCAAGCGCGGCGAGGAGAGCCTGAATCTGGAAGGCATCAATGTGCCCGAAGGCGCGAGCGCGGTAGGGAGGAGTCTTGCTTCACTGCAAGCGCGCGAAAGAACCGGGGCGAGCATCCTGGTGATATTGCGCGGCAATCGGGTCTTGCCCAACCCGGATATAGAAATGAAACTGCAATCCGGCGATCAGGTGCTGGCTTTGGGTACGGTCACCCAACTGGATAATTTGGAAGCCCTGATCTCGGAATAGACGAATTCGGCCAGGGGAGGCTAAAGTGGCAGGGCTTACGCAAGCGGCTAATTCAATTACAGGAACCTTTCGGACAGTCCTGTAGATCGATTTAGCCGATGCGTAGTCCGTTCCCGGCGGCGCAGGGGGCCGACGGCGTAGCGGAGATTGCCGCCGGTTTGCCGTGGCCGACCCGGTCGCGTCCTTGAGCGAAGCCGAGGCTGCCATCCTCGCGCTTCACCCAGCGGGATGAGGTTTCGTCAGCGGCACAGGTGGAAGAGGGCAGACTCACTGGCCCAGTATTTGTGGTGGCCACAAACAGCGCGCTGGGAACCAGCAATCAGGTGAACAGCAAGAACAGCGCGGTAGAGCGTGGTTTCATGTGTTTCTCCGTAACATGCAAGAACGAACTTGGGCCGCGGGCGGCCCGCAGCGATCAGCGGCAAACTGCCCGAAAAAGGATGCGAGTCAACCGTAGGAGGTACTCACCCGCATGACGACGCGCAAATCTTTGACCTGGTCTTATAAGTATATGTTTGACCTGGAATATAGCAAGTTACTGACGTCCCATCAGGCGTGTCGCACGTCCCTTCATCTTTAGGGAGTTGTTTATTTTTATGGAATAAGGCAGCATCGGGGGTTGCGACGGAGCTATCCGTATTAGGGCCACTGTTGTGCCGGGTGATGAAGGCGGCCAGCGCCAGAGCGGCGAGAGCCAGAAGAATCCAGACTTTGTATTTTTCGATCTTTTGCATGATGTGCTCCGATGTCTTGTGGTGAAAAACGGCGTAGTATCGAGTGCTTGGCGTAGGGTTGCTGCCTTGCTGGTAACGAATGTTACGCAAAAACGGCAATTCATCTACCACTTGTAATGATTCCGGCAGTTGTTTACGCCCAAGATATACAGCATTTTTAATATCAAAAAAGCGCAGCTAAATCTTATGCAAAAAGTTTCGCGCTTCGATAGTTAAGCGAGAAATATCAAATAAGTCAAATATTTGCATTCATTGTGAGCTTGTCGAACCATGAACGCAAATATTTTGAAGTGTACTTATTTGAATATAAAAACGCTGTAAATGCTCTGCGTAACATCATCTGGTAAGTTCCGTTACCGAATTCCATAAAAGATATCCTTCGAATCAAAACGCCAAGGTCAGCCGGGCGGACACGGTGAACTCCGGCGGAAAGGGTAAATAGGGCGGCACACCCCCGCTAAGGTTTGATGGAGTTATTCGGGCGAACAATCCTTCATAGCGATACTTTTGATTTAATAGGTTCTGCAACTGGATTTCGACGATGCCAAAACGCTGCGGAAGGCGGTAACCCAAGCCAAGATCGAGGAATTCTGCGTAGTCGTAACCTTGGTTGCCATCAGAATCGGCGACTTCCTGGCGGTAATGAGTGGCCTTGAATCGGGCGGAGAAGCCGGAGGGATCGAAATAAGCGAGGGTCACCGGGATATATTGGGTCCAAGTGTCGTTGGCGCCCCGCAATCTAGCCAAATCCAGGTTGATGAAATCCTCCCGGTTGTATTCCACAGTCGTCGACCAGCGCGGGTGGGGGATCCACAGCAGATAGCCGCGGTACTGGGTCTCCCGCCAGTGCCGATAACTGTCGGCCCTCGGGGATTCCAATTGGCGCTCCGACAGTTCTACTCCCCCGGTCAGGGTGGAATCGAAACGATGGTCCAAGCCAAGTCCGTAGCGGGTCGACCGAGTCTCATTGTGGTCGTCAAACAACTGATTGAAGCCGGCCACCTGAGTTGGTTCCAAGGTCTGGCCGGAGAGCATGAAACGTTTGGTGGTGCGGAAGGCGGCAGCCCGCAGCACGGTGTCCGGGGTGATGTTCCAAAGCACGCCGCCTTTGGGGTTGAAGGCTTGGGTGATCTTGGCTTGGCTGGAATTATCAAGTACATCGAAGCTGCCGCCCAAGGTCCATTTCACTGAGGATGGAAAACTGAAATCGGTGTAAAAATAACCGTTACCCTGCTGTTGGCGCGATGATTCGCCGGCATTATTGATGTTGATCTGGCTGAAACCGCCGCCCAGCATCGATTTGAATCGGTCTCGGGTATAGAGATGCTGGACTTCGCCACTGTTACCGCGGGCGAAAAAATCGCTGAGTTTCCCAGAGACCGGAGAGCCAGACAAATCAACATGAGGGTTTATTGACACCGGCGCGCTCTGCTCCAGATGAATGTAGGAACCCAGTATCTTGGACTGTTCAGTAGGCGCCAAGTTGAAGCCAAGCCGATAGGCGTCGGTAACTACCTGCTGGCGTTTGTTGTCGTTAACGGACTGCAAAGCATTGGATAACGGAAAAAAATGCGACTCCAGAAACCCATAGTCTGCGTCCCTATGCCGGTATTCCGCCTGTACGCTCAAACCCGGCGTGACCCGCCCTTGGACAAAAGCGTTGTAGATATTGGCGTCGATGTCGTTGTTGCGGCGGAAGCCGGCGGTCTGGTAGTGGAACTGGCCGAGGCTGTAGGACCAGTTGTTCCACAGGCCCGCATGCACCAGTTCGTTGGCGTAAGTGTCGTTACTGCCCACCTGGCCGGAGACCAGGGTGGTGGACCGGTTGCGGTCGAACAGCGGGTTGAATTCGTTGAGGGACAGGGCCGATGGCCCCAGGTTGCCCACCAGGAACAGGTTGCTTTCCGCCAGCCGTGGCTGGATCGGCGTGATGTTGATGGGTTGCAGCAACTGGGATTGCAGCAACTCGCTGGTGCGGGCCAGGTCGCTGCGGGGCAGCGAGGAGTAGGCATCGGACAATAAACGGTGGGCGGTATAGTCGCCGGGGTCTTCGGCCAGGGATTGCCAGGCTTCCACCAGGGCTCGGGGACCGAAGCCCAGTTCGTTATAGATGCGGCCCACGGCGGCTCCGCGCGCGGCCAGGTCGCTATCCAGCATCTGCTTGGAGCGGTAGACTGCGCGGTTGCCGTTGAGCTCTATGGCTTTTTGCATGTCTTCCAGCGCCTCGACCGGGCGGTTCTCGGTCTGCTTCTTGATGGCGTCGTAGAACCAGGGGGTCGGGTCCTGGGGATCGAGTTGCTTGGCGATGCCGTATTCGGTGGCGGCGATCTTGGCGCGCTTTTGCTCGTAATAGGCCTTGCCCAGATAGCTGCGGGTGAGGGAATCGTCGGGGTCGAGGCTGGCCGCGATCTCCAGTTCCGCCGTGCCTTCTTCCAGGTCGCCCTCGCGTATTTTCGCCAATCCCAGTCCGAAACGGGCCAGCGGATCCGAGGAGTCGACGCGGATGGCCTCGCGAAAGCTTGTCTTGGCCTTGGCGCTATCCATTTCGCCGAGTTCGGTGAAACCCCGCACGGTCCAGGCTCTAGCCAGGGCAGGATTGAGTGCGACGGCTTGGTCGGCTTCCCGTCGCGCCTCGGCCAGATGTCCGAGAGAGGCCAGCAATTCCGCCAGGCGGGTATGGGAAAGACCATTGTCCGGGGCGAATCCGGTAGCCTTGCGGGCGCTGGCCAAGGCCGTTTCCAGGTCGAAATGCGCCTGCTGCGCATAGGACAGGGCGGTCCAGGCAACGGGGGATTGCGGTTGCAGCGATACGGCCCGATTGGCCAGCGACAGGGCGACGGCCTTGTCGTCCCGGGCCAGCGCGATGATGGAGCGCAGGGCCAGGGCTTCCGCCTGCAGCGGGCCGCTTGCGGGGATTGCGTCGAGCCGCTTTTCTGCCTCCTCGATCCTCCCGAGCCCGAGCAGCAGGGCCACGCTAGTGATGGGTTGCGGGGTCTTGGCGGATTCCAGCGCCTGCAGGGCGTCCAGGCTTTTGCCCTCCCGGTAGCGTGCTGCGGCGCTTTGGATGGCGGGATCGCCGGAAGAACGGCTCAAGGCTTCCAGGTCGATGAGGGGGGGATAATACAAGGCCCACTGCACCGCATCCCGCGGCTTGACCAGGAGCTTGCGTAGCGGCGCTTCGCCGGCCTTGGCGACGGCGGCCTGGCCATCGCTGAGGTTGAGCTGGCCCTTGGGGTTGGAAGCCTTGATCCGGCCTTCGAACACCGCGACCTGTGCTTCCGAATCGCTGGCGGAAACCAGGAATTCGGTGCCCTCGATGGCGGCGTTGATGAAGTGGGTCTTGACGACCAAGGAGCTAGGCGTGCGGCTGCGTAGATAGATGATGCCCTTCAGCAGCGCCAGCCAGGAGGGTTCGCGGGGTCTCAATCCGGAAAGGACGACGGTCGTTTTCTGGTCGAGGGAAACGAAGGTCTGGTTATTGAGCTGGAGGGTAGCCCTGCTGTTGTCCAGTGTACGGATGCGGTCTCCGGGGCAGAAGACTTCTTCGGGTCCGGCTCGCTGCCAGTCCTGCCGCTCGATTTCCTGCTCTTCCACTTCGCCCTGCAAGGAGACCAGGCGGGCGACGGTTTGCTCGCAGGCCGCAAGCGCGTCAGGAGGAACAAGGAGCAGCGACAGGCAGGGTGCGGCCCTGAATAGACGTTTCATCCGAAGTACCGATTTCCTTATTTCTTATGTACATTTGCCGAATGGCCTAATTTTAAGGCGAATGTCGCTGGCAAATAAAGCCCTTATTGAATGGAGGGACGGGCGGACGGCGGTTTCTCGATGCGGATGGCGCGATCGGAGGAGGAAAGGTCTGGATTCGCGGCACGAGCCCTGGCCGCGTCGAGGTAGAAGAGGGTCGGTCCATCCTCGGGAAAGTCGCGGGCGATTTCGGCGAAGCATTCAGCCGCGGATTCCCATCGTTCGGCCTGAAATAAGGCGAGGGCCGATTCGAAGCGATCGAGCAGGTCGGTCGGAAGATTCTTCGATTCGCCGGTAAGGCCGATCAATTCATGGACGGTGACCGGTTGGGTCTTTCCTGCCAGCAGGAAGCTTCCGAGGGGGCGTGACACGAAACCGGTCAGGTCCGATACGGTCGGAGTCGAAACCAACACTTGGGTGCCCAGAACTTTATTGAGCGCTTCCAGTCGGGCGGCGGTGTTCACGGTGTCGCCTACCGCCCGGTATTCGCCGTGATGGGTCGAACCGACGAAGCCGACCCGCATCTCTCCGCAGTGCAGGCCCATGCGAATGGGCAGGCTGATGTTCCGTTCCGCTTCGAAGGCCGCCAGGGCGCTACGGATTTCCAGCGCCGCGTTGAGCGCCCGGATTCGGAGTTCGGGCTCGTCGGTGGAGGCGGTCCAGATGGCCATCATGGCATCGCCGACCACATCGGAGACCCAGCCATGATGCGTCGCGACTGGGGGAAAGATGGCGGCGTAATAGCAATTCATCAGCTCGCCCAGAGACATGGGCTCCATCTTTTCGGCCAAAGAGGTGTACTGCCCTGCATCGGTAGCCAGGCAGGCGCCGAACGCTAGATGCCCCTCCCAATGGCCCGGATCCGCGGGATGGATCAACTGGCTGGCCACGTCGACGGGAATGAATCGGCGAATGACGGAGTGAATTTTTCGATGTTCCCGCGAACGGGTCAGGTAATTGTTCACCAGGCAGGTAATCAATCCAGCCGGCACCTGCAAGAGCAACGGCAGGATCAAGGGAAGCCAGAGACCTTTAACGGCGAAGAGGAAGGACGCGGCGGCGAGATAGGCGGCGGCGCTGACGAAGATCGCGGCCGTTCCGGCTATCAGTGTTCTGGCCTGACTCAGCAGTCCGATGAAACAACCCCAGACGAGCAGCCAAACGAATTGCCCGCCAGTTCCTAGCAGGGGGTGGATGGACTTGTTTTCGATCAGGTTGGAGAGGGCCAGAGCCGCCAACTCCAGATTGCTGATCGGAGAAAATGGCGAATAGAAACTCGAGTCGCCGCCTTCGGGCTGGAAATTTTCCGAGAAACCGATCAGAACGATTTTGCCGTGCAAGTCGGGCAGCTCTTCCGGGCTGTTCTGGATCAGGCGCTGATAGGGGATCCTGGGGATCAGCGCCGTGTCACCATAATGATCGAAATACCGCGGACTGCGATCCGCATAGGTCTTTACGAGAGAGGTGAGAGCTTGACGCTGTCTTTCGGAAAGCTGGGGTAGGGGGGGAGTCGTGCCCGATGCCCGATAGCGCCGAACCAGTTCGGCAAGGGCCGAATCCCCTGGCAGCCTATCCGCCGGAGTCGAGGAAATCCCGGTTTCTTTGGCTTCGTCTTGCGATAAAGGGCTCACCAAAACGGCGGCTTTCCACAGATAGAGCTGCAGCAGGGTGACCGGCAGGGTCGGGTATTCATTGGCGTCACCGTGCCAGGTCAAAAAGCGGGTGCTTTCGGCGCCTCTTGCCAGCAGGAAAGGCGCTTCCGCCAGCGCCGATCGGGCCAGGACGGGGGTCGGTTTTTCCAGGGATTCGATGTAAACCTGGTCTTGCAGATGCTTGAGCGTGAGGAAATCAGCCAGCACCACGTTGCCGGCCGTGCGCATGGCCCCCGCCAGATCCTCGTCTTCATCCGGATGGCCCAGGCCGAAGAAAATGTTGAAAGCGATCAATTCGACGCCCGCCGCCTGCAGTCGGCGGACTGCTTCTGCGTGCAGATGCCTGTTCCAGCGGTTGGGAGTGTCCGGCTGGCCCAGCGCGGCTGACGAGTCCCGGTCGATGTTGACGATCACGATTTCCACCGGCGGGGTTTTCTCTCCCCGCATCCAGAACAGCAAAGCCAAGCCGGCTTTTTCCTCCAACAGGGAAAAGTACGGAGTCAGTCCGAGGAGGGCGGTGCCAATGCCTATGGCCAGGCAGAGCGAGATCAGCCTCAGGCCGGAAACGAGTGCAGCTGTTCTTCTCACTGACGTATTGCTCTCGCACCCTATGGGAACTTTGCCCCGGAACCCACCCAGTGGGCTAGGGTAATACACATGGTCAATATTTCACATCTTTTTCGAGTTTCCGGATCGTTAAGCCAATCGGCCTTGATCCATCGGTCTCTCCCGCGCGCGACCCTGGATGGTACGGAAGATGTGATCGAGCACCAAACGATCGAGCACGACATCCAGGTTCGCTCCGGCTGGAGAAAGAGCTCGGTCATGTTTTCAATGATCTCCTGCGTTTGCCGTATTTTTTCGGACGCCCGGATAATGCCCGTCCTCGGGTATTGAATCGATCCAAAAGAACGTTCCATTGGGTGTGCCATGAGCAGTGAATAGCCGTTCCATTTCCATTGATGTGACCCATGGGGGATGATGCGGAACTGCAATCTGCCCTTGTGATGGCGTGGTTGAGCAGCGTCTCGTGGGCGGTCGAGTTTGGTTTTGTCGTCCCCTTGGGCGTAAAGTCGGGCTTGGGATTGACATGGACGCCTCTGTTTGAAGATTGCCTTCCCGTTGCCGTTTCACTGCCGGTGCCCCCGCTCTGCGCGAGTAATTCTTGTCCAAAGCCGCACTATCGAGCAGAATATAGCCTTGCGATGTGACATTCCCGCGCTTTATCCCCTAGCAATTTACACCACCTTCAGCCATTTTGCGTAAGTCCTGATGGAAGTGAATCACAAGCTCGTGGTTGCGATTTCGTCGCGGACCCTGTTCGACCTGGATGATTCCCATCGAATCTTTACGACTGAAGGCAAGGAGGCCTACTGTCGTTACCAGGTCGAGCATGAGGATGAAATCCTGCCGCCCGGCGTGGCCTTTCCCTTGGTTCGAAAGCTCTTGGCCATCAACGATGAGCTACCCCATCCCCTGGTGGAAGTGATCCTGCTTTCCCGCAACAGCGCCGATACCGGGCTTCGGGTTTTCAACTCCATCGAACATCATCGGCTCAATATTTGTCGCGCCGTCTTCACCAGCGGGAGCTCACCCTATGGCTATATCGCCGCGTTCGGCGCCCACCTGTTTCTCTCGGCCAACGCCGAAGACGTGGTGAAAGTCCTGGATGCGGGCTATGCGGCGGCGACCATTTACGCTTCCAGTTCCAGCGCCGGTTCGACCGAGCAATTACGCATCGCTTTCGACGGTGATGCGGTATTGTTCTCGGACGAGTCCGAACAGATCTATCAAGCCCAAGGGTTGGCGGCGTTCACCGAAAATGAAAAGGCCGAGGCGCACACCCCTTTATCTGTCGGGCCGTTCAAGAATTTCCTCGCCGCCTTGCATCATATCCAGACCCAGTTCGTTGTCGACCAATCACCCATCCGTACTGCCCTGGTGACGGCGCGCGGGGCTCCGGCGCACGAACGGGTGGTGCGTACCCTGCGCGCCTGGAACATCCGCATCGACGAAGCGCTTTTTCTGGGCGGCATGGAGAAAGGACCGTTCCTGAGGGCTTTCGGCGCGGACATTTTCTTCGATGACCAAAAGGGACACTGCGAGTCGGCCAGCCGGCATGTCGCGACTGGTCATGTACCGCATGGGGTGGCCAATCGCTGAGTTCGGCGCGGTTTTTTTCCTCCTCCCTCTTCCCCGCAAGACCGCCTTGTATTACTGTTTCAAGCTGATTCTCCGAGGATTGGAGCGATGTTCGTCTGTCAGCGCGATCCGGTTCGACGGAGCTTTTCTTAAATAACCCCCGACCGTCGTCACTGGAACGCTAACCGATCATGAGCTCACATCTTCAGCCTCTGGCGCCAGAACAGTTATTCAAGCCCTGTGATCCGAATCAATTCGACTTTACTACCACCGAGGAGCTGGCCGATACCAGCGTCATCGTCGGTCAGGAGCGCGCTTTGGACGCGATTCGCGTCGGCATGGGCATCGCCCAGGAAGGGTTCAACGTATTCGCTTTAGGGCCTACGGGTTCGGGCAAATTGACCGCGGTACGGGAAAGCCTGGCGCGGGAGGCCGAACAGCAACCGCCCCCGGTCGATTGGTGTTACGTGAATAACTTCGAGTCTACCGCCAAGCCCCGCGCCCTCAGCATGCCTTGTGGCGAGGGCAGCCGCTTTGCCCGCGACATGGATCAGCTGATCGAAGAACTCTCCGTTTCCATTCCCGCCACCTTCGAGGGGGAGGAGTACCGCACCCGCGCCGAGGAAATCGAGGAAAAGGCCAAGCTGAGGGAACTGCGCGCCATCGACGAATTGCGCGCCAAGGCCAAACAAATGCACATCAGCTTGGTGGAGACGCCCACCAGTTTTGCGTTCGCGCCGGTGGACGGGAATCACGAGACGATGAGCCCCGATCATTTCGAGAAGCTCGACGAGAAGCAGCAGCACGAGATCCAGGAAAATATCGCCCATCTGCACCAGCAATTGCAGAAACTGTTGCGCCAATTCCCGATTTGGCGCAAGGAAACCAAGGAAAAGCTCAAGAATCTCAACCGGGAATTTGCCGTCTACGCCGTCAGCCATCATGTGGAGGCATTGAAAAGCCGCTATGACCGGCTGCCCGCCGTGGTGGACTATATGGAGCGGGTGGAGCAAGACATCGTCCTGCATGTCGAGGATTTCTTTCCGAAATCTGAAGTCAACCCGGTGTTGTTGGGACAAATCGTGCGTTCTCCTCCCTTCCAGCGCTACAAGGTCAATCTTCTGGTCGATCATGGCGGCAGCAAATGTGCACCGATCGTCGTCGAAAATCTGCCCAATCACGGCAACTTGATCGGCCGGATCGAACATCAGGCGCTCATGGGCGCTTTGGTAACCGACTTTTCGATGATCAAGCCGGGGGCATTGCATCTTGCAAACGGCGGCTATCTGATCCTCGATGCACGAAAGCTGCTGATGCAGCCCTATGCCTGGGAATCCCTCAAACGAGTCCTGCAAACCGGTGAAATCCGCATCGAATCCCTGGAGCGGACCCTAAGCCTCATCAGCACCGCCAGCCTGGAGCCGGAACCGATTCCGCTCCGGGTCAAGATCATCCTGATCGGCGACCGCTTTTTGTATTATTTGCTGAGCATTTACGATTCCGAATTCCGCGAT
>JAQTSI010000369.1 GCA_028711365.1 Methylococcaceae bacterium
GTCACGCCGCCGGCGGGGTCGTTGGTGTGCAGGGTGGACAACACCAGATGCCCGGTGAGGGCCGACTGCACGGCGATGCGGGCGGTCTCCAGATCGCGCATTTCGCCGATCATGATCACGTCCGGGTCCTGACGCACGATGGAGCGCAGGGCATTGGCGAAAGTCAGTCCGATCTGCGCCTTGGTCTGGATCTGGTTCACCCCTTCGAGTTGGTATTCCACCGGATCTTCCACGGTGATGATCTTGCGTTCGGGGGTGTTGATCTTGTGCAGGGCGGTGTACAGGGTGGTGGATTTGCCGCTGCCGGTGGGACCGGTGATCAGGATGATGCCATGGGGCAATTCCAGTACGTTCAGGAAGCGTTTCAACGCTTCGCCTTCGAAACCTAAGGTGGCGAAATCGAAGCTGATGCTCTCCTTGTGCAACAGTCGGATCACCACACTCTCGCCATACATGGTCGGCACCGTGGAGACGCGCAGGTCCAACTCCTTGCCCTGCACCTGGAGCTTGATGCGGCCATCCTGGGGCAGGCGGCGTTCGGCGATGTTGAGCTTGGCCATGATCTTGATGCGCGAGATCACGGCCGCGGTGGAGCGCACCGGCGGAGCTTCCACTTCCTTGAGCACGCCATCCACGCGAAAACGCACCTTGAGCCGCTGCTCGAAGGGTTCGACATGAATATCCGAGGCGCGGGACTCCACGGCGCGCTGCATGATCAGATTGACCATGCGGATCACCGGCGCTTCGGAAGCCAGATCCTTGAGGTGCTCCACATCGGCCTCGTCGATTTCTTCATCGCCGCCGAAATTATCCACCAACTGGCCCATCAAGGTCTTGCCGGCCCCCATTTGTTGTTCGATGGCGCGCTCGATTTCCGAAGGCAGGCCCACGCGGGCGCGCACCGGTTTGTCGCAAGCCAGGGTCAACGCGTCGAGCAAGCTTCGGTCTAGGGGATCGCCCACCGCTACCTCGAACGCCTCTTCACCCGCACCGAGACCGACGATGCGGTTTTCCTTGAGGAAGCGGATAGCCACGGTTTCCGGCAAGGGAGAGGTTTCCGGGTAATCGGCCGCCACCACCAGAGGCAAGCCGCTGACTTCGACCAGGGCATCGGTCACGTCGCGTTCGGAGACGATGCCCAGCTTCACCAGCAGGGCGGGCAGGGGTTGGTCGTCGGTTTGCGCGGCCAGGCGGCGGGCGCGGTTGATTTCGGCCTCCCGCGCCTTGCCCATGCGAACCAGGCAGTCGGCGAACAGGCTGTAACCATCGACCGGCTGCACATCATTGACACCGAGGGCGGCGGCGGGAACCATAGGGGTAGAGATCGCCAAGAGAGAATCCTGCTTCGGTGTGAGAGAAGTCCCCATCACATGGGGGCTGGGTTGATTGTGCGCATTGACCTGCATCTTCGGCGACATTGACGGCTAACGGCCGGGTTGATGCGGTGCAGGGCCTATGGCTTTCTGCACGACGCTGTCGATCTGGTTGCTGCGCAGATAAGTGCGCACTCGATCGGCATCCGCCAATGAGGCGAAGGGACCGATTTTCACCCGGCTCCAGACGAGGTTTTCTATCTTGACGCTTTCGATCCTGGATTTGATCTTGATGGCGGAAAGGCGCGTCTTGAGCTTATCCGCATCCTGGGGATTGGGAAAGGAGCCGGCCTGAAGCAGATACTGGATGGCCGGCTTTTTACCTTGGCTTTCCTCCTGCTTGAGGGTCTTGATCTCGCTCTCCGGGATGATGACTTCCTTCTCCGGCAAAATCTTATAAAACGTAAAGCGAGGCTCGGGCAGTTTCTCCGCCGGATTAACCGTACCGATCTTGTCGGGATCGGTTGGTTTAGCGCCTTTGCCATCTTCGGGTTTGACCCCTTTCTTGTCTTCGGGCTTGACGGCTTTCTTGTCTTCCGCTTTCTCCGGCGGATGCGGCGGCGGCGCCGGCAACAGGGTCGTCTTGGGGGGCGGTTCGCTCTGTCGTGGAGCGGGCTTCTCTGCGCCGTGGAATATCAGCCAGGCGCCCAAACCGACGGCGGCCACCGCCAGACCGATCGCCCACTTCACACCGCTGGTTTTTTGATTGCGGCTGGCGCGATTTCGATAGCCCGGAACCCGGTTTTTATAATCTTTTGCCATTGCTACATCGACTCTGGGGCGCTGACATCCAAAAGCCCCAGACCATTGACCAGAATCTGCCTGACCGCCGCGATCAAGTTCAGGCGAGCGTCACGTAAAGCGGCATCCTCCACCAGGAATTGACAAGCATTGTAGTAAGCGTGCAATTCGGCGGCCAATTCGCGCAGATAATTCACCAAATGATGCGGAGCTTGTTGCAATGCGGCACTTTCCACCACTTCAGGATAACGCGTCAATGAGGCGAGCAGATCGGTTTCATGGGATTCACACAAACGCTGCAGATGCTGCATACCCTGCAATAGATCCCTGGGCAAACCTTTTTCGTCCAACTGGCGAAATACACTGCAAATACGGGCATGGGCATATTGCACGTAAAACACCGGGTTTTCGTTGGTCCGGGAGGTAGCCAGCTTCAGATCGAAATCCATGTGCTGGTCGGACTTGCGCATGACATAGAAGAAGCGGGCGGCATCCTTGCCGACTTCGTTGCGCAACTGTCTGAGGGTGACGAACTCGCCGGATCGGGTGGACATCTGCACCCGCTCCTCGCCGCGATAAAGCACGGCGAATTGCACCAGCAATACGTCCAATTTGGAAGGGTCCGCCCCCAGCGCCTGGATCGCCGCCTTGACGCGGGGAATATAACCGTGATGATCGGCGCCCCAGATGTTGATGATGCGGTCGAAGCCGCGCTCCAGCTTGTTCATGTGGTAAGCGATGTCGGAAGCGAAATAGGTCATCTGGCCGTTTTCGCGCACCACCACCCGGTCTTTCTCATCGCCCAGCGCCGCGGAGGCGAACCATATCGCCCCCTCTTTTTCGTACAAATGGCCGGCCACGCGCAGTTTCTCCAGCGCCCGCTCCACCGCGCCGGATTCGGTCAGGCCGCGCTCGGAAAACCATTCCTCGTATGCCACGCCGAATTCAAAGAGATCTTCCCGGATGTCATCGAGAATGCTGTCCAGGCCGGCGCCGAACACTCGACGGTAGTCTTCGGAGCCGAGCAGCGCCTTGGTGCGGGCCACGATGGCGTCGATATGGAGTTCCTTGTCGCCACCCTCCGGTTCATCGGGCGGTAAATGGTCCGTCACCGCCGAGGAAGGATGGCGCAATCCCAGTCCCACCGCTTTATGCAAGCTCTGGGCTATGTCGCGCACATATTCACCGCGGTAGCCATTGCTTGGAAAGACCAGCACCTCGCCGCATTCCTCCAGGTAGCGCAACCAGACGCTGGCGGCGAGGATATCCATCTGCCGGCCGGCATCGTTGACGTAATACTCCCGATGTACTTCGAATCCCGCGGCGGCTAGCAGTTTGGCCACCGCCGAACCATAGGCCGCTCCTCGCCCATGGCCCACATGCAGAGGGCCGGTCGGATTGGCGGAGACATATTCCACCTGGACTCTCTTCCCCGCCCCAAACTCGCTGCGACCGAATTCATGGCCGGCCTCGATGATTTGGGGAATGATGCCAAATTGCGCTTGAGGATCGATGAAGAAATTGATGAAACCGGGCCCGGCAATCTCGGTTTTGACGACCGCCGAATCGCCCGGCAAAGCCTCGATGATTTTTTCGGCCACGGACCTGGGATTGCCGCGCATGGCCTTGGCCAGGGTCATCGCGACATTGGTGGCGAAATCACCATGGCGGGCGTCGCGGGTATGTTCCACCATGACCTCGGCCTGGACATCGGTGGGAATTTCGCCTCGACTGATCAGGGCATCGATGGCGGAACGGAGCAGGACTTCCAGGCGTTTTTTCATGTTCTCGGCAAAAGGAGGGATAAGGGGCGAGGCCGCCTCATTATCCTAAAATCCGGGGCTTGCTGGCAATCGGCAGCTTTGAACGGGCAATGAGGGGTGCTCGCTGACACCCCATCATGGACCCTTCCCGGCTGCTCAACGGTGGCGCCTGCGTTTCGGTGGCGGCGGCTCGGTTCTCGATG
>JAQTSI010000370.1 GCA_028711365.1 Methylococcaceae bacterium
CAAGTGCTGGACATTCGTGAAATGAGCGGTCAGCCGGCATTGATATTTGGTTTGGTGCATGGCACCCCCTTGCTCAAATTCATGTATATCGCCGCAGCCCCGATGGCGATTCTGATCTCGAACCTGGCCGGCAGGATAAGCCGATCCAAGATGGTTCTTGTGCGTGATGAAGAACGCTGAATACTCCCGGAAAACAGCTGACTCGAATCCCCGATTACTCTCCGGGCGAGCCGGCCTGGCTGCTTATGATCTGCTGATGGTTGCCGCCTTGTGGTTTTTCGGGTTGTGGGCCTTGCCCCGTTTCATGGGCGCCGATTGGTTCGGATTCGCCTATGCGGCCTGGGTGGTCGCAGGCGGAGCCTATGTCTCGGTCATCTCTTGGAGGCTTCACGCAGACCCGCCCCAGTTCCACGGAGTTTCCCCATCGTGGCGAACCGGGTTTCTCCGCTTGGACAATCTTGCCCCATCCTGCCGGCCCATTGCCCTCTTCACGCTGATATCGACACTGCTGATTCTGGCATGGGTGATCTTGGGCATGGGTCGAGACAGGTTTCACATCGACTGGAGGGCTTTCCTCGGACAATTTCTGTTCTATTCGCTGTTTGCTCTTGCCCAAGGCTGGCTATATTTCGAATTCTATGCCGTACGCTTTCGCCGATTGAAGGCGTATGGTTCATCACGACTGTTGACCTCCCTTCTTACCGCCTGCGTGTTCAGCCTTTTTCATTTACCCAATGCGCCGATCATGGCATTAGGTTTCATGGCAGCCCTGGTTTGGGCATGGGTATATTGGGAATATCCTAATTTACTACCTATTGCGGTGAGTCAGGCATGGCTGGCGACGATGTTGCACAAATTCATCGGCATGAATTTTCGGATTGGGTACTTTTACGACCATACCGACCAGTATTTCCTGCGCGATCTATGGCCTGCTTTCGAGGCCTATTTGCGCACGCTGTGGTAGTCTCCCGCCCGAGCTTGGTTCTCAAGCTGCTTTAAGAAATCCATTGCACCGGCTTTATAAAAGCGTTAGCATCGCTCCGGCTTGATGCAAATAAATCCCAATTATCGAACATGTTGGCTATCGCCAGGATTTCGATATGAGTTTGACTGCATATAGTTGTCAACGGTATTCGGGTTTGACATAGGGGGCGGTATGGCGGCAGATTCCCAGAATTCGATTGTCGATAGGATCAAAGCCTGGGCTTTGGATCATTTGGATCCGGTGTTCAGGGTTTTAAGATGGGTTAAACCCATCCTGGTGTTGAACGACTTTGCTTTGGTGACGCGTTTTGACCATGTACAGGAAGTGCTGGCCCGAGATGATATATTCCAGGTCACTTACCGGGAAAAAATGGAGAGAGTGACCGCCGGCGAAAATTTCTTTCTAGGGATGCAAAATACGCCGCGGTACACAAGGGATGTTTCAAACATGCGCCTGGCCGTGCGCCGAGACGATCTCGAAGGGCGAATCGCCCCTTTCGTCGATGATTGCGCCAGCCAAATCATGGCAGTTTCCCAGGGAAGGATAGACGTTCCCTGGCAACTGACCCGGCTCGTACCCACCCGCCTGGTCGGTGATTATTTCGGTGTTCCCGGCTGGAACGAGGCCGAATTTGCCGATGCGGCCACCTCGATGTTCCAGTATCTTTTTTACCCCGATGACCCGCAAGTGGAGGAAACCGCCCTGGCGGCGGCGGCGAAAACCCGAAGCTATCTGGACGAGGTGATTGCCGAACGAAAACAAAACCGAGGCCAGCACGACGACGTGTTGGAGCGTTGCCTAAAAATGCAGGACAGCGGGTTGCCGGGCATGACCGATCTGGATATCCGCAACAACCTCATCGGGCTGATCATCGGCGCCATTCCCACCACTTCGAAATGCGCCGTTCTCATGCTGGACTATCTGTTGTCCCGCCCCGATCTCCTACCCGATGCCCAAGCCGCCGCCAGGGCTGACAACGACGCATTGTTGACCCAATACCTGCTCGAATCCCTGCGCTTTCGGGCATTCGCTCCCGGAATCGGGCGCTTGGCGGCGGAAGATTATGTCGTCGGCAAGGGTTCCCTGCGCGCCACCAAAATACCCAAAGGGGCGCATGTACTGGCGGCTACCCAATCGGCGATGATGGACGGATGCAAGATAAAGTCCCCCGGCCAATTCCGCCTCGATCGTCCCGATTACCAATACATGCATTTCGGTTACGGTTTGCATACCTGCTTTGGGCAATATATCAACCGCGTGCAAATCCCGCGTATCGCCAAAGCGGTATTGAAGCGGAAGGGATTGCGCCGGGCCGTGGGTGATGCCGGGCAGGTGCAGAGCGACGGACCTTTTCCCGTGCATTGGATGGTTGAATTCGACGAATAAAAAATGACTTCAAACCGGAGGTAACGGGTTATGGTAGCCAGCGAAAAAGGCCGTATTTTGCCTCGTTTAATCACTTTTCCTCCCAGCAGCGACTGCGAAAATGGTCGCTGGACCTTACGCCACTATGGTATCGACTACCGGGAAGAACCTCATGCCCCGCCGTATTTTTTCTTCGCTATCCCATTGAATCTGGGTACCCAGTTTCCTCTCTATGTCGATGAAAACCGGAGGCTGAGCGGAATCAGAGAAATAGTCGACCATTTTGATCCACTGGCTTCCAGTGAAAGGCGATTGATTCCCGAGGGCATGGAGGAAGACGTCAATCGCTTATGGGACGTCTACAACGGAACCATGGGGACGGCAACCGTGTCCTGGGCTTATTACCATTTTCTTCCCCATCGGGAAATCATGTTGGACCCGCTGAGCATCGGTACTCCCGATCTGGAGCGGTGGACCGTCAAAAATCTCTATCCCTTGCCGTCGAAGTTATTATGGTTCTTGCTGGGGTTGGGCCGAAAGAAAGCCGACGACGCGCTGGCGGTGCTGAAGAAATCCTTTGCCGAGGTGGATGAACGACTCGCCGATGGTCGCCCCTATCTGCTTGGCGAGCGCATGACGCTAGCCGACATCGCTTTTGCCGTTTCCGGCGCACCTTTGGTGCTGCCGGTCGGTTACGGAGGCTATCCCGGCAAGCAAGGCCCACTTCCGACTTTCGATCAATCACCGCCGGAAGTTCAAAGCGTGGTGAGCGCCATGCGTGAAACCCGGGCCGGCCGATTTGTGCTGCGCCTATATGCCGAGGAGCGTTATCGAACTCCGCGGCCTGTCGATCCGTTGGCCTGAATGCTTGTGGATCGAATTCCTTATCCGCTGGGAGCGGGAATTCCGGAGTTTAAAACCTAGAATAAATACAAATAATAATCCGTCGAGGAGGAATCATCATGTCGAATATTGCCGGAAAAGCTTACGCCATGAATGTCATTACGCCAATGCAATGGTATTTGGCTGGGATTAATAAATTGATATTCTGGATAGCGATAAAAATACCATCCGCCCTGATTGGTCTAATCACTTTATCTTTGATTCATTACGCCCGCTGGACGATCATCGACAAAAATCGGTTTCCACATTTGGACCCCTCTCAGCCGAAGGAAGAACTCAAGTATAGTTACATGATGTTTTTCAGTAATTTCAATGGCAGTTGGGACCAATACGTCGACTCGTTCACGTTTTCGATCCCCGGAGGACTCGATCTGTTCTGGAAGTTTAACATCCGCTATCCGCATTCGGTGGCGCTGACGCCTTTTCATAAATACATCCAGTATAATCAGATCGAAACCAACCATTATTACAACGCTTACCCTCTGGCCGCATCGAATGACGTCAAGGCGGCGAAGAGAGTGAAAGCGGCTTTGATCGAGTTTGATGAAAAGAACCGCGACGCAAAACCTGATGAATTCCTCAAGCAATATAACGCCCTGCTGAGGAATCTCCAGCTCGATTTGGGAGAAATGAGTCCGGCCCCCATCGTGAGCATGGCGGCGGAGGCGGTCGAGGAAAGAATGCAGGGGCACAAACTCAAAGCGGCGCGTCTGGCCGCGCTTTCGCAAGGAGAATAGAATCATGGCCAATATTAGTGGTAATGCCTATGCGCTCACCATTCTGTCACCGATCAAGAATGGTCATATCGGTGAAACCGCCT
>JAQTSI010000070.1 GCA_028711365.1 Methylococcaceae bacterium
GAGAAGCGCGCGGGCAAGATCCTGAAAAACGGGGTGAGAGAATCCCAATACGAATGCCGGCATCACAATAACGGCGAGATCAGCGTGATCCTCCGCGACAAGGCGAGTGGGGACATCATCGCCTACGGGGAAAAACGCTTCACCTCCCCCTTTCAGGCCGAAGAGGAAATCAAGGATCTGGTCACCCGATTGACCCGGCTGCGCTCCGGCGCCCCCTGGCCGAATACTTACCTACAGCGTCTTCCCGATTCGGACAAGAACGCCCGCAGGCGAATCGTCGAGGATTACCAAAGCCGCTTGCAGGCCATCGTCAAGGATGAGGGAAGCGCGTTTCTGCGGCGCCGAAACCGGTTTCTCGACCATCTGCTAGCGCGTTTCAACGAGGCTTTCGACAACGATTCCCTGCTCCGCTGCGATCCCAGGAACGATGGCGAGCCGGTTCTTTTCTACCGGGAACTGGTGCAGTGGAAGATCGAATTCCTCAAGCGCTATGTGGATTTGAGCAGTGGACGGGGCAGGGGCTTGAATTGCCTGCAAGCGCAGGAAGAGGAGACCGAGGATGACGTGGCCGATTTTTCCGCACCGAAGCAGGAACCCTTCGAAGTCTGGCGTCATCGCTCAGGCCTGGAACAGCGCCTTTATCTGTTGCTCGGTTTACATGGCCATTTCGACGAACAGGGCCGGTACCAGCCATCGAAACGGCCTTTGCTGCTTCATCAAACAAGCTCCGAAGCCCGTCTGGAAGATCAGGATAATTCTGGCGGATTCAGGGAGGAAGGACTTTATATCGTCGAGCATATCCTGCTTCGGCCCTTGCAGAGTAGCGGTTTCGACTGCCGGGGGCGGATGAAACTGGACGAATCCGGTTTATGCCTCGAATGCCCTGACCCGGATACGGCTCGGCAGTGGGTCGAGGACATCCTCGGTTTCGGCGCCGATCCCCGCCATTATCGGATCGAGTCCGATCATGGCGGGTATTATTCGGTGTTGAGCGGTGAGGAAAAAGACCTGGCCCGCGGGTGCTCGTTCAATAGTGAAAGCGAGGCATTGGAAGCGCAGGACGAATTGTCCGAACGGATTTTGCAAATATCCCAACGGGGGAAGTTCGGACCCAGTGCCACGCCTGTCAAGGAGGATTTCTATTCGTTCAGGATCAGCATTTTCCTGCCGAATTGGACGAAACGCCTGGCCAACAAGGGTTTTAGGCACTTCGCCGAAAACCTGATTCGCGAAAACTGCCCGGCCCATATCGCCTATCGATGCTACTGGCTGGACAAGAAAACGTTTCAGTGGTTCGAAACCCTTTATTGGGGATGGGAATCTGCGAAACTCAATCCGGTCAATGACCCGAGTGAACTGGACCTGTTGTCGAACTCATTGAAGGGATTCATCGAATGGCTGAATCGGAATTACGCCGACGAGGGCGAGAGCCGGATGGAGCCGGATCGGCAGGAAGCGATGGAGCAAGGGGATCTGCCACGCAAACTCAAGGATACGATCAAAAAACTGGAGCGCCGCCGTTCGCGCCACGCCCATTAGGTTTCGCGCCGTCAATCCAACATGGGCGATGACATCCGTACCCTCGTGTTCGATTTGGAGACCGCCTCGGAAGACGCGGCTAGGCGGATTCAGAACCGGGTCGGTGATTTTTCCTCGAGAGACCTGAATAGGGTGCTCGAGGACTGTTTGGCCGAATTCGCCGATGCGGATACGGTGTATGGGTTCGAGCGCATCGAACTGGAACTTGGCATTCTGTCCGAGCAGAACCTGGAACAAGAACTTGCCGAGCGGATAGGCAACCGCCTTCGAGAGTACCTGGCCGCCAGGATTCCTGTCGCCTTGCTGCGGCAAAGTGGGGAAACGCCGCCTTGGCCCGATGAACCGCTTCCCGCTCCGCTGGCGGAGCTTTCCGCCTTTCTCCTGCGGGGAATCCCGGCGAACGGCAATCCGGATCGCCTGCTGTCGGCGGTGCTGGACCGATTCCCGTTGCCACTGAAGCGCCTGCTGCGGACATGGGGCCAACGCTCGATCGTGCGCAAGCGTATGGCTTACCAGCTTTCCACCGCTTTGCTGTGCAAACTGGTTCGCCTGCTGGAGCCCGATGACCTCGGCTTCATCATCGAGACCGTCCGCAACCTGGGCCGGGTTCTCGGTGCGAGGGAGGGCATCCAAAGCGAAAGAGCGGGCTGGGAGTTCATGCTGGCTTATTTGCTGGCCGAACGGGGAGCGTATTTCGATCCCGCAGCCTCGATCGCCAGCGTATTGCGGCAGATGGCGGGGCGATATTCCCTGGCCGATGACGAACTAATGGAGCGCTTCGCCGCGATTTCCTCCGACTCTTCCCTAGCGCTTAGGGATGCGAGTCTAAGATTGCGCGCCCGGAGCCTGGCAGGCGGGCGAGCCAGCCGGTTCGCGGCATACCCGGAGCTGGCCATGGATCCCTCCATCGCGGCAGAAGCGGGCGAGCTGAGTTTGAACCGCCGAAGGCTGCAGATCCTGGCAGTGTTTCTCGAATGGGGCGTTTCCCCGTCCGCGGTGACGCCGCAGTTGGGCTTGGATGAGCTTTTGCTGGAACTGATCAGGCAATCCCCCGACGAACTCCTCTACCTGGTGAGGCGCATCGGACTTAAGGAGCCGGTCCGCAAACGTTTGGCGGGGGAATTCCCGGAGCCTTCGATCCAACGTCTGGTCGGCCTGCTCGAGCCGGCGGGCGCCAACCTGGTCTGTGCCTATGTCGGCGAGGTGTTGCGGGTCCAAGCGCGCAGGACCTTGGTGCAGCAGGAAACCCGCGTCTTCGGCAAGGCGTTGTGGGAATTCGTGCTGACCTTTCTTTTGGTGGAGCGGGGCAGCCGTTTCAATGCCCGCTCCTTCGTCAAGAGCACCTTGACGCGGATGGCCGCACGCTATCGGATTGCCTACCACGAGCTGCTGCAAAGCCTCATCGCCTGTGCCCAGAGTTTCCATTTGCCGGTTTCGCAGAAATATACCTTGCCTGCGGTGCTGCTTTCGCTCCAGGAAGAAGCGAATCTAGGCTGGATCGCCGAGGACGCCGAGTCATCGGCGAGCCCGAGCGAGGAGGATAGGCCAGGGGCTTATTCGGAACGGGATGTGCTGGTCTATTGGCTAGGCCATGGGAGCTTGCCGGTTTGGAATCCTTTACCCAGATCCGCCGATTTACGCAGTCTGTTTTCCCGCTTGAGCGCGCAAAATCCGCAAGGCTTGGCCGCCGCCCTATGCGGTTTCGAGGGCGCCCCGTCAGTGTTGGAGCGGCTGACGGGCATTCTCGGTGATTCGACGGCGCGGCGGCTGCTCAAGCAACTGGCTCCCGCCGACGGGGAAATCATCCAGGAATTCCTCGACATCCTGCAGGAGGGCGGCCGCATTCATGCCCTGCCGGGACTGGATGATGCGGCATCGAGCATGCTCCTGCGGGAGCTGGTGTTCGGTTTCCTGCTGGCCGCGCCCAGGGATTTCCGCCTCGAGGCGCTGGTTTGGCATGTGCGGACCGAGCTGGATCGGCGCTTTCGCTCCGCCGAGCAAGCGCTGGCGGATTTTTGGTCGGGGACCTTGGAAGCGATCAGGCGGCGTTCCCCACCCGCGCCCCGGCTCGAAGCCGCCATGAGCGGAGTTCGGGCTTCGCTCTCAGCGTCAGCCGAGGCGGCCCCTTCCGTCACTGTAGAACTGGAGCGTTTGCTGATGTACGGCGTTTCACCGGTTGTACTGCGCGGAGGTTCCAAGCCGGCGCTGGCGGCCTGGCTGGCCGGGATCGGTGATGCCGAACTCATCGCGGTTTGGCATCGCATCGGTCCTAAGGAGGTCGCCATCAGGCGTATGGTCTGGCACTTGCCCGAGGTTTTCTATTTTCGGGTGATCGACTTGCTCGCGGGTACTGACTCCGCTTTCGTTCAAACCTTGCGACAAGCTTTGGAAGCCCTGGCCGGTCGGGGTGATCTTCAGCCGCCAGCGCCGGCAATGTTCCGTCGCCGGGCAAGGGAGTATTTGTTGGCCATTCTGCTGAATCCTGCGGACCGGCCGACATTGCAGCTTGAATGGGTGAGGCGGATGGCATGGGCCTTAGCCAGCCGCTATGGCACGGGATTTCAGCGCCTGCTGCAGGCATTGGCGCAGGCGGATCCGGCGCTGGAGCGCATCTGCCTGGATCTGGCCGGTGCGGGGCGGAGGCTTGAAGAGGGGCAAACGGGGATCGCTGAAGTCCGCTTGCCGAATGCCGCCGACCCGCTCGCTAGTTTGATGATTTTCCTGGAAACCGGTCACATCGGCGTGGATTGTTCCGATGCGCCCCAACGCTGGTTGGCCGAGGCGCTCGCCGCACAGGAGGGCCGCTTGCTTGCGGCGCTCAAGAATATCGGCGGCAAGCCGGCAGTGCTGCTTCGGCTGTTGCATTACCTGCCCGAGCCTGAACTGGCGCGGCTGGTGCGGGCTTTGTCCACTGCCCATGCCGGATTCATCCTCGGTTTTCTCTCCCTGGGTGCAGGTCTGGAAACGGCTGATGATTTCCCCCCCGGCCCACGCCGTCGCGCCAGACAGATCCATTGGCAGGTGGTGTTGAGCTTCTTGCTCGATCCCCATGCTCCCGGCTTCACGGAACGGGGGTTCATCGCCGAAGTTTCCGGGCTCATCGCCCAACGCCTGTCGATATCGGTGGCGCTATATGTCGATGTGCTCTTGCGCATCGCCCGCGACCGAGCGCAGACCCGAGCCCGTTTGCGGTCGGTCGTGGAGGCGTTGTCGCAGATCCAAGGCCCGGGCGATGGGGCTGCGTCTGGCGTGAAGAGGCCGCCGGTTCCCGAAACCGGCGCAACCCTGCCGTTCGAAGGGCTCCCTGTGGCTGGGGAATTCACCGAAGCGCTGTCGGTGCTGCGCCATTTCCTGCAATACGGATGCCTGCCGCAATCCGGACCCATAGCTAGCTGGCAGGCGTTGGCCGAACGATTCGAACGGGAATGGCCTTCGCATTCCGCCGACTATCGCAAGCTGCTGCGGGAGGCCGTGGGCAGGGAACCGGAACGCTTGCGCATGGCGAAATTCTTTCCGCAAGTCTTGTTTTCATCGGTTTTGGCTCTGCTCCTGCCGGCGCAGAACGCGGTGGCGCAACAGGCCTTGAATGCTTTGACCGCCTTGATGCCGGGACTTGCCTCTGGCCATCGGGATGAGATCTTCCGCGACGAGTTGTTGCTTGCCATTCATCGACGGGGCGGAAGGCGCTTCGATTGGGGACTGTATTTCCGCGACGTATTGCGCCGCCTGGCCGCCGGGGAAGCGAGCGATAGCCTCGAATGGCCTCCATCACTGAGGCAGGCGATCGCAAGGCAGGGCGGAGGCGCGCGTGAAGTCTTGCTGCGGGCTTTGGATGGGGTGGAGCGGGAGATCGTTCTGGACTGCGACCTGGGGTATTTCGCCGGATCGATGGGCGATAGGGAGACTCCCGCTATCGCCGAAGATAAAACCACCGATCAGACATTGCCCTCATCGGCGGATGAACCGCTGGTCGAAGAAGCGCCAAAAATGCAAGAGCCTACCGCTATCTTGTCGGCGTTTGAGTATTTCCTGAAGCAGGGATATCTTTCTCCCGTCTGCGAGCCGGGCAATCTGGCGGCTCTGGCGGATTGCGTGTTGTCCGAATGGGGCAAGCATCATGGGGATGAGCTTCGCCTGTTGCAGTGGGCCGCAGGCCGCAGCGAGGGCAGGGCGCGGTTGCTGGAAATGTTTCCGAGGGAGGCGTTTCATTCCCTTCTGCGCTTGCTGCAACCCCAAGAACATGAACTCGTGGAGCGGGTTTTTGACGCGGTGGAGGGGGCTTCGGCCATGACGGCGGGAAGTTCGCCGCGGCGTTGGCGGCATGCGGCCATGGACGAATGGCTGCTTTGCCTGCACCGACGGGGTGATTTCGCGGCTTATCTGCGGGTCTTGCCGCGCCGGCTGGCGGCCGAGCTAGGGGTGAAGGAGGCTGGACTGCGCGAACGCTTGCGCCGGGAGATCCTGTTGCAATCCAGTCCGCGCCGGGGCTGGTTGCTGAGGGCGCTGAACGATTGCGAGCGAGAAGAAAGCTCCGGCAAGGAGCCTACCGGCCTGGAAGGGAAACGCCAGTCGCTCCGTTCGGGTACATCGGCGGCGGAAGAATTGCCCGAGAATGAAGCCTTTTATGTCGACAACGCCGGCATGGTCCTGTTGTGGCCTTTCCTCAGCCGTTATTTCCAGATGCTGGACCTGCAGGAGCGAGGCGCTTTCCGCGATGTCACGGCGCAATGCCGCGCCGTTTACCTGTTGCAATATCTGGTCAGCGCCGAGGAAGAGGCGCCCGAATACCGGCTGTTGCTGAACAAGATTCTCTGCGGCCTGGAAACCTCGCTGCCTTTGGAGCCTCAAGCCCGGTTGACCGACGACGAACGCCGCTCATCCGAGGAATTGCTGTATGGGTTCACCCGCAACTGGAGTAAACTCCACCATACCTCCATCGCGGGATTGCGCGAGGCATTCCTGCAGCGGGAAGGGCGCCTGGTGCGCAAGGAAGAGACTTGGACGCTCACGGTGGCCCAAAAATCCTATGATATCCTCCTGGATACCTTGCCCTGGAATCTCTCCCTGATCAAACTGGGCTGGATGCAAACCCTGCTGCAAGTCAAATGGCGATGAAGACGAAGCTGGCGGACAATGCGAAAACCCTGGAGCGGGAACTCGCCTGGCTCTCGACCCTGATCGAAACCGCCATCAAATTGCATTTCGGCGTCGAATGCGAATTTAGCGAGGTGCGCGAAATCGAGCCGCCCTCGTTGGCCGATGAGCCATCGCCTTATGCGCAAACTTTGCGCGAACGGGAGGTTTCCTTCGAGGAGCGCCTGGTGTTGGCTCTGGCCTTCGCTCCGCATGTACGCCCGCCACTGCTGGACCCGTTCCTGATGAAGAACGCGGAATTGGGCCGCGGCTACACCGAGTTCGGCGGGGCGTTTTCCCCGGCTCATGGCGGTTTCTGGCCGACTTTGGAGACTGCCGCTTTCATCCTCGCCGGCGGAGACCTGGAAAAGCGGTTTCGGTTGCAACTATTGCTCGAGCCGGGGCATTTCTTCCGCTCCGGCCAGATCCTGCAACTGGAAGAAAATTCCGGTCTTTCCGGCATCTTTTCCACGCCTTTACATTTGAGCCGTGAGTTTCTCGACCGCTATACCAGCGGGATACGCTATCAACCTGCTTTCGGCGGCAATTTTCCCGCCAAGCGCATCAGCACCGCGCAGGAGTGGAGCGAGTTGGTGTTGAACGCGCAGGCCCTGGACGAAGTCGAGGAAATCAAGGCCTGGATCGAACACCGCCATACCCTGTTGTGCGATTGGCAGTTGGACAGGAAGATCAAGCCCGGCTTCCGCAGCCTGTTCTACGGCCCGCCGGGCGTCGGCAAGACCTTCACCGCTTCGCTGCTGGGCAAATCCACCGGTCTGGACGTATACCGGGTGGACCTGTCCCTGGTGGTGTCGAAATGGGTAGGGGAAACTGAGAAGAATCTGGCCGGGGTCTTCGACCAGGCGCAGATCCATGACTGGATCCTGTTTTTCGACGAAGCCGACGCCCTGTTCGGCAAACGCACCCAGACTTCCAGCGCCAATGACCGCTATGCCAACCAGGAGGTGGCCTATCTGCTGCAACGGGTGGAGGATTTTCCCGGCATCGTGATCCTGGCCAGCAATCTGAAAGGCAATATCGACGAGGCTTTTTCCCGGCGGTTTCAATCGATGATCTACTTTCCCCTGCCGGGACCGGAAGAGCGCTTTCGCCTGTGGAGCAACGCTTTTTCCAAACGGTCGAAGTTGGAGTCCTCGGTGGATTTGAGGGCCATTGCCGAGGAATTCGAAGTGGCCGGCGGGGCCATCATCAACGTCTTGCGCTATGCTTCGCTCATGGCCTTGCGGCGCGGAACCGATACGATCTCGTTGCAGGACATACGGCAAGGCATCCGCAGGGAGTTCCGCAAGGACGGCAAGGTGATTTGAATATGAGCCTTCGTGAAAAGGGCTGTCCATGTAAGTGCTGTAGTCTCTACCAGTTGGGGCTGCGGAACGCCATGCTTGCCGCCAACGCAACACCGCTCAAGCAGGCGGCGGCGGAAACTGTCTATACTCATTCCATTGACGGAATATCTTATCGGGGCTATATTTCGTCCATGAATTGGGATGTCGAGTACACCGATGAATTTGGCGAGTGGTGGATTGGTCTCTCCGAGGATGAGCAAGTGTCGTTGGCGGCGTCCGTGCGATTGCTGGAAGAGTGTGGGCCGATTTTGGGTTCCCGCACAGCAGCGGGATCAACGGTTCGAGGCACAGTCATATGCGAGAGCTGAGAACCCAACACGCGGGGCGGCCGTTACGCACACTGTACGCCTTTGATCCCCGTCGATCGGCCATCCTGCTGATCGGTGGAGATAAGATAGGCGATGACCGTTGGTACGATACGAATGTGCCTATCGCCGACCGATTGTACGACGAGCACCTTGTGCAACTTCGAAAGGAAGGATTGATCGATGGCTAAAAAATTTGCAGACTTGCGGGCGCAAATGTCGCCCAAATCTCAGGCCCGCGCCGAGGCCAAAGCGCAGGTCATGTTGGCAGAGATGCCACTCAACGAATTGCGTCAAGCTCGTGGCCTGTCGCAGAAGATGCTGGCCGAGGCGCTGCTTGTCCAGCAGCCCGCTATTGCCAAGATCGAGAAGCGCACTGACATGTATATCTCCACTCTGCGCAGCCATATCGAGGCGATGGGCGGTCAACTGGAAGTCGTGGCGAGATTCCCGAATGGCACGGTGAAGATTAGCAACTTTGCCGATCTAGACAGCAAAACGAAAGCGTAGGGATTTGATCCGGAATCACTTCTGGAAATTAGCTTGCCTGAGGAGTGGCGCAAGAGTTCCCGAGTGAGATCGTCCGCTGGAAACAGGGCACGTAACATTGGCGTCGCCTCGTCATCTGGTCGAAGGTACACATGACCGGAGTCGGTTTAGCATTTAAAATCAAGTTTCGCGTAATGAATTTCTCGCGGAGACTGTATCCCAAGGAGGGGCGCTAAGGTCGATGATTTGACGAGGCCGACACATTTTCCCTATGTGCGACGAAGGAACCCTGCGATGATCGATAAGACTTTTGCCTTCATCCTGAAAGAACTGGACGATTTTCTCAAGCGACTGTATCCCAGCGCCGAAGCCCATGCCGTCATGTCCAGCCTCACCAATCTGGACGGCACCCTGCCCTTGGGGATAGAAAACAAGCTCATCCTCACCCTGGTCAATGTCGAGCGCGAATCCGCCGCACCGGCCACGGGTCTGGCCAGGCCGGGAAACGCCGTGCGGGTCGCCCCCCCCTTGAACCTCAACCTATTCATCCTGGTGACCGCCCATTTCGGCGCCAACTACCTGGAAGCGCTCAAGTTCCTTTCCGCCGCGCTGGCTTTCTTCCAGAGCAATCCCGTCTTCTCGCCCCATTCGGGGCCGGCTTTTCCCGAAGGGCTGGACAAGCTGAGCCTCGACATGGTCAGCCTGGATATGCAGACGCAAAACTATCTATGGAGTAATCTCGGCGGCAAATACATGCCTTCCGTGCTATACAAGGCCCGCATGCTGAACATCCAGACCGGCCGCATCGCCGAGCGGGTGCCGGTCGCTTCCGGATCGGCCGTGGGGATGTGAGCCATGGCCGTAGCCTATAAAACCCTTTTCTCCGTTGAGATCTTCCACGATTATTTCGCCGACCGCCAATGCAGGGTGCTCGCCTTGAGCCCCTCGGCCGCCTGCAAACGCCTGTTCGATCGTTACCGACTGTTGTTCAGGCCGGCAGCGAACGGCGGTTCGGTATCCTATGCCGAAGATCCCGCGTTGGATTTACTGGCGCTTTTCAACGAACCGACCCCCTTCAGCTTTATCCTCACCAGCACCGATCCCTGGCTGGGCCATTACACCGAAATGGATGCCGCTCAAAGCGCCGGCCCGCCTTCCGAGACCCTGTTCTATTTTGACAACCTCCGGGAATTCCGGGAGGAGGGAGGTCAATGGCTGCTGCATCCACCCGCCAGGGCTTTCGACCATGGCGCGGTGCCGGTGCGCGCGAAGCAGTTCAGCCAAACCTTCGATCCGCCGTTGAAAAGCGCCAAGCTGAAGATAAGCGATGCCCTCAAGGGGCAAACCGTCTGGCAAGGCCAGACGAGCGAACGCGAATCGCGCCTCTTGCCGGTCAATCTCGGTCAACTGCCTGAAGGCTACTACCGCCTGGCCGTCAACCGCAGGAAACCCAGCGGCTTCTACCTCAGCGACATCCCGGCGGTGAAGCAATGGGGGGTGGTGGAAATCTACGCCGGCGGCCCGGCCATGGCCGAGTTGCCCGAAGCCTGCCGGGTCATCACTGCCGATGGTAAGCCGGAACCGAAGACATTCACCCTGCACTTCGCCAACCGCAAGACCTTATGGCGTTATTACCTGTTCAGCACCGCCCCGCTGGAACGCAGCTTCGAGCATTGCCAGGTGGTCGGCATCGACAAACGGCGGGCGAAATCCGGCGATACCGGGGAATTGTGCTTCAGCCGCAAGTCGGAACCGGTGAGTCTCGAAGGCCAACAGGCCTGGGTGTTCGAATCCGATCAATCCCTGCCGCTCTGGCAAGCTCCTGCCGCCGAACATGGCTTCAGTCTCAAGACCAATGGACGGAGCGACGGGGGCGGTGCGAGCTATCCCTTGCCCTACGCCCAGCCCACCAATACTCGGTTGGATGCTGAATCCGGCGTGCGCCGGATGTGTTCGGAGATTTTCGTGTATTTGTAATGGGCATTCCGGTACAGGCCCTGACCTGATGGATGGGATGAAACTGCGGTCACAAGCGCCATTTTGCAAGCCCCCGCACTGATTGAGATCATTTATGATGAGGTTGTTTGCTTTATTATTGATATTGTTTTTTTCGGTTTGCGCCTACCCGAACATTTACAAGTGCAGGGACGCCAAGGGGCAAATGATGTTCTCCGACCGGGCAACGGCCTGCGGTAATACCCAGCCCCGCAGCAATGTCCAACCGGCTGCTCCCCCGCCGGTCGCCGCAAAGCCTGAAATTGACAAGCCGGCTCTCCCTGCTGGGCAGAGCCGTAGCGTCGAGAAGGCGGAGGATCGTCCCAGTGGCGAAACGGAAGGAAAAAACATCGACGTTGAGGAAGACGATTCTCCAAACCACGATACATTTCTTGCCAGGAATTCCGACCTAGGTGGCAAGGAAAAAATCGGTTTTGCCCTGTTGGTGATCGGTGGAATCATTTCATTGATCTATGGGGTGATTTTGATGGTGAAAGCCTTTCAGGAGTCCGTTTGGTGGGGGCTGGGATATCTGTTCATTCCCGTTGTGGGTTTCATATTCGTCGCGGCGCACTGGGAAGTCTCCAGGCGCCCATTTTTGAGATCCCTCTGGGCCTTACCTTTCCTGGTCGCAGGATATTTCCTGATCGATTAGGCGCTGGCAAATAACGCACCATTCCCAATCCGGCACCGCCGTCTTATCGTTCCTGGAATACGCACGATGGAAAGAATCTATTGCAAATATCATCGCCAAACCCCGGCCCGCTGGAGTTGTCCTTCCTGCAAAACCCATTTCTGCCCACAATGCGTCAAAACCCCGGCCAGGGGGACTACCGAGCGGGTCTGTCCCCTCTGCAAAGCAAGCTTGTATTCCCTGGGTATGGGGAATGCGATTCCCGCCTTTTGGGAGCGTATCCCCCAGTTTTTTCGGTATCCGGCGAAATTTGACAATCTCATCTATATCGGCGTGCTGTCCCTGGCCAGTTTGGGCTTCTTCCTGCCGATCGTCGGCATGATCGTCCCCGCGCTCATTTTTCTCGCCACCTTGAAATATGCCTACGGACTGCTGGAGCATACCGCCTTGGGGAACCTGGAACCGCCAACCACGGGGCAGGCTTCCCACAATCACTCGCCCTATAAGCAGTACGTCATTTTTCTGTTGATGTTCCTGGCGGTCGGTACGGCCTATGAGTTCCTGGGGGAAGTGGCGGCCATCCTGGCTTTTGCCGCGGTGAATCTCGCGATACCGTCCTCGGTCATGCTGCTGGCGATGACGGGCAGTCTGCTGTTCGCCATCAATCCGGTGAATAACGCAAAGTTGATGGCGGGCATCGGCTGGCCCTATGGCCTGCTTTATTTCTTCCTGCTGCTGTTGAGCGGCGGCAGCGAAGTGGTGACACAGCTCTTGCTGCCCCTGTTGCCCTTGCCGCTGCTCATGGTGCTGTCGACTTTCTTGTCCGCTTATTTCATCGTCATCATGTTCCACATGATGGGCTATGCGATCTATCAATATCATGAGGAACTGGGGCTGGAGGGGGTAAAGGAATATGAGCTCAAGCCGGCGAAGACGGAGGCCAAGGTGGATGAGTTGTTGGCGGAGATCAATATCCTGATCAGCGAAGGCCGGATCGACGACGCCAAGGCGCGGTTGAAGCAGGAATTGCGGCACTCGGCGAATCCCGAGCATTTTCAGCGTTATCACAAGTTATTGTTGCTGGGCGAGGACGAGGACGAACTGGCCCGCAATGGCAAGGAATACATCAACTTGCTGATGGTCAAGGGGCAGAAGAGCAATGCTTTGGCGGTGGCGGCGCAATGCCTGGAGCAAGTCCCCGAATTTGCGATCGACAACGGCGAGCATGCCGTCGAAATCGCGGAAACCGCCTATCGGCAGGGCCGTCTGCAGGATGTCGCGCTGAAACTGCTCAACGATTTCGGCCAGCATTATCCTCGCTCCCGCAAACTCGTGCCCGCCGCCGGTTTGCTGGAAGCGAAGCTGCTATGCGAGTACCAGTTCGACGACCAGCAGGCCAAGACCCTACTGGAGAACCTGTTGCGCGATCATCCCGAGCATGAATTGGTCGAGGAAATCCGCCAGTATCTGCAATTGACCGAGCGTTTGCAGAGTGTCGGCAACGGTCGCCTGCTTAGCCGTTGAGAAGCTGTCGCGCCATGACGGTGGCCTCATGGTGCGGATACTTTTCCAGGATCAAATGCAGATAACGCCTCTGCTCGTCCCGATCGGTCAGGTTGGCGGCCAGGAAAAGCAACAGATCGGCCGCTTCCTCCCGGCCGTCGGCGAGCAGTTCCTGGGCGAGGGTTTCCGCCGTATCGGTGAAGCCGCCGCGGCAAAAGCGTTTCGCCAGCGCCGCGATCAGATCCGGCGGCAATGGGCTTGAGCATGATCGGCGGTAATCCGCAAATGCCTCGTGTAGGTCTTTCACGGCGATATGTGGATCGGGCGGCGAGTTCAACAAGCGTTCGGCCACTTCCCGGTAGCGCGGGCTTTGCGGTTTGAATTTGGCGACCTTGTACAACTGCAGCAGCGCCTCGCCGTCCTGGGGATCGGCCTCCAGCAGAGTCTGGAAAGTTCCATAGGCTTTTTCGATGTCCAGGGCTTTGAGCTGATCGATGCCTTCCTGGAAGCGCAAATTGCGGGTTTGACTGCGCGCCGATTCGTCCAGATAGGCGGTATCCACCTTCCCTCCGAAGCGCTTGATCCCCAGTCCCAGCAGTCCACCGCCCAATAGTCCTCCGACATGGGCGATGTAGGCGATATGGCTGTCCTCGCCGGATAAGAGTTGGTAAAGCTCGTTGAGCACCCAGATCGGCAGCAAGATGATCGCCGGGGCGCTGGCGTAGCCGAAATAGAACAACAGGCTGTAGAAGAAACGAATCCGCCGCAGCCCGAATAACGCGGAATAAAGTCCCATCAATCCGGCAATACAACCCGATGCGCCGACCAAGGGGATAGGGCTGTTGGCATTGAGCAGCCAAAACAGCAATACCGCGCATTGACCGGCGATCAGGTAAAACAGCAGATACAGTCCTGAGCCCAGGGTGGTTTCCACCGCGAACCCCATCAGGAACAGGAAGATCATGTTGCCCACCAAGTGGCCCAGACTGCCGTGGAGGAAAGTGTGGGTGAGGAAGGTGATGGGCCGGTGCTCCGCGGGGATGAAGCCGTAATGCTGGATCAAGCCGTCATGGGTTTCGCTGCCATCCGGGGCGAACAGCAAGATCAGGGTGTTGATGACGATCAGCAGGATCGTAACGAGCGGCGGCCTATGCCAGTCGATGGATTTTTCCAGAGGGAGTATGAGCATGGCTTATGTCTTGGAGCCGGTGGTGGGGTAGGGATTGAAGCCGGGAAATCGGCTTCGCCTTCGGGCAAAGTCCAGACGGCAGGGCGGTGAGCATCGAGCAAAACCAGAGAATCGACACGAAACTGCCAAGCGGCATCCGAACCTGATGAGTCGCTCAGGTTCCTCTCCCTGACCGGGTTGAAGAGCCAGGAAGGGCGGTGCTTCCTGACGGGCCTGGCGGTGGGCTTGCGAACCGCATCAATCGAGAGCGCGAGCGATGCGCTTCGTTCCTCAGCACATCTATGGTCCTCCTTTGGCTTCGGTCGATGTTTCCAGTGTGCGATGGCCGTAGGTAGGGACGCGCCGGACGCCGTCCGGCGCGTCGAAAATCGTCTATCCCGCTTCCTGCGCGCCTTGCCGGGAGCGCGGAGGCTTCAAAAGGGCGCGGATTGGGGCGGCTGGCCTGCGGTTTCGGCCTGCCGGGGCTTCCCGGCTGCGCGTATCCGTGCGGATCGATCTTAAAACCATGCGGTTACGTCTTGCCGGGGCGCGGCTATGAGGCGTCGGGGTTTCCCTGCGGGTCATATCTGCACGGTTCTACCGCGTATCCACATGGTTTCATCCCGCAACCGCAAGGTTTTGCCCATAACCATACGGATACGCCATGCCGGGGTGTGGTTTCAACCCATCGGGGCTTCCCTGCGGCTCGTATCCGCACCCGGATGGCTCATATCCGTGCGGTTTTACCCGGTATCCGTGGTTCCCAAGCGGGGGCTTGGGAACCCGATCAATGCTTCCCGCAGGGCTGCTCATTAAACACTCGAAAAACCCGACACTTGCTTTGGCACCCACTCTAAATTGAGCCAGTTCTTTGAACACGGGTCTTGGAATGCGGATGACCCATTGGCCGCCGGATTCATCGGCGCGCACCCGCAACAGCACCTCATCACCCCGATCTACGGCTCTACCCCGGCGGCGACTTGCTTCCCTTTCCGAAGTTCCCGCTGGAACTGCGGCCTCCTCTTCTTGGGATTGAAATCCATCAGGGTGCCGCCGGACTCGAAATGTCCGGCGAATACCCGTCCCACCCCATAGGTCACGGCACCGCCGGCGATCGCCACGCCGCCGGTGCCGCCCAGGGCGCCCAGCACCGGCACGCTCTTGGCCAAGCTGGCCAGGCCCAGGAAACCGATGGACGAGATCGTCCCGGACAGCAGTGAGGCTACCAGGGAGCGCGCTAGGTTTTCCTTGAACGGCACTTCATAGTGCTTGGCGAGGCCATGCACCAGTTTGACCTGCAAGGCCATGATGGCGGCCAGATCGACCAGCGGCAATGGCACCAGACCCAGGGCAGTGGCGCCGATCACGTAATTCTTGATGAGGTTTTGGGCGCTAACCAGTCGCTCGACGTGAGCGGCGACGTAGAGTTCGTCTTCGATAGAGACGGGCGTTGCCTTGGCACAGGCGGTGGGCGCTGTCTCGGCGGGAGCGGCAGTCGTTGCGTCCGTGAGAGCGACGATGCAAATTTGCTCTTCGATAGAGACGGGCGTTGCTTCGGCTTGGGCAGCGGGGGTTGCGTCGAGGCTCGGCGGCTTGTTGCCGGTTTTTATCCAATCGCCGCGGAGCTTGATCCGCTCCGGTGAAAGCGCATGGTCGTAGACCGCCACTTCGCCGATCTGGCCCTTGAAGAACCTACCGCCCTGGTAGCCGTTCCCGATATGGATCACCGAAGCCGGGTTGATCCTGGAATACTTCAAGGGGTTGGTGCCCACCACCTGGCCATCCACATAGAGACAGGTTTGGCCGGGGCTGGCGACCAGCGCGATGTGCCGCCAAACCCCCAGCGGGGTATGCGGCACGCCCGTCAGATGCGTGCAGCCGGCATCGGTGAAGGCGCCGATACTCCCCTCCCACACTCCGCCCGGCCTCTGCGGGTCCGTGAAGACTTGCAGATGCACGAATTCGTTGCCGCCCAGGGAACTGACGACGGCCTGGAGAACCCCGGTGTCCCCGCTGCTATTCATCCAGGCCTCGACCGTGATTTCCGCGCCGCCTCCCCAGACCGCGGCGGGCAGTTCGACGTAGCCGGTCGCGCCGTCGAAGCCGGCCGAGCGGCTCCCCGGAACAACCCCTGCCTCGCCCGGCTTGACACCGCCCTGAAGCTTGCCGTCATGGCCCTTGCCGGAGGAGTCCTTGGCAATGGCACCCGTGGCCTCGTCGAGCTTCCAGTAACCTATCGGCCGATCGGCGAGGATGATTTCGGAATAGTTTGATGCGGCATTTGTTATGGGGTCCAGCATGATGATTCTCCAAATCGGGTTATTTCGGTGAATTGGCATTCTTATCCTCTGTCCAAAGCTTCCCACGGCTTAAGCCGAGAACGCTGCCAGGGGATAGATCGCTCCCATGGGTCGCAGGCAGAATTCGGACGGTCGGATTATATCTTAGAGATGTTCCTGCTGAAAATGACGATTTAATCGTGGTATAAGATAGCAAGAATAACAAGCCGACATAAAACACGGTGATTTTCGAGAAATTTTGCAAACAAACTAGCGAACGAACCGTCAGAGCACTAATTAGGCATCACTAAGCAGCAGTTTTACCAGCTTCGTGATTCCTTTGCAGAAGCTTACCATGAGATCCAACTGGAGCGCGTCAAAATCGTTGTAAAATACTCGATTGGGGGAATGAAGCATTTTCACTGTCTGATGCATCGGATTAGAAATCATTTGGAGATATTCATCGATTACTTCTTTTGCTTATCTGGCGGTCTCTGAAATCTAAAAATATATTTTTAATCATTGAATTATCAATGGAAACAACTCTAATCCTCAGAATCCATGTCTTCCATGCCCGCCGCTTGCAGTTCGGTCATATCCCCATTTTTCCATTTATAATAGGTTTCCAGCGTCATCTTGCCGACGCTCTCCTCTTCTTCCTCG